>NZ_JBAURZ010000351.1:0-13137 GCF_049581445.1 Paraburkholderia sp. | reverse complement strand
CACCAGGCCCGGCGACGTGTGGGTCTGCGGCGCGGACCGCAGCGCTTCGATAAGCAGCACTTCCAGCAGTCGTGAGAGCACGACCTCACGAGCAGGCCGCTGCTCGCGTGTTTCCTCTCGCACCAGTTGCACGAGCGTGGCCAACCGCTGTTCGCCTCGGACATGCACGAGCTGCGGCAGCAGCGAGAGCAGCAGGGACGCATCTGGTGAGCCGAAGCTGCAGTGGCCGGCCACCATGCGCATGTCGATGGGGGTATCGGGGTCACCGATCCTGAATTCGCCGTTGCCCAGCGTGTCGACTGTAGCAAGTACGACTCTGGCGATCTATCGTATGGACACGTACCCCTATAGGAATCCCATGAACACCGTACTGATTACCGGTTGCTCCTCCGGATTTGGTCTCGAAATCGCCCGGTACTTCGTGGCGCGCGACTGGCAGGTCATCGCCACGATGCGCACGCCGCGTGCCGACGTGCTGCCGCCTTCCGGGCGTCTGCGCGTGCTGGCGCTCGACGTCACGAATCCGGACAGTATCCGCGAGACTGTCGAGGCAGCCGGCCCGATCGACGTCCTCGTCAACAACGCGGGCTTCGGTGCGGCGTCCCCGTCCGAGTTGGTCCCGATCGCAACGGTACGCGATATTTTCGAAACCAATACCTTTGGCACGATCGCATTGACGCAAGCGGTGTTGCCCCAGTTTCGCCAGCGCAGAGCCGGCGTGATTGTGAACGTCACGTCGAGTGTGACGCTGAAGGCCCTGCCTCTGATTGCCGCGTACCGTGCGAGCAAGGCGGCGGTGAACGCATTCACGGAGTCGATGGCGCTGGAACTCGAACAGTTTGGCGTGCGTGCGCGCCTGGTGCTGCCGGGACGTTCACCCGACACCTGCTTCGGAGACAACGCGCGCGCCCATATGCACGGCCTCGACCACGAGGCCTATGCCGATCTCGTCAAGGAGGTCTTTGCGCGGCTGGGGGATACGTCTGCCCCGATCACCCGGACCCAGGATGTCGCCGAAGCGGTGTGGCGCGCGGCGACCGATCCTTCAGCGCCGATGCGCATCCCGGCCGGAGCCGACGCCGAAGCCTGGGCAGCCGAGGCTCACTCGCGCGCATGTGGGTAATTCGCGCAAAGGGAGCGGGTTGTCGAGCGGCTCGCCATCGACGTGTAACTGTGCTCATCACACATTGGCCTGGTACTTGTCGATGTGGTCGACCAGCATGCGCGCCGGAAGCGGCAGCGTGTCGAAATTGCGTGCGATGATCGACAGTGGCCGTAGCGACCACGGTTCGTCAAGTTCAACGACGCGAAACGGCGCCGAATCCGCATACGGTGTCACGCTTCCCATGGGGAGCACCCCAATGCCGAGGCCCGCGCTGACCATGTTGCGGACGCCCTCGAAGCTTGTCACCTCTATCCGCACGCGAAGCCGCCTGCCGGCACGCTCAGCCGCGGCGCGACACAATTTCGAAATCGACGTACCGTACGGCATGCTGACGAAGTCGTCCTCCAGGGCTTCCGAGAACGTCATGCTGGTGTGCCCGGCAAGCCGATGTTCCGACGGCACGATCACGATCAGCTTATCGATGCTGTATGGACGCCACTGCAGATCGCCGAGGGAGTCCTCGGTGGCCGAGCAGATGCCGAGATCGGCGACGCCGCTTGCGATCGCCTGCACCACTTCATCGCTCGATTTCTCGACCATATCGATCCGAACTTTCGGATTTGCGCGCAGAAAGGAGCGCAGCACACCGGGCAGATACTGAACCATGGCGGTAAAGTTCACATAAATGCGGGTATGGCCCCTCAATCCTGCCGAATATTCAGACAATTCGTCCGAAATTTGCTGCAAGTGCTCACTAAGCCGTTTCGCGTGATGATAGAGCGCCTCGCCCGCTGGCGTAGCCTGAACCCCTCGGCTGTGCCGATATAACAGTGGCGTGCCAGCGTCGTCTTCGAGGTCTGATACGCGCTTGCTGACGGCCGATGCCACGATATGCGTGCGGGCTGCCGCCGCAGCAATGCTGCCCTCCTCAATAACAGCCACGAAAATCCGCAGAGACTCCATGTCGAGTCGCAACGGCCGATCTGCTGAGACACGCATCTTCACTCCTTCGTGTGGGATATCCAGCCAGGTAGGACCCATCGCATTTCACGATGCCTCTATTGAACATTGAGAAGTTCTCAATGCGCGCGGCAACCGGCATCCTGTGTGCCATGGAGTCCAATCCTCGCAGGACCATCGGTCAGGGCGCGAGGCCGGGCAACGTCCAACGCGATTCTATGTCGGGCAGGCGGCGTTGTCCTGTTCCTTGGCGGGATGTGCGACGCCGGCGCCGGAATGTATGAAAACGCTCTTAAAGATATGAAGGAGACAAAAGATGGAACATAAGCAGCTTACTTTGAGCCCGCGATCTCACTGGTACGAGGGCCTCACCGGGATGCACTGGCGCGTGCTGAAGGCGAGCTTTCTCGGCTGGATTTTCGATGGCTACGAGGCACTGGCACTCGTCGTGGTTCTTGGTCCGATGATGCATTCCGTGCTGTCGCCGGAGCAAGCCGCATCCCCTACGACGTACGCCGGTCTGGTCATCGGCATCACCTTGCTTGGCTGGGGGGCGGGGGGACTGGTCGGCGGGATTCTCGCGGACTATATCGGACGCAAGCGGATGATGCTCTGGTCCGTATTCCTGTACGCGATATTTTCCGGTTTGACCGCGTTTTCTCAAACCTTTTGGGTGTTGTGCGGGCTGCGTTTCCTGACTGGCCTCGCCATGGGCAGCGAATGGAGCACGGGCGTCGCGCTGCTATCGGAAACCTGGCCAGAGCGGGCTCGTGCGAAAGGGGCGGGTTTTCTGCAATCGGGCTTTGGCTGGGGCACGATGATCGCGGCGCTCGTGTGGTACGCGCTTTCATCAACCCATCCTCTGGGTGCCGAAACCTGGCGGCTGATGTTCGTGCTTGGCGCAGTCCCCGCGTTCTTCGTGCTGTACATCCGACGCGGGGTCAACGAGTCGGAGAAATGGCAAACCGCGGTGCGCGAGAAACGCTGGAGCGCGACGAGCGCCCAGCCGGGTGCAGGCAACGCATCCGCGTCCGACAAGCGCCCCTTCACGCTCACCCAGCTGTTCAGTGAACCCGTAGCGCTGCGCCGCACGTTGCTTCTCCTCGTGCTGTCAATCGTCACCACCGTCGGCTGGTGGGCCATTTCCAGCTGGCTGCCCACCTATACCGTCGCGCTCGCTAAAGCCGAAGGAATCCCGGATGCCTTGTCGTGGGGCTCGAAGATATCGATCGTGTACACAGTTGGCGCAATTGCGGCGTACATGATCGCCGGCTTCGTGGTTGATCTGATCGGCCGGCGCGCGTTCCTGTCGCTCACTTTTGTCGGTGCGCTGGTGACGACGTTCATCACGTACAAGCTGACTACGAGCGTCGAAGCGATGATGGTTGTGGCGCCGATCAACGGCTTCTTCACCTTGGGTTGTGCCTATGTCTGGATGGCTATCTACCCATGCGAACTCTTTTCCAGCAGCGTGCGTTCCACTGCGATCAGCTTCGTGTTCAACGCGGCGCGTCTGATCGCGTGGGTCTTCCCGATCATCGCGGGAAGCATGATCAAATCGTTCGGTGGTGTGTCGCAGGCCGCGTTGGCACTCGGCTCTGTATATCTGCTGGGTATCGTTCTGCCGTGGTTCTTGCCTGAAACACGCGGCGCAGGAATGCCGGACTAGTTCATTCATTTATTTTGGATGGCTAATTATTTTTTTGGAGAGAAAAATGCCTCAAAATTTCCGTATTGGTCAGATTGTTCCGAGTTCAAATACGACCATGGAAACTGAAATTCCCGCCATGTTGCGCGCCCGTGAAGCGATCCGTCCCGAACGGTTCACTTTTCATTCGAGCCGGATGAGAATGCATAAGGTCACGAAGGAAGAACTGGTCGCGATGAACAAGGAAGGCCTGCGCTGCGCGGCGGAACTCGCGGACGCTCGTGTCGACGTGATGAGCACGGCATGCCTGGTCGCGATCATGGCGATGGGGCCTGGATATCATCGGGAAACCGAACGCGAACTGTTGGAGGTCGCTCGTGCCAATCATTGCCTTGCGCCCGTCATGACCTCGGCGGGAGCTTTGGTGGAAGGTCTGAAGATCCTGGGCGCCCGCCGGATTTCGCTGATGGCGCCGTACATGCGGCCCTTGACTGACCTCGTCGTTGCGTACATCGAAAACGAAGGAATTGAGGTAATCGATTCCCTCTGCTTCGAGATTCCCGACAACCTCGAAGTCGGTCTGCGCGACCCGATGCGATTGATCGAAGACGTTCGAGGCCTGAATACCGAAGGCGCGGACGTGGTGGTGGCATCCGCGTGCGTCCAGATGCCTTCGTTGCCGGCAATCCAGCGCATCGAAGACATGCTGGGTATTCGCACCGTCTCGACTGCGGTATGCACCGTCCGGCGCATGCTGGATTATCTCAAGCTTGAGCCGATCGTCCCCGGCGCCGGAGCGTTGCTTTCCGGCGCGTGACAGGTAACGCAATCAGCGCTCACGGAGTTACGCGTTGGACATATCGATGGACAAGGGGGCGGGAATTCCCATACTAAGTCGCTTCTAATTCTCCAAGTCGATGATATCGCTGTGACCGAAAGACCGGGCGGATTCAGGGAGCAGGACTCCCCCCGACCCGGTTACGGCCCCCGCCGTATCAAGACAACTGGAGTAGAGACGCAGTATGAACACCATCATAAATTCCACCGCTGTAGTTCCGGCCCGCGCGAGCCGGTATGGATGGTTCGTCTGCCTGATGGCAGCCTTGGCTGGTCTCCTCTTCGGACTGGATATCGGCGTAATCTCCGGCGCGCTGCCCTTCATCGCGAAGCAGTTCACGCTTAACGACCACGTGCAGGAATGGATCGTCAGTTCAATGATGGTCGGCGCGGCACTCGGCGCGGTTGGCGCGGGCTGGTTGTCGTGGCGCATGGGCCGCCGCTATTCGCTTGGCTTGGCCGCGATCATGTTCATCGCCGGCTCGCTCTGGTCGGGATTCGCGCCCAATCCGGCGCACCTGATCGCCGCGCGACTGCTGCTGGGGCTCGCGGTTGGCGTGGCGTCCTTTACCGCGCCGCTGTATCTGTCGGAAATCGCCCCGCGGCATGTGCGAGGCGCGATGATCTCCGCCTATCAATTGATGATCACCGTGGGCATTCTGGCTGCATTTCTTTCCAATATCGGACTCAGCTATGTCGCCGACTGGCGCTGGATGCTCGGCGTCATCGCGATCCCGGCCGTGCTCTTCCTGCTGGGTGTCCTTGCGCTGCCGGATAGCCCGCGCTGGCTGCTGCAACGCAATCGGACGCGCGAAGCGAAAGCGGTACTGCAGCGTCTGTACAACAACCCTGACGACGTCGACACGGAAATCCGCGAGGTGAAGGCGCAGAATGCGCAGCCGAAGCAAGGATGGGGACTGCTGCGCACGAACTCGAATTTTCGCCGCTCAGTGATGCTTGGCGCGATTCTGCAGATATTCCAACAGGTCACGGGTATCAACGTGGTGATGTACTACGCGCCGCGAATCTTTGGTCTTGCGGGTTTCTCGACGCACGAACACCAACTGTGGGCAACGGTCATCGTTGGACTCGTCAACGTCATTGCCACCTTCGGCGCAATTGCGTTGGTGGATCGCTGGGGGCGTAAGCCGATCCTTTACGTTGGGTGTGCCGTCATGGCGTTTGGCATGGCTGCGCTGGCCTTCCTGCTTCACGTCGGCATTGCGGACCTGGCATCGAGAATGTGGGCAGTCGGGTCATTGCTGCTGTTCATTGCCGGCTTCGCTATGTCCGCAGGTCCGCTTGTGTGGATTCTCTGCTCCGAGATCCAGCCGCAGCAAGGGCGCGACTTCGGCATTGCTGTGTCGACCTTCGTGAACTGGGCAGCCAACATGGTTGTCGCGGCAACCTTCCTTAGCCTGCTCTCGTGGATTGGCGAGTCGAATACCTACCTGCTTTACGCGATCTTGAACGTCGCGTTCGGCGTGGTGGTGTTTCTTTACGTCCCCGAGACTCGCGGTGTGTCGCTCGAACGCATTGGACAGAACCTGATGGGCGGCAAGCGCCTGCGAGACTTGGGGAAGGCTGACTGACGACAGGAAGGTCGCGCTGGCTCGATTCAGATTTGCAAGGTGCCCGCCGGGCAGGCCGGCGGGTTGGGCGCACCGTTCAGTTATTCATCCAGCGTTTCAGGCTCGATCTGGATGTTCTGCTCGCCAGCGGCTTTCTTTTCCCAGTATCGTTTGACCCAGTTTTCGAAGGTCTTGCCAGCGGCCGTATCCTTGCCGGTGAAGCCGATTGCGCCGATCTGCGCGTACGGCACCACTTCTTTGGCCTGCTTGCCAGTCGGAATGATCCGCACGAAGCAGTCCGCGAAAGCCGCGCCGTATTGGCGGTCGTAAAGGTAGCCCGCAATCGTCGAGCCATCCTTGCGCGTGATTGTGACGTCGCCGCGATAGTCGAAAGCCTTTTCCATCGCTTCCCGCACTTGTGCTTCAGTGGTCAGCTCCGGCGTCCAGCCCTGGAGAAACTCGTGCTCCGTGCCAGCGGCCGTCTCCATCTGATCCGGAGCAACTGCGGCGGCCGGTTGCGAGGCTGCCTGGACCACTTCGCTCTTCGCGGCATTGGTGCGCTGAGCCTTCGGGACGAAAACCATCGGCACTTCGTGCGTTGTCTTCTTCCATCCAGCGAGTATCTCGGTCGCCTCGCGGTCCTCATAGCGATCGAACAGCATCGCCTTGACCGTCTGGAACAGACCCTTGAACGAGCCAAACGTGTAATTTACGCCGCTGGCCTCGTAACCCGAGTGCACCATGCAGTTCGCGCATTTCGGATTGCCGCTTTCCGTGCCGTACTCCGACCACTTCACGCTTTCCATCAGCTCGTCGAAGCTGTCCGCATAGCCATCCTGAAGCAGATAGCACGGCTTTTGCCAACCGAAGATGCTGTATGTGGGCATGCCCCACGGCGTGCACGTGAGGTCCTTCTTGCCCATCAGGAATTCCATGAAGATCGGCGACGCGTTGAAGCGCCAGCTCTTCTTCCGGTTCGAGAGGATCGAGCGAAACAGCTTCTTCGAACGTGCGCGGCCCAGAAAGTGTTTCTGGTCCGGCGCCTTGTCGTACGTGTAGCCGGGCGACACCATCATACTTTCGACGCCCGCTTCCATCATTTCGTCGAAGTGCAGACGGACGCTGTTCGGATCTGCGCCGTCAAACAGTGTTGTGTTGGTGGTGACGCGGAAACCTGCCGCGACCGCCGCCCGCACGCCTTCCATCGCGATGTCGTAGCCGCCTTCACGGCACACCGCAAAATCGTGATGTTCGCGCTGACCGTCGACGTGAACCGAGAACGACAGGTACTTGCTCGGCTTGAAGAGATGCAGGTTCTTCGCAAGCAGCAACGCGTTCGTGCACATATACACATACTTCTTGCGCGCAACGAGGCCGGCGACGATCTCGGGCATCCGTGGATGCAAGAGCGGCTCTCCGCCGGGGATCGCTACCATCGGCGTTCCGCATTCCTCGACTGCCGCAAAGCATTCCTCGGGCGTGAGTTCCGTCTTCAGAACGTGGGCCGGGTACTGGATTTTCCCGCAGCCCGCGCACGCCAGATTGCAGCGCATGAGCGGCTCGAGCATGAGCACGAGCGGATATCGGCTTCGCCGTAGCAGCTTTTGCTTAAGGACGTAGCTGGCGACCGTCCAGGCCTGCGAAATTGGCACTCCCATGCTGCAAATACTCCTCAATAATCATTTACTCTGCGGCGACCCGCAACGATGCTCTAGAAGGTGCTGAGCGCTCGATTGGGGCGCGATCACATGCCAAAGCGTGTCGGCCGCGTCAGCGCCCGACTTTGGGCGCAATGATCGCACAAACCGCGCAATCAGGTCGGTATCCACGTATTGGGTCGCCTTGCACTTTTGTAAGGAACCCAAACGGGCGGGTACGGCATCGACGGTGAATGGCCGCTTAAAGCGCTTTAGACGGCAATGAGCGACGCTTGTGGGTCGGGGCTTGCCGGAGTAAAACTTCGGCCTCGGTCAAGCCCGTACTCAGTGGAAATGAACCCAAGGGGTCGCCTGCAACGGCGGCGTCAAAAAATCGACTGCCCCGTATAAGTCGTCAACCACTCCAGCGCCAGCACCCCCGCCAGCGAATTTCCATTGCTGTCCAGTCCCGGCGACCACACGCACACCGCCATCTCACCGGGCAGCACCGCAACAATACCCCCGCCCACGCCGCTCTTGGCCGGCAGCCCCACGCGATAAACAAAGTCTCCCGCCGCGTCATACGTCCCGCAGGTCAACATCAAAGCGGACAGGCGCTTGGCCGAACTGCTGTCGAGAATCCGCTCGCCGGTCGACGGTACCACGCCGTGATTGCTCAGAAATAGCGCCGCTTTTGCCAGTTCCACGCAGCTCATTGAGATCGCGCACTGGCGGCAATACGCGTCGACTACCGCATGGACCGGCATTTCCATATTGCCGAAGCTCGCGATGAAATGCGCCATGGCCTGGTTGCGATCCGCGTTCTGCAACTCCGATTGCGCGACGCGCAAATCGTAGTCGATCGTAGACTCGCCGGTCAGTCGCCGCATGAATTCGACCAGCGCAGTCTCGGCCTGCACGAAGCGGCGACACAGGACATCCGTGACGACCAATGCACCGGCGTTGATAAAAGGGTTACGTGGCTTGCCCCGTTCAGCCTCCAGTTGCACCAGCGAATTGAACGGCGTGCCTGAAGGCTCACGTCCCACCCGCTTCCAGAGGTCGTCGCCGAGCAACCGGAAGGCCATCGTGCAGGCGAACAGCTTCGAGATGCTTTGAATCGAAAACCGCGTATCCGCCTGGCCGATGCGGAACACCTCGCCGCTGGTTGTGACGATGGCCATGCCGAAGCTGTTTGCGGGCACGCTCGCCAGCTCGGGAATGTAGTCGGCGACGCGGCCGTTCCCGAGATAGGGCTGCAGGTCCTGATGGATCTGTTCGAGGATGCTGGGATAGTTCATAGGCATGAGCGAGCGTGGATCGCGGGATTTTACTGGCAAGCCGCTGCGGATGGCGGCGTCAGGTGGTCCCACAGCGTGCCAGAGCGGGGCGGGCAGGTCCGCGTCAATTTCGTGCCATCCATGCTAACCTTGCAGGGTTTTGACGCCAAACAGGGTAAAACAGACAGGATGATGGAAACCTTCGAGCCGAATCCGGCGGAGAACGCCGTAATCGTATCGGCGCAACGCCACGAGGTGATGGACGATCCTTGGCAGACCAGCCGGCGCGCCCGCCTGATTCATGTCAGCGAAGGGGTGCTGGTGGTGAATGCCGAAGCGGGACACTGGGTTGTGCCGCCGCATCGTGCGATCTGGGTGTTGCCGGGTGTGCTGCACAAAGTGCGCTCGTCGGCAGCGATCCACCTGCATAGTCTGCAACTCGAATCGGACGCGGCGTCGGTCCCCGCACAGTTCGGCGTCGTCGAGGTCGACCGGCTCACTGAAGAATTGATAATCGCGGTGGCCGGGATTGACGTGTCATACGCGCCCGAAGGGCGTGAGGCGCGGCTCGTCCAGGTGCTGCTCGACCGTTTGCCGGATTTACCTGCAGCGCCCTTGGGGCTCAGGCTGCCGGGCGATCCACGTATTGCCCGGATTTCAGACATGCTGATTGCGGACCCCGCAGAGCAGGCCATTCTCGACGAACTCGCTGAGACCGCTGGTGTGACGGCGCGTACCGCGGCGCGTCTGTTCGTCAAGGAGACGGGGCAGACATTCGGCCAATGGCGACAGCAACTCAGGTTGTTGACCGCGCTCGAACGCCTCGCTGCGGGTCTTAGCGTCACGCAAGTGGCGCAGGCGGTGGGCTATAACGACGTGTCGTCGTTTATCGCGGTCTTTAAAGATGTACTGGGCGAAACGCCGGCACGGTACTTTCGCTAGCACCGGCGTTTCGAAGGGTTCAGTACACCGCGGAACACGCTGGATCAACCACGCCATCTCAACCACGCTATATCAATGCTCAGGATCAGTGCGCAGGATCAACCCGCCTAGTCAGTGCGCGCCAGCCGCATCCGGGCCGCCACCGCCTTTTGCGGGCCGTGTGATCCAGATCAGCGGAATGATCAGAATGAAGATGATCGCCGAGATAAAGAAAATATCGTTCAGACCCATCATCGCGGCTTGCGTATTCACGGTGAAATCGAACATGGCATGCGCCGATTGCGTGTCCAGATGCAGCAGCGACTGAGTCGAATCCATCTGCTGGTTAAACAGCGGATTGTTGATGCTGGCCTGCTCTGTGAGCCGCGCATGATGCAGCACGGTGCGGTTATTCCACTCGTTGCCGGCAATCGAAGTGCCCACCGCGCCGCAAAATACCCGCGCAAAATTCGATAGGCCCGCGGCCGCCGGAATCTTTTGCGGCGCCTGACCTGAAAGGATAATCGCGGTCAGCGGCACAAAGAACAATGCCATCGGGATGCCTTGCAGCAGCGTAGGCAGCACGAGATGCCACGTGTCGATTTCGATCACGTATCGGGAGCGCATGTAAAACACGATCGCAAAGCCGATAAACGCGAGTGTCGCGATCACGCGCGCATCCGAGCGCGGCAGCACGCGTCCCATCACCGGCGCGAGAATCACCGCGAAGATGCCAAGCGGCGCGGTGACGAGGCCAGCATCCACCGAGCGGTAGTTCAGGTATTCCTGCATCCATTGCGGCAGCAACACCAGATTGCCGAAGAACACCCCGTAAGCGACTGAAATCGCAATCGTGCCGCCAAGGAAATTGCGCTGCGTAAAGAGCCGCAGGTCGACAATCGGATTCGCTTCGGTCAGCTCCCAGACGAGGAAGAACGCGAAGCTGATCACCGCCGTGACGCCGAGTATCACGATCACCGGCGAGGAGAACCAGTCGAGGTCCTTGCCCTTGTCGAGCATCACCTGCAGCGAGGCCACCCACGTGATCAGCAGGCCGAGCCCGACGACGTCGATAGGCGGCTTGCGGGTCGGCGTTTCGCGGGTGCGATAGATCATCCATGTGACGCCTGCCGCGAAAATACCCACCGGGATATTGATGTAGAAGATCCACGACCAGCTGTAACTGTCCGTGATCCAGCCGCCGAGTGCGGGGCCGGCAATCGGGCCGACGGTGGCGGTCATCGCCCATAACGCGAGTGCGGTGGACGATTTCTCCTTCGGATACGAACCGAGCAAAATGGCTTGTGACAGCGGAATCAGCGGACCGGCCACCGCGCCCTGCAGAATCCGCGCGAGCAGCAAAATGGGCAGCGTAGGCGCGATGCCACACAGCCATGACGACACCACGAACATCAGGATCGCGCCAACGAACAGCTTCACCTGGCCGATGCGCTGCGTGAGCCAACCCGTCAACGGGATCGACACGGCATTGGCCGCCGCGAACACCGTGATCACCCATGTGCCTTCGTCCACCGAGACGCCGAGATTGCCCGAAATGGTTGGAATCGCAACATTGGCAATCGATGTGTCGAGCACGTTCATGAAGGTGGCGAGCGCCACAGCGATCGTCGCGAGGACGAGCTGGCCACCCTTGAGCGGGGGCGGCGATGGCGGCGCCGCGGGCGCGGATTTGGGTTGGCTCAAGCGATTCTCCGAAGCAGAGTGATGAGTGAAGATGATGCCGCGCGGCGTTAGCCAAAGGGGAGACAAAAGCATACCCGGATTCTCGGGGCGGCGTTACCGGCGGCGCCAAGGGCTGGCCGCGACCGTGCGGTCACAAGCGGCAAAAAAACAACCACAAGGGTATGCTCGCGGCGGTGATACGAATACAGAACCGCAAAGGGGTATCGACATGGCATGGCAACAATTCGAACATGGCTGGCGGCTCGCGCCGGTGAACACAGCTGCGCCCGCTCGGGCGCTGGTGGTGCTGCTCCACGGCGTGGGCAGTAACGCGAAGGACCTATTGCCGCTCGGCGACAGTTGGTGCACGTCGTTGCCGGATGTCGCGTTCGTCTCGCTCGATGGCAGCGAGCCTTTTGAGGGCGGTTTCGGCGGCCGCCAATGGTTCAGCCTGCGCGATATCAACGAGACCAACCGCGCGGTCCGTGTCGCGAACGCGTATCCGGCGCTACGCCGGATGCTCGACCACGAACTGGCCTACTGGCAACTTTCTTTCGACAAGCTTGCATTGGTGGGTTTTTCGCAGGGTTCGATCATGTCGCTGCATCACGTCGCGGCGCGCGATGAGGGCCTTGCGGGCGTCGTCGCGTATTCGGGGCGGCTTGCGTCCGCTATATCGGCCCATGCGCATACGCCGGTCACACTGGTGCATGGCATCGAAGATACGGTGATCCCGGTTCTTGAACTCGAACGCGCCGCCAACGCGTTGAGTGACGCTGGTTTTCCGGTCGCAGCGTTTGCGCTCCCCGACATTGGACACACGATTTCAGGCGAGGGGTTGCTGCTCGGACGCAATGCGCTGGTGCGCGTACTAGGGACATAGGCGCACCGAAACAATCAGAAATATGAAGTTAAAAAGAAAGTCGGCCTAAAGAATTTGATCTGCTTGCCGTTAATGGTTCATTAGCGTGAAAATCACGCGCGCCGCAAGACTGCCACGCCGCGTCCATCGGGACGTCAAGCCTGGCGTCGGGTGGCCGGGGGAATCATCGCACCGCCCGACACGGGCTATAACGACACACGCAGAGCCTATATATGGCCACACCGAAGCCGCATCACCCACTTTTCAGGGGACTGTTCCGCCACACCGTGGCGGTCGACCTTGGCACGGCCAATACGCTTATCTACACCGATGATGGTGGCATCGTGCTGAACCAGCCGTCCGTCGTGTGTTTTCAGAAGCACGATGCGATGGGCCCGAAGCGGGTCGCGGCGGTCGGCAAGGAGGCCAAGCAGTTGCTTGGCCGCGCACCGAATAACCTCGAGACGGTGCGGCCCATGCGGCATGGCGTGATCGCCAACTTTGCCGCAGCGGAGCACATGATCCGCCAGTTCGTTGATATGGCGCGGGCGCGGCCGTTGTTCGGCCGTCGCTCGGCCTTCACGATCTGCGTGCCGGCCGGCGCCACTCAGGTCGAGCGCCGCGCCATCAGGG
>NZ_JBAURZ010000350.1:0-26369 GCF_049581445.1 Paraburkholderia sp. | reverse complement strand
GCGCAAGGGCCTGGGTGAGGTCGGTGGGGTTGGCTTTGCCATCGCCCGGCAGCCAGACGGCGCCGAGCAGGTCGTCGATGCGCATTACCGGCCATAGGTCGCCGGCTTCCTGCGGGCTAATCACGTCGCACGTCACGCCGTAGGCGCGGGCGACTGCTGCGGTGCGTTTGAGCTGGGTCATCCGCTCGGCCGTGCGGGCCACCGAAAGCGAGCCGCATTGCTTCCAGCCGGTGCCGAGGCCGGTCTCCGCTTCCAGTTCGGCGTACAGCGCGGTGGAATAGCGGATCAACCGGGTCATGCTTTCCTGCGCCCGCAACTGGCCGACGAGACCGGCCGCATGCCAGGTGGTCCCGCAGGACAACTGGCCCTGTTCGAGCAGAACGACGTCGGTCCATCCCAGCTTGGTCAGGTGATACGCCACAGAGCAGCCAATGATGCCGCCGCCGATGATCACGACGCGGGCGTGCTGAGGGAGAGGGGGAGACATGCGCTGGATCCTGAGGATGGGTGTTGATATGCGTGGAAATATGTGGACGTAGATTGCAACAAAACGCCATAAATTGCAACGAAGTCATGGAAAATTCATGCAAAAATAAGCCGTGAGCCATAAACGGTGCATCAGATTCCGCTGTTGATTTAGTTGGAATTGTGTGGAAATTGATTTCTCCGCCCAGCCTCCTTTGTTAGACTGACTGGTATTCGCGATCATTTTCTTTCCTCACGACGCATGTTCTCGACGCAACGCCAATCCGAAATTCTGCGCCTCGTCAGGGCCCGGCAAACCTGCACGGTCACAGAATTGGCCGAGGTGTTCGCGGTGTCTGACGAAACCGTTCGCCGGGATCTCAAGCCGTTGATTGCCGACGGCGTCCTCATCAAGGTGCACGGCGGCGTGATGCTGCCGGAACGCCTTGATGAGCCGCCGTTTCAGCGACGTCTGGAGGAGAACCTCTCTGCCAAGCGGTCCATGGCCGCACGCGTGGGTGATCTGGTGCACGACGGCGACTCGCTGATTCTCGATGGCGGGACGACCTGCGTGCATATCGCCCGGGCGCTTTGTGCCCGTTCGCGTCTGACCGTCGTCACCAATTCGGCTGAAATTGCCCGCACGCTGGCGCCGCGTAACGGCAACCGCGTGTTTATCGCGGGCGGCGAGATGCGCGCCGACGATGCGGCCGCGTTCGGCGAGAGCACGCTCGCCTTCCTTCGCCAGTTCCATGTCCGCTACGCGATCGTCTCGGTGACTGCGATCGACGCCCAAGGGCGCTTCATGGATGCGCAACCGGACGATGTGTCGTACTCGCTCGCGGCCTTCGCGCAGGCTGAGCGGCGCATCGTCGCCGCGGATCACAGCAAGTTCGGGCATAGCGCGCTGGTGCATGCGTTCGGCCCGGACGGGCTCGATCTGTTGATCACGGACGAAGCGCCGTCGCCGGCGCTCGCGCAGGTGTTCGCCGCCGCGGAACTCGAGGTGAGTTTCGGCTAGCCTGCGCAACGGTCGGCACGAAAGGAGGGATATCCATCAAATCTCAAATTTCGACAGCGCGTAAAATGGAACGCTATCAACGGCGACCGGAACCGGGCCAGACCCGGCGGGCATCGTAAGCCCTGAGTTGCGGACCGGATCTGGGCCAGCCGTACGCCGCTGGCCACGCGCCGCTAGCCGCTAGCCGCTAGCCGCGCGCCTGAATAAGCAAGGATGGGTCACCCGGATGTCGTCAGTTTTTTATGATCTTGCAGACGTTACGAAATGGTTAGGAGCGAGAACGGTCGCCAAGGCGCGTGATTACGCCCATGCAGTATCGAATTTGCATTGGGAGAACAACACCCTGAGCGGCGAGGTGCAGGGCACGCAGCGTTACCCGTACGTCGTGGATGTGCATTTTCATGACGTCGGCGACGAACTCTGGGTGGAAGGCGATTGCTCATGCCCGGTCGGTTTCCAGTGCAAACACATCGCGGCGGTGCTGTTTGCGGGCCTCGAGGAAAAATCGTCAGAGGCCCATCCGGGTGTTCGCCCTGAACTGGTGCAATGGCTCGAAACCTTCCGTGCTCGCGCCGAAAACGAGGCAGGCGATGCCCGGCAGCCGGTCGCGACGGTTACTGCGCTGGCTTACCGGCTGGACTGGTCGAGGCAACAACAGCGCCACGAAATCCAGTTGTTCAAAACGCGGCGCAGCCAGGATGGCGAAATCCATACGCTCGATGAGCCCTGGAGCAACGTGGAAGCGGCACTGATCAAGCCGCCCAAGTTCATCACGGACGACGACCTCGTGATCCTGCGCAGTTTGTGGCTCGGCCACTCGCGTCAGAACCACGGCCACTTCATCCTGCGCGGCGCGAATGGCGGCGAGGTGCTGCATAAAATGATCGCGACCGGGCGTCTGTTTCCCGCTCCGGCGGCCGATGCGATGGGGCCGCGCGGATTACGCGCGCTGTCCATGGGCGAGACGCGCACCGGGCACATCGAATGGGAGGCTCAGGCGGACGACCGTCTGCGGCCGGTACTGCGCACCGATCCGCCAGCGGCGATGGTGCTGGCTACGGAACCGGTCTGGTACGTCGATGCAGTTGCGGGCGAAGCGGGCATCGTCGAGTTGTCGCTGCCGTTCCAGCAGTTGCCCGATTACCTGTCGATGCCGCCCATTTCGCTCGCCGAGGCGCCGCTCGTGGCAGCCGTGCTGCGCGAGGTCGCACCCGATCTGCCGCTGCCGCCCGCGCTTGATAATGCAAAGGTGCGGGTGATCGACACAGACCCCGTGCCCGTCCTCTCACTCAATACGCAGCCCATGCCGGCGTCCCGTTTCGGCAAAAACAACCAGCGCGCCCCCGTACTGGATTACGCCACGGTCAGCTTCGACTACGAGGGCGTCAGTATCAAATCCGAGAGCAGCGCCACGCTGGTGCCTGTGCCGGGTGGCAGCGTGATCCATATCCGGCGGCGCTACGACGAGGAAAAGCAGCGTTTGCTCGAACTGCGCAAGACCGGTTTGCAGGTGGTGCCCGCAAGCGGCGGCTATGCGCGGCAAGCGCTGCCGGAAACGATGCTCGCACTGTCCGACCCCGACGCGTGGCCCGAGTTCGTGGATGACGCGCTGCCCGAACTCGCCAACAAGGGCTGGCGGGTGACGATGGCGCCTGCGTTTCGCCACAATGTCGTTGAGATTGACGCCATTGAAGGCACTGCGAGGCAATCGGGCGACGGCTGGTTCGACCTCGAAATGGGCATCACGCTTGGCGATCGCACGGTGCGTCTGGAGCCGCTGCTCGCCGGCCTGTTCCGCCGCGATCGGCGCTGGCTGAGCGGCGCGCTCGAAAGTATTGCCGACGACGAAGCCATCGAGCTGACCACCGACCGTGCCGAACGCCTGCGCCTGCGCGCCGGCCGGCTCAAGCCCGTGGTGCGCGTGCTGGTCGACCTGTTCGAAGGTCTCGGCAGCTGGAAGGGCGACGACAACATCAGGATTCCCGAGCTCGATGCGGGGCGCCTTGCGGCGTTGACCGACACGGGCCGCTGGCAGTTTCAGGGCGATGCGTCGATCCGTCAATTGGCCGAGCGTCTGCAGACAGGAGCAGGGGTGCAGGAAGTGCCAGTGCCGCGCGGCCTTCGGGCGGAGCTGAGGCCGTATCAGCATCAGGGCTTGAGCTGGATGCAGTTCCTGCGGGAACACAATCTGGCCGGTGTGCTGGCTGACGACATGGGTCTCGGCAAAACCGTGCAGACGCTGGCGCACGTGCTGGCCGAAAAGGAGTCTGGGCGTCTCGATCGTCCGGCGCTGATCGTCGTGCCGACCACACTCGTGCACAACTGGCGCGAAGAGGCACGCCGTTTCGCGCCGGACCTGAAGGTGCTGGATCTGAACGGACCGCAGCGCAAGGAGCGTTTCGAGCTGATCGACCAGCACGAACTGATTCTGACCACCTATGCATTGCTGTGGCGCGATCACGCCGTGCTGGCTGAGCACGAGTACCACCTGCTGATCCTCGACGAGGCGCAGTACGTGAAGAACGCGACCACCAAATCAGCCACCGCGATTCGCGACCTGCGCGCACGCCATCGGCTGTGCCTGACCGGCACACCATTGGAAAATCACCTCGGTGAACTGTGGGCGCAGTTTGATTTTCTGCTGCCGGGGTTTCTCGGCGCGCAGAAGGATTTCACCCGCCGCTGGCGCAATCCAATTGAGCGCAACGGCGACGATGTCCGGCGCAATCTGCTGGCCCGGCGCATCCGGCCGTTCATGCTAAGGCGCCGTAAGGACGAAGTCGCCAAGGAGCTGCCGCAGAAAACCACCATCGTGCGCACCGTCGACCTGGAAGGCTCGCAGCGCGATCTTTACGAAATCGTGCGCACGTCCATGCAGGCCAAAGTGCGCGCGGCGGTCAGCGCGCAGGGGCTGGCGCGCAGTCACATTATCGTGCTCGACGCGTTGCTGAAGCTGCGCCAGGTCTGCTGCGATCCGCGCCTCGTCAAGCTTGAGAAAGCCGCTCGCGTGAAGGAGTCGGCCAAGCTCGAACTGCTGCTGGCAATGCTGCCGGAGCTGATCGAAGAGGGGCGCCGCGTGCTGCTTTTCTCCCAGTTCACCGGCATGCTAGCCTTGATCGCCGCCGCGCTCGACAAAGCCGGGATTCCCTACGTCACGCTAACCGGCGACACGACCGACCGCGTCACGCCCGTACACCGCTTTCAGGCAGGCGAAGTGCCACTGTTCCTGATCAGCCTCAAGGCAGGCGGCGTTGGGCTGAATCTCACCGCTGCCGACACGGTGATCCACTACGATCCGTGGTGGAATCCCGCGGCTGAGAACCAGGCCACGGACCGCGCGCATCGTCTGGGGCAGGACAAGCCAGTGTTCGTCTACAAGCTGATTGCCGCCGGCAGCATCGAGGAGAAGATCGTCCGGCTGCAGGAGAAAAAGGCGGCGCTGGCAGACAGTATTCTTTCTGAAGACGCAGCGGGAACCGTCAAATTCTCCGACGACGACCTCGATGCTCTGTTTGCGCCCATGCCGGAGATTGCGCGCGCGAGTTGAATCGCGCGCGTCCTTGGTCGCGACCGTACTGAAACCAGTAGGTCGCAGGTTTGCTGGGCGGAGTAAGTCAGGCGCTGCGCGTCGATGGGCAGCGAGGGCGACAGGTTATTGACCGAAGAACACCGGCTTTAAACCGGGCACGCTTGTCGAGCGTCCAGCTTGCGACGAGCCGGTTATGGCAGGCCCGTAGCCGGAGTCCTGGCCAGCCGTGGTGGAAGCCTGAAAATTCGTCGGGAAATCTTCCGTGTTCGCGTTCGCCGGATTGAAGCCGGCTTTTTCGAGCTGGGCGATTTCGTCTTGCACCTGAGCGCGTGTCATAGGCTGGTTCGACTGTGCGAATGTCGCGATCGGGGCAGCGAGGACCGCTGTGGCACATGCCGCGTAGAGCAGTGATTTCATGATGGCTTGCCTCTTCATAGTGGCTTGTGGTTCGCAGGGGTGCAATGGGACCCGTCCAACCTTGTAAGTCTAGTTGTGCGTTCCATCAGACAGTATTACAAATCCCACAATTCACTATTTATCGCGAGCGGGCGCGCACTATGCTTGCTTTTCGAGTCGTCGTGTAAGCGGTTCAGGGTTGATGGCTGTCAGATGAGCGTGTCCGGCAAATTGGTACGGGATCGCCCACGCGCTCTGGTCTTGAGCTGTATATGCATAAACATGCAACAAAGCTCATTCCCATAAAGGGCTTGCTGCCGGCTAGGTTTCCGCCGGGACCTGATCAGGCGCTGTTGGAAATACAACGGTCTGAAGGGCATCCGGATCAGGTTTGATCTGTGGAACGTCGTCGCCGAGTGTATTGGACACCTCGATTTCAACATGCGACCGACGACCCGGTGTCACGCGTATCTGGCCCTTCGTCTCCAGATCGGGATTCATAAAGAGCATTACCACTGCATTCGTCGACATGTTTATCCGGGGGGCGAAAATCTGAACTCACGGCATTTCCATAAGGATACCGAACCGTGAACTGGAACCATATACTTCTACGGATCAAAAATTAATTAGATTGATTTGTACTCCAGATCAAGTTAGGTGAGGAAGCCGGTAATGACCCACTCCTGATTCCACTCAAGCCACTTGATATAGCAGGTTTGCGCGGGGAATGCAGCAGCGAGCCGATGCCACTTTTCTCGATTGGCGAGAATCCAAAAAATTGCGTTAAGAACGGTTCGTGGCGCCTACGCGACCGGTTTCAACAGACTCGCACATGCACATATGACAAACCTGCTGCCACGCTTCATCGGACAAAGGACTTGCAAGATCGGATCGAACGACTAGAGCAGCATCTCTAAATATCCTAACCTGGACCGGGTTTTCGCGATGCCGCAATTTGGCACAAGAAATCTAGCCCCAATAAAATGTTGCGGATCGGCGACAACTCGGTTGCTTTGTATTTTTCAATGATGCAGAGGCGAGAGCAGTAACGTACGGTTGGCGTCAGGGCGGCGTCAGTCTGAGAGCCTTGTGGTAGCCGCGTCCGCGCCTCTCAAATTTGGTAATATTCATCTGAATTAATGACGCGCCGCAGCCTTTTGGGGAATTCTTCGTCGCTCCCGGCTAAACTTGGGCGTATTGCGAATCCGAAATATGCGAACGGTCGTGCCTGGACGGCTTCCGGGGCACGATATTCCAAACAGAACCAAGCGCCTTCGCGATCGCTCGCGTCGGTCGAATAAGAAAGCATTTTTTGGCGGGGAGCTTGTCCATGGGTGACGAACAGGAGTGCGGGGTACTTTATACCCACTTTGGCATAGGCAGCCCGTTCTGGCGCCTGAGCGTCGACAGCAATGCGCTTCAGCTGGCCGCTGTACGTGGTCTGACCAACCTGAGCGTCGCCCTGAATTCCGATCAGGCCGATCAGATCCGCAGTCTGACGGGGATCACCTCCCACCTCGTCATGGATGTCGCGCTGTTTGGTGAACCGGTTCGTCTGCACCTCGTAGGCAAAAAGATCAGTGCAACTGATTGGGCGGGCACCGCATCCACCGATACCGACTCGGTGGCACGCGATCTGGCCCATGGGCTCTCAAGCGCCGAACAGGTCGTCTCGGAAGTGAACTCGTTGGTGGTGATCCTCGACCGGCACGGAGTCGTCCAGCGCTTTAACCGCATGTGCGAGGAAGTCACTGGCATGCGAGAAGAAGACGTGGTCGGAAAAAGCGCCTATGCGCTGTTCATGAGTAATGAACAGGGTCAACAATCGAGCCGGAATATATCCACCTTTTTCTCAACCAGCCAGCCCTACTCGGTTGAGCGCTATATCAATACGGTTAATGGCCCGCGTCTATTCCTGTTCCGCAACAAGTTCGTTCGCAGCGGAAGTGGTGTCGACGAACAGTTTGTGATTTGTTCCGGCACGGATATCACCGAAGAACGCAACGCGCAGCAGCGGCTCTCCGAACTTGCCAGTACGGATGTCCTGACCGGCCTGCCGAACCGCCATGCGATCAACGAGCGGATAAAGTCGGTGCTGGCTGCGACCGCTAGTGAGACTGAATCGCGCATCGGCATCCTGTTCCTCGATCTCGACAACTTCAAGAAGGTCAACGACCACTATGGGCACATCCTGGGTGATCGTCTGCTCAAGGAGGTGTCGACCGTCATCAAAAGTTGCCTGCCGCCCGATGCCACGATGGCTCGCCTCGGAGGCGACGAGTTTCTGGTGCTGTTCGAGAATGCCACGAGCGAAATGCTTGAGGCCACCGCCCAACGTGTCGTCGAGCGCTTGCGCACGCCTTTCCACCTGGACCTGATGGAGGTCTATACCAATTGCTCGATCGGCATTGCGTTGTATCCGCAGCACGGCGAAACGCTGGAAGGCCTGGTTCGAAGTGCGGACACCGCAATGTACGTCGCCAAGGATGCCGGCAAGCACACGTATCGGATTTTTACGGAGGAAATGGACCGCAAGGTTGCCGAGTATATGTGGCTCGACACCAATCTGCGCAAGGCGCTCAACGAGGGGCAGTTCGTTCTCCATTACCAGCCATTGGTCAGCATGGGCACGGGCGATTTACGCGGCGTAGAAGCGTTGATCCGCTGGAATTCCCCAGAGCGCGGTCTGATATCCCCGCTCGAATTCATCCATTATGCGGAAGAGACAGGGATGATCGGGCCGTTGGGACGCTGGGTGATGGAGGAGGCGGCCGCTCAGGCAGCGCGCTGGAAGGCGAAGGGGCTTAATATCAGAATCTCCGTCAACGTCTCAGCACGGCAGCTACGCGATACCGAGATCGTCAAGCACTTCCAGAAGATCCTCGAGGCTCACGACCTGCAACCGAGCTTGCTCGATATCGAACTGACGGAAAGCTGCTTTATCGAGGACGAAGAGAGCGCCCTCAAACTGATGAAGCAATTCCGCGAGCTTGGTACGCGTATTCATCTGGACGACTTTGGCACAGGCTACTCGTCTCTGGCACAACTGGTCCGTATCCCGCTCGACGTCATCAAGCTCGACCGTGCCTTTATCCGTGACATTGACACGAACCCCAAGTCTCAGGCTTTGGTGCGCTCAATCGTGTCCATCGCTCAGGCGCTGCATTTTTCAGTGCTGGCTGAGGGCGTTGAAGAGGAGGCCCAGGCTAAGGTTCTCAAAGGAATCGGAGTCGATTTTGCGCAAGGATTCCTGTATGCGAGGCCGATGCCGGCTGCCGCGCTTGAACGGTGGGTGTCAGAGCAAAGGAAGTTCAGGCTCATCGCCTGAGCTTCCTTTGCAGGCAGGTGCGGGTAACGCCTGTTCCCACTGCGTTTCCCGCACGATTGCCGGTCAGGCTACCGAGCTTAGCTTGGATACTCGCCGGTTCTGCAACAGAACGAGGCGCTCCATGTAAGCCAGGTCTTTTTCCTCGATCGTGAATGCCGCTCTTACCCAGTCCTCGGTGATATCCATCAACTCCGAGCGCGAAAGCGGCAGCGCGCGTTGACGTGCCTGCAGCATCGCCCGTATGCCGTTCGCCTTGGGTCTCATCACATCGATAAACGTGCGCGTTGCGAGGAAGGCCTCGCCCGCCTCGAACGTTTGATCAACGAGTCCACGCTCCGCATGCCAGGTGCCACTATGTGACTCGCCAGTGGTGATCAGTTCTTCGGCCAATCGCATGTGCGCTTTACGCGCTACCAGTGAATAACCGCCCATTCCGGGAAACAGATTGAACGCGATCTCTGGAAATCCGAGTTTGGCGTCTTTTTGGGCGAGCACATAATGGTGCGCTAGCGCAGCTTCAAAGCCACCGCCTAACGCACTGCCTTCGACCATTGCAATTGAAATCGCACCGGTTCCAAACCCGGTGTAGATCTCATATACGCCGTCGATGCAGGAGCGCGCATATGCCATGAGCGAATCACGTTGCCCGGAACGAATGGCCTCTACAAAGAAACTGAGGTCCCCGCCGACATTGAAGAGTTCTGGGACGAACGAGCCCGTTACCCAAAAATCGAACGGCAACCCGGACTCTCGTGCCGCTCGCGCCAGATGAATGATGTCCGAGACCAGGCGCTGATTGAAGCAGGGCCTTGGGCGAGACTGAAGCATCATCCACATGATGTTCCGCCCTTCTTCATAGTAGGCGGATAGTTGAGAAAGTTCGCCGGCCTCGAAAAATGGTCGGCACGCAGGGTGATTTCTGGGGTCCATAAATAGGGTCCTGTGGTTTACGAAACGATTTTCTTAGGTGAAGCCGTAACAGGCTAAAGCAGAGTGCGGCGCTTCGGCGCGTTGTCTGCTACTCGTTAGTCGGCATCACCATTTTTTCGTACACGTGACCAGAGGCTCGTCCCTTTATGCCCGTTCTGCATCCTCGATTTCGAATCGGCGACCTGATCTAAATTGCCATTTTTAGAAACTTTCCTCGGTAGTGCTTGAGGTGTAGATAATTTATTTGTGCAGTCGGTTCGTGCGCTTCATTCGCATGGCTTCGCGAGCGCCTGGCGGGAAAGAGTTATCTCAAGCTATGAACTCTGGCGCGTAGGGTAGACCCTCGCCGGCTACTTCGCATGCATGCGCGGAACTTAGATCGATGTCGAAATAGCTCTTGACCGAAGAAACCTCCTTAGATACCTTTCTAATTAGATAAGCATCTAAGGATCAGCCATGGATAGCAAAGAGATTGCCGAGATGGTTCGAGTGTTAAAGGCATTGGCCGATGCCACGCGCCTTAAGATTCTTGGATTGCTGACAGAGTGCGAGTTGAGCGTAGGCGCGATTGCGCAAGCTCTGAAACTGACCGAACCGACCATTTCTCATCATCTTGCTCGGCTTGCTGAGGTCGACCTGGTGACGATGACCAAACTGGGTAACACGCGGGCCTACGCGCTCAATGCTCCGAATCTCCATAAATTCCAAAAGCATTTCGACCTGACGCCACCCGAGGAACAAACGGCTGTCGATGTTCTGGCGGAAGTCGATGCCGAAACACAGCGGATCCTCAAGTCGTTCATCGTTGGGGGTCGTTTAATCAAGATTCCGGAGATGCGGAAGAAGCGCCGTGTGATCCTGCGTTGGCTCGTCGAGCAACTGGATCCGGCTCGCGAATACACCGAGAAAGAGATCAACGTGTTTCTGAAAAAATTTCACGAGGACTTCGCCACTCTGCGCAGAGAACTGGTCGACAATCTGTTGATGACGCGGCGAGACTCGATCTATCGTCGACTGTAAGGTGACTTCGGCTGCGCAAAATTTCCTTATGGGTCGACTCTACCCGCCACGGGTTTGGGAGGCTCAGTATTCGAACCACAGTTTCAACGCCTCATTCTTTTCCTTCGTAAAGGGCGGGAAAAGATGATCGATCGCTACGTCGGGCGGTGCAACGAACATTGTCTTTGCGTGGGTGAGCATGTCGAAACCGTATTTGCCGTAGTAGTGTCCCATTCCAGATGGGCCAACCCCACCGAACGGCATCGATTCGACGAACAGATGGATATTCACCTGGTTTACTGCACCGCCTCCGTATGAAAGCTCGCCGATGAATCGATCTATCGTTTTCTGATCGCGGTTGAAAACGAAGGCCGCCGACGCACCTCCGATGACGACCTTGGCAGGATCGATGAGCCCAGCCAGACGCGAAACTTCACGTGCACTGATTACGCATGAATAATCCCGATTGCCTTTTGGATTTGCGCCATAAAACTCCACCAACGCCTCTTTGGCATGCTTAACGAAGACATCTGCGACCGATCGCAAAGTATGTCTTCTGGGCATCAAACACCTGTTGGAAGGGATTCATCGTTGCCTCGCCTCAAACTTGCGGATTTGCATCGTCTCAAGGCATCACGGACTTACCGGGGATCGACGACGTGACACATTTAATCCGGTTCCCGCCTGTCCCCGGTTTTAGCCACCAGCCAAGACGTCTTTCAGATAAACGCCGTGTGAAAGACCCTGCTTCACCTGACGGGTAGGTTCGTCAACCATCACCTCTTCCTCACCGGCTTCGACGGCGTCGAAAGCCTGGCTCACGACATCGGCAGGCGTGGCCTTGGGAACATCGATACCGCGCGTGAGATCGGTATCGATGAATCCAGCGTGAAAGCCAACGACCTGCGTACCCTGGGCGCGCAACTCGTGGCGCAGACCGTTTGTCAGCGCCCAAGCGGCGGCCTTCGAGACGCCATAGCAGGCAATCGCCGGCGTATTCACCCAACTGAGAATCGACAGCAGGTTCAGCATGGCGCCGCCGCCATTGCTACCCAGAATGCCCGCAAACGCCTGACTCACGCCGAGCATTCCGAAGACGTTAGTTTCGATCTGCTCGCGCAGAACGGCACCGGCTTCTGGCTGAGTGACGCTACCCACACGGGCAATGCCGGCATTGTTTATCAGCAACGTTACGTCGGTGCATTGTTTCGCTGCAGCGGCCAGGTCGGCTGCGTGGGTGACGTCAAGCTTCACGGGGATGACACCAGCCAGAGTGACCGTGGATGGATCGCGCGCAGCACCATAGACCTTTTTTGCGCCGCGCGATAAGGCTTCTTTGGCGAACTGCAGACCCAGACCGCGATTGGCACCGGTGACAAAAACGACAGATCCTTCAACTTTCATGACTTTTCCTTTCGGGCTGTCTCGCGGCGCCTGGATTGAAATGTCGCGAGGGTGACTGCCATCGATCGCTCGGGCTGTTGGGACTACGGAGAATCATTCTATGACCGCGTTCACGGACACAAATGACTGTTTTTAGATGTTTTGTGCCAAAATCAAAACATGCTCTTTGTCTTTGGATATGACTTATGTCGACCAAAAAGAATTCTGCCCAAGTCCACGGGCAAGGGGCGGTGCGGCGGGTCGTCCTGCTTGGTTTGCCACCCGTCGATGCTCTTGATGTGATCGGACCTGCCGAAGTATTTGCGTTTGCCAATTACCTGTCGCAGGAAGCCGTTCCTCCATATCGACTGGAGCTGATTAGTGCTGGTCCGGAGCCCTATATGCAGAGCGGCACGGGCATCGGCTTGCAAGGGCATGGAACGCTTGCCGGGGAGCGGAATTCGGCCGACCCTATCGACACCTTGATCGTTACCTCGGGTATTGGACATCTCGATCGAAATTCAGCCGAGGCGACGGAATGGATCAGGCTGCAGGCAGGCAGAGTACGTCGGCTGTGCTCCATTTGCGTCGGTGCATTCGCGTTGGCGGAGTCTGGAATCCTTGATGGGAAGCGCGCGACAACCCATTGGCAGATGACTTCGGAATTGGCACGGCGCTATCCGCAAGTTCTGGTGGATCCCAGACCCATCTGGATTCGTGACGGGAACGTGTACACCTCGGCTGGGATCTCGACAGGAATCGACCTCGCTCTTGCATTGGTGGCTGAAGATCTTGGCGCAGCCTACGCCCTGGAGATTGCGAAGAACCTTGTGCTGTTTCTTCGGCGGCCGAGCGGACAAGCTCAGTTCAGCGCGTCTCTGTCCGGCCAGGCGCCGTCTTCCAGCAAGCTCCACGAATTGCAACTGTGGATCACGGAACATCTTGACCATGATATTACGGTTGACGTTCTCGCTGACCAGATGTCGATGAGCAAACGGACATTGATTCGTTTGTTCCAGCGGGAACTCCAGACAACGCCGGCCAGGTATGTTGAGGGCGTTCGGCTCGAGGCGGCGAGCCGTGAACTGGAGATGAGCGATCGCAGCATTGAAGACGTCGCTGCGCGCTGTGGATATCGCAGTGTAGACGTGCTGCGAAGGGCATTTATCCGGAACTTTGGGCTTAGCCCTCGAGAGTACGCGAAGCGCTTCGAGACTTCGATAGGTCTATCGTGAACAGGATGCCAGGCGGATCCTGCGGTCCATCGCTAACTGAGGCAGCAATATGATTGGTTCAACGGAACCGCCTTCAACATAGTGCGAGCGGATGCCGTCGCCCTCGGCGTGAGCGTTCTTGAAACCGGGCAGTGTTGCGACGAGTTCGCTATCGCTGACCGGGCCCGGTGATGAAGTGGACATTTGATTTCCCTAGAACATCGTGTTGGCGTTGTTAGAGGAAGCGGGGACCGGTTGCAGCACATCCCAGTGCTCAACGAGCTTACCGTCGGCGTCGAAGCGAAAGATGTCGACCCCCGCGGTTTCCTTGCCACCCCAGTCCAGGTAGCGCACATGAACAAAAGCCAGATCGCCATCAATGGCGATGCGTTTTACCTCGCAGGGGATGTGCCCCGCCTGCCTGATGTAGCCCATGATGCCGTCAAGCCCATTCGGGAACAGCGGATTGTGCTGGATGTACGGCCCAGACACGAGACTAGGCAGCAGATCGGCTTGACCCTGGTTGAAGACTTTGTCGTAGATGGTCTCGAGCGCGTACTGGATGCGATCTCTGGTCATGGCAATCTCCGGGTTGTGCACGTTGCTATTTGAGCAGGCTGTTGAAGGATGGACCATGTGCATAACCCGCTATAACATAGCAATTCGTCTCATTTTCGTAAGATGCAGCCATGCAGGCATTGAACGGTTGGTTGAAGGCAGTTCGGGCTGATGGTCTGGTACTGGCGCGCACTCGCGTGGCGGGCCCGTGGGGGTTTGCGGTCCAATCATGCGACGCGGTAATGTTCCATTTCGTGGCCGAAGGGCGTGCATTCGTGCGTCAACCAGGCATGGAAACCATGGAGTTGCAGGCCGGCTCACTGGTCCTGTTTCCGCGTGGCAGTGCGCATGAAGTGGTGCACTCGGCGCGGGGCAAAGCTGTGTCGCTGGAGACTTTCGTGGCGAAACGCGATGGTGTGGTCGATCGCGATCCTAAGGCTGTCACGCTGATTTGCGGTCAGTTCGATATGGACCGACACCTGGCGTTTCCTGCCCTGCGGGCGCTGCCACAGGCCGTGTCACTCCAGGCAGGCATGGCGCCCGGATGCTCGCCGCTGAGCGATACCCTGCGGATGCTCCGTAACGAGGTGGAAACCCCCGACTTTGGCAATCAGATTGTGGTGCGCAACCTGCTTTCGTCCTTGTTTGTGTACTTCATCCGTGATTGGGCAGGCGCGGTGTCTCCCACCGCAAACGACTGGTTTTCGGCTGCGCGCTCGCCACACATGGCGCGGGTACTTGCGCGTATACACGAAGCGCCAGAACGCGCGTGGACCCTTGAGGAACTCGCCGGGGAAGCGGGTCTGTCGCGCGCGGCTTTCGCTCGCAACTTCAGCGATTCGGTCGGTGAGCCACCGCATAGTTATTTGACCCGCTGGAGAATGGGGATTGCTGCGCAACTGCTTGAGGCAACAGACCTCCGCCTCAGCGAAATCGCGTCGCGCGTTGGCTACCGTTCCGAGTTTTCGTTTAGCCGTGCGTTCAAACTGGCTCGTGGCGCTTCGCCAATTTATTATCGCCGTTCACGGGTAAGTCGATCGGAAACAGGCCCAGCCGTGTCGCAGTCATGAAGGGCGCGTTGGGAGATGGGACTTGGTCCACTTTCGCGGGTTTCGCTCGGCGAGGCGGGATGCTGAGCAATTGCAGCGATGAGGGCGCTGGCCGCTTCATTGCGGCTCCGCTTGCTGGCATTGTGCCTGATACCAGAGATCAACCTGACGTTGCGCCGCCTGCAGATCCTCTGGGTAGTATGGGTCGTACCGTCGTGACGGGTCGTAGCCGGCTTTCCTCAGAGCCGCCAGTTCGCTCCGGTTTCGCTCGGGGGTAGGAGAGCCGTTGTTCCTTAGCGCGGCCAGATCGCGGCATTGCGCGGCGCTCAATGGCGCCGGACTTTGCGATATGCCGCCCGCAGCGCAGCCGGCGAGCGAGAGCACTAACGCTGGAAGCGCAGGCCAGATCCTTGGCGAGTTCTTCATAGCTCATTTCCTTTCAAAAAACCGATGCAGTTCGATTGAGATTGAGTATTGTCCTTCGAATCAAGCCGACCGTCTTACTGAGGCTTATTCATCTATCGCCACGCCCCAGTTTGATGTGCTTGTATGAGTGCACGGCTATTCCCAGACCTCCGCCCGCGCACTCCATGTTCAACTTATGGCCCCGCTGATGGCGGTGTAGGTAGACTGAACTACACGAAGAATTGCGAGGAAATTAGCGCTCCGAAACATGGCTCATTTTCCGATGTCACGGGGCGAGAGCACGGCTTTGCAAGGTGTTGCTGGACTCTTGAGGAAGTCGATCTTGTTGAAAGCCGAGCGACTGCTTCGGAGAAGGACGGGACCGTCCCCTGCGGGTCGCGTTATGCCAGTCGCATGAGCCATGCGTACGGCCCAGAATGTGCTGTTCGACATCATTACCGGAATCATTGACGATCGACAGCCTTGAATGAGCTTCGCTCGGCAAGTCGCATCGTTCTTACTCGCAGTCGGAGATCGGCAGTGTCTTTGCATATAGGCGGCTTTGCATTTGACTTAAATCTGGTTTCACAACTATCTTTGCGGACACGATCAGCGTTTACGCCGGGGTCTTCCAGTTAGGACTGTGGAAAGGTGAGGCGAGATTCGATCTGCATATCTGTGGCAGTACCCGGTCCGTTGTGAATAAAGAAAATGGGAGACCAATTTGAGATCTGTACTTCGTTTCGTCATATGTCCGCTTGTCACAACTCTAGCAGCGTGTGCTTCCTCTACGCCCGATGCGAATCGGCATGCACTTGACTGCGCGCTAGGAGTGCCATGGTCGGATTGCCAACCGGGAACGCCCGGATATGCAAATAACGGCGGCAGCCCGATTCGGACCAACGTCATTGCAGCTGAAAGAAAAGAAATACACGACAAATTCGACGCCTTGGCTACACAGTGCAGGGTTGACATGCAAACAGCCGAGCTAGACCGAATCAGAGATAAAGTGGAACTGCTGCGATCGCTGAAAGACGCTGCGCCTGACGCGCGTTTTGCGGATAACAACAGCTTTCCAACTGATGAAGAACGCGAGGCGATCGGAAAATGGAGTGCCCTACGCCAAACATGTATCGCGCGGGAGGAGAAAATTTCGTCTGTACCTGTCTCCGCTACGCCAGCAGAGCGCGCCTATGACGATGAAATTCGCAAAATGCACGAGGATTTAAACGGCAAGATTGGAAACCTCATGGCTTCCCTATCCCAGGGAAAACTGACATATGGAGATTTTGCGGAACAGCGCTATCAAACCAGTCAACGGGAGACAGTCGGGGAGGCGCAACTCCGGGCAGCCACGATCCAGGCTGGGCAGATGGAAAAAGTAACGAGGGGCGACTAGCATCGGCCACGCTTGTGATTTGCCCAGCACTGGAGAGGGAGTGGCGTCGCGGATAAGGCGAACGTCCGCAGTGCAAAAAGTGCCTTGAACAACAAAACGAGCCGAATGGCCGGTGCGGGTCGCGTGCGGCCGACCACTAGTAACATTGCTGACCTACGGGAGTTCAAATTTTGGGTTGGACGGAGAGAAACGGCGGTTGAATGGCGAGACGGCTCAACTCCTGAGAAAGTGCTGGCGACCGGCGCATCTGTTATCAGACCGTCGCTAGCGACGTCCGCTGCGGCCCCACACGTAGCGCACCCACCGCTGCCACCGGCTTTGCGAAGAAGCTTGTGACTTGTGCGCAGCCTGTACTGCGCGGTCGCGCTCGACACTCTTCTGCACCTGTTCGTGGATCTGCCGCAACGTCATGCCGCCGGGGCCCGTCAGTTTGTCGGGATCAGATTCAGGATCGAGATTGGGATCGTCTGTCATGGTGGGCGTCGCTTATTCCTGACCAGCCGACTTGATCTTGATACAGATGCGCAGTCGCAGCAAGGGTGTGGAAGCCGGTCGGCGGATCATCGAGAGCCACGCTGAATGCCGCATCGGCAAATCGTCGGACTTCCGGGCCGGCCATGAAGGGACAGTCAATGGGTTTTTGCGAATGGCCGATGATTGTTAAGTTAGCGGCCGTTCGATAATTCGGCGACGGAGCGGTCGACCGGCACGGATGTTCCGATAATTTGCGCAAACTGCCGAAGAACGACAATGCTGGCTCTACCCTGCGGAGCATCGACGTGATCGGGTTGTGGGTCCCGTCTTTGAGGCGACGTCACGGGCGTGCTGCTTTGACTGGAGAAGCGCTTCTGATCGGCACGATAATCTTGCGTCCGGCCGGCTTCGGAGCAAAGCGGCCAGGGCTGTGTCATTTGCCTGCCGGCGCGATGTCAGCCGACTTGACCTTGTTACGCGGCGCTACTCGCCATACAGCGTTACCGACGTCGTCAGCCACTAGCAAGGCCCCATGCGCGTCCAGTGCGACGCCAACGGGTCGACCCACGGCGTAGCCGTCTGCCGTCAGAAAGCCGGTCAAGAAATCCTCAGGTGCGCCGGCAGGTTTTCCATCGACAAATGGCACGAACACCACCTTGTAGCCGGTACGCGGCTTACGGTTCCATGATCCATGCTGGCCGACAAATGCGCCTCCACGATAATGAGGCGGGAACAGCGTCCGGTCGTAAAAGACAAGACCTAGTGAAGCCGTATGATTGCCGAGCGCATAGTCAGGCGCGATGGCCTTTGCAACCAGATCGGGGCGTTGAGGTTTGACGCGGGTGTCGATGTGCTGGCCGTAATAGCTGTACGGAAAACCATAGAACGCCCCGTCTTTTACTGCTGTCATGTAGTCTGGCACGAGGTTGTTGCCGAGATCGTCCCGCTCGTTGACTGCTGTCCACAATGCTCCGCTGTCCGGTTGCCAGGACAGTCCATTGGGGTTACGCAACCCTGTTGCGTAGGGGCGCAAGCGCCCATTGTCCACGTCGAACTCGAGGATTCGCGCCCGGTCTTCTTCGGCGTCGACACCATTTTCCCCCGCGTTGCTGTTCGATCCCACAGTGATGTACAGATGCTTGCCGGAGCGATCGGCCAGGATATTCTTGGTCCAGTGATGGTTGATCGGGCCGGCCGGTAAGTCGACAACCTTGACGCCGGGGCTTGTGATCTCGGTGGCGCCCGTTACATAGTCGAAACGCCACAGAGCGTCCGTATCGGCAACATAGAGTTGATTGCCAATGAGGGCCATCCCGAACGGAGAGTGCAGGCGGGGCAGAAACACGGTCTGCGTTCTCGCGACGCCGCTGCCGTCCACGTCGCGCAACAGCACAATGCGATCGGGGCTCGGCACACCGGCGCCTGCGCGCTTCATGACCTGCTTTCTGACCCAGCCGAATAGGCCACTGCCTTCATCGTGTTCTTTTGGAGCGTCGCTTTCCGCTACCAGTACGTCACCATTGGGTAGCGTGTAAAGCCAGCGCGGGTGCGCGAGGCCACCGGCGAGTTCGGTGACGAGAAAGCCGGCGGGAGCGGTAGGTATGAAACCGTCGGGGCGCGCGTGAACGGGCGCGATGTTGACCATCGGAATCAACGACGATTCCGGAGCCGGCATGGCGGGCGACGCGCCGAAGCCCGTATCGCTTGAACTTGATGGTCCGATCGCGCAGGAGGCCAGCGGCAAAACCATTGAAACAGCCAGACGATCTAGCAGGCGCATGTGGGTTCCCAAGGATGAGCGTTGATTGATGATGCATGGAAGCAATAGCAAGAAGCCGGCCTGTGACGTTGCCTGCCAAGGCGCAAACTGTTCCCGTGATTCAAGCGCAAAACCTCGGCCTCTCGGCTTCCCGGCCTTGCTGGCGCCAGGTTGGCGGCTGTGCGGAAACAGCAGCGAAGTCGAGCATTCGGATCGCCCCCGCCACGCGTCAGGTTTCCTTAAGGTAAGGTCGCTAGGATGGTTTGGATCTGTGCAGTGCTTTTTTCGAGCTATAAGTTTAAGTTTAAAATTCGCGGGCTCCGCGCCTCATCAATTCATCAAGTCGTGGCAACTTGAGGAGCAGGAATGGCTAAGGGCTTCGAAATGAAGGGTCCGGCATATGACACAGTCGCGCGCACGCTGCATTGGCTAACTGTCCTGTTGGTCTCTATGCAATTTGTGATCGGTTGGACGATGCCGGATATCCACAAAGACACGCAGCCCGTTAATCTGATCGCCTGGCATCTTGGCGTGGGCGCGACGCTCGTCGCCGTGATGGCAATCCGGGTCATCTGGCGATTGACGCATTGGCCCGCGCCGGACGAGCTGCCGCCGCTACTCAGCGTCGTCTCGCGCATAACACATGTTCTCCTCTACGCCGCCCTGGTGCTGGTGCCGCTGCTCGGCTGGATCAACGCGTCCTCACGCGGCTGGACGGTCCGCTTGCTGGGCGTCGTGCCCTTTCCGGCACTGAGCGAACAGGGCTCGGCTTTCGGCCACGAGATGGGGGACGTGCACGGCATCCTCGCATGGGTGCTCTTCGCATTGATTGGTCTGCATGTCGTCGCAGCGTTGTTCCACCGCTTTGTTCTGAAAGACCATGTGCTGCAGCGGATGCTGCCCCACGCGAGGCCGGCGCGTAATCAGGTTCGAGACCGCTAGGGCCTGCCAATGCCCAAGGCTCACAAAGAACCGCATCGCATCAGGGCGATTGGCTGGCTACGTGCCGCAGTGCTTGGCGCAAACGACGGCATCATTTCGACGGCAAGTCTGATAATTAGCGTCGCGTCCGCGCACGCCGAGCACGGCCATCTGGTGCTGACCGGCCTGGCCGGATTGGTAGCCGGTGCGATGTCGATGGCGACAGGCGAGTACGTATCGGTCTCGTCGCAGGTGGATACAGAGACAGCGGCCCTCGCCGAAGAGCAGGCTGAGCTCGATGCCGATGGCGCGCGCGAGCATCGAGAGTTGGCGGCGATCTACGTGCGGCGCGGCCTCGATGTGGCGCTTGCCAAACAGGTTGCGCAGGGTCTAATGGCTCACGACGCACTCGGCGCGCATGCCCGCGATGAATTGGGTATTTCGGAAACGACCGCGGCAAATCCATTGCAGGCCGCGCTGGCGTCGGCCAGCAGCTTTTCGGTGGGAGCCTCTTTGCCGCTCATAGTCACGGCACTCGCCCCGCCGCAAGGGGTGGCCGCGAGTATCGCGGTGACGGCGCTGGTTTCCCTGGCAATACTCGGTGGACTTGCCGCGCGCGTCGGGGGAGCGAAAGTGCGTCCTGGCGTATTGCGGGTTACCTTCTGGAGCGCGCTGTCGATGGGTGTGGCATCCGCAGTGGGTGGTATATTCGGCGCGACTTGAGCCGTGACATTTTTCCGCGATACAGTCACTCGCTAACCCGCAGAGGTTGTCATCAGCTTGCTCGGCTCAAATCTTTTCGGAATGTCCAGCAGCCAAAGCCGGCGTCATTACCCTGCCCATTGCCGTTTTTATGGTCGTCCTGACCTCGGTCGAACTGGAAGTCGAAGAGATCGCCGATGGCCGACGCATTGACGGGTGCGACGGGTTGCCTGAGGGCTTCAGCGGCACAACTGGAAGTGCAAACGAGCCAATCACGGGGAATCCAACTTCATTTTAAGGTGCGTCACGCAGTCGCTTAGAGTCGATAAATAGGGTCAACAAAAAGAGAAAAGGCACTCTTCTAAATAAAACCTGATCTTCTGCCGATAACACAGGACGAGACGTCCCAAGTTCAGAGGGCCGGACCATTTCTCGTCGGATATCCGCGCGGCGCCCTCAAACAGAAAGTCGGGATCCAGAATATCAACGGGAATGTGAGCCAGATCGATGTCACGCGACACGAAACGAGCGCTGGTTGATGGGGCCACGATCTCAATTGCGTCTCGCTCATCCTAGTTCCGCAATACAGCGATACCCGCATGCCCATAACATTATTTGATGCATGGATGGCCCCGGTTCGCGCCATCTGGCGCAGAGGTCTTTTCGAACCCGCTTCGCTAGCGACCGCCGGCCTGCTGATCGTGTTAATCGGGCTCCCCACGTTCGTTTTCGTCGGAGCAGAAACAAGTTTCGACGCGGGGCAGGCGGCGAGGCACGCGAGCCAGATTAACGGTGCCTATGAGCAGGCCCGCTACAGCGTAGGCGCGGAGGAATCGCTCAATCGCAAATATCGCCTACAGCCGGCGGTGCGGGTACGGCAAGCCCATAAACGCGAGGCAGTGTTGCTGGTTGCGGCGTTGCAGAAAATCCGCATTATGGAGCCGGACAGCGCAGAATCAATCGACTCGCTCCTTGCGATGCATGCCGCTTACCTAGAGGCGATAGACCGCATGTTCATCGCGGTCGACGCAAATAAAGCAGCGAAGGCGAACGCGATCGATGAAGCTGAGGTCGACCCGATCTTTAATGAGCTGCAGCGACGGATCTACGCGGCCGCGGATAAGCACCGCATTCTCGCTGTCGGTCAGCTCGATCGGCTAGAGCGTATCCAGCGTGCCGTCTTCTTCGCGACCCCTGTTGCTTTTGCCACAGGTCTCTTGCTGGTGGTGTTCTTCGTGGTAATTTTGCGGCGCTACCGTAGGCAAACCATCGAGGCGACGGCCGCAGCTAACCGCCAGAATGAACTGCGTTTCCGCTCGCTTGTCCAGCACTTGTCGAACGTCATCCTCGTGTGCGACACAGAGGGTAAAGTGATTTACGAAGCGCCGACCGCAGGTTCGGGCCTCAGCGCGATCGGAGCGACACTGTCGGGGACCATCCTGGTCGATCTAGTTCATCCCGACGACCAAGCCGAGTTGCAGGTGATATGGCGGCGGATCCGCAGTGCAGCGGGAGAGTCGGGCCTGGTCGAGTTGCGCCTTCGCAATGACAATGGTAGGTGGCACCATACCGAATGTGCGTTGACCAACCTGCTTCACGAGACCTCGGTAAGCGGCATCGTTGCGACTATGCGCGATGTGACCGAGCGAAAAAACTTCGAGGCGCAACTCACAACCCAGGCGTTCTACGATTCGCTCACTGGCCTGCCGAATCGTGCCCTCCTGCGTGACCGTATCGACCAGTCGGTTGTACGCGCGGGCCGAGATCGCGGCAAAATCAGCCTGCTTTTCATCGACTTGGACGACTTCAAGCGTATTAACGACAGCCTCGGTCACCGTGAGGGCGACATGCTGCTCATTGCTGCTGCGCGGCGGCTCAAAGAGTGCGTCGGACCATCCGATACGGTCGCGCGCCTAGGTGGTGACGAATTCGTTATTTTGCTCGACCAGTTGAACAACGAGTCGATCAACGAGGCAAAGCTGGTCGCCGAAACCGTTCTGAAGCAGTTTGAGATGCCGTGGACGCTTGACGGCAGGGAATATGTGGTAACAGCCAGCGTCGGAATGGTACTCGCGGACAGCGACATGGATTCTGCGGCAAAAACGATCGACGCGGACGCTCTGCTTCGTGATGCGGATGTCGCCATGTACCGGGCCAAAAGCACCGGCAAGTCGCGCTATGTGGTGTTCGATGCAAGTATGCACGACGCCGCGGTGGACCGCCTAGCCGTGGAGACTGATTTGCGTCAGGCGATTCAGCGCAACGAACTGCGCGTTCACTTCCAGCCCGTTGTTCACTTGCGCACCGGGCAGGTGCGCGAAATGGAAGCCTTGGTACGCTGGCAACATCCGATTCGCGGAATGGTTTCGCCTTCGGACTTCATTCCAGTTGCGGAGGAGACCGGCCTGATCATTCCTATCGGCCGCAGTGTCCTGACGCGTGCGTGCGAGCAGGTGGCGTCGTGGCAGGCGCAATTTCCACTAGAGCGGCCACTGCAGGTCAGCGTTAATCTCTCACCACGTCAGTTCGAAGATCCTGCGCTTGTCGACGACGTGACGTGCGCGTTGCGTCACTCAGGAGCTCGTCCCGGCTCCCTCAAACTGGAAGTTACGGAGGGTGTCGTCATGCGGGATACGGAAGCCAGTATCCAGACGCTGCACAAGCTCAAAGCGCAGGGTATTCAAATCGCCATTGATGATTTCGGAACGGGCTACTCGTCACTCAGTTACCTGAAAAAACTGCCGCTTGACGTCCTGAAGATAGACCGCTCGTTCGTGCAAGGCATCGGTTCAAACCCGGAGGACGATGCGATTGTTCAGGCCATCATCTCCTTGGCGCAATCGCTTGGCCTCGGTGTGACAGCCGAAGGAATTGAAACGGAGGAGCAAGCAAAACTTCTGCGCGCGTGGTCCTGCGAAAGCGGTCAAGGTTTTCTATTTGCGCCTCCGCTTCAGGCGGACAGCGCGACAGAGTTGCTGCATGCATCGGAGGGTGCCGCGACCACATCATTGACGGCGCGACCAAGCGGCAATAGCCGAACGACTGCTATGGAGGATAGCTGCGACACTCAGAATGTCTGTTTGTAGGACCGGTGTGGGTCGAACTGGCCGCTCATTCACATGCCTTTCTGCCCGAACCGACATCGCTCGATGCGAACGTGCAGTTCACGAAGCTCCTGGCGAGTAAGATGCCGTTAGTCGGGTGCGGATGAGGAAGACACATTCAACAAAGGAGATGGCATGGGTGCGGGAGGCAAAGAACAGCAGGGCATGTCGTGTGAACGGCTGGAACGGATTGAGCGTTTCGTCGACGACAACTATATTGCGACCGGCAAGTTGCCCGGTGCCCTTATGCAGGTATGGCGGCGTGGCGGGCTTGCGTTGAACTCGGTGCTTGGTCTCGCCGACCGCGAGCGGCAGGTGCCGCTAGCCGAGGATTCGATCTTCCGTATCTACTCGATGACCAAGCCCATCACGTCTGTGGCGGTCATGATGTTGGTCGAGGAGTGCAAGATCGCTCTAGACGATCCCGTTAGCAAGTACATCCCGGCATGGGAAAAGCTCGGCGTTCACGCGGGAGGCTTCATGGAAAGCTTCCAGACGCGTCCACCGGTCCGCCCGATGCTGGTGGTCGACTTGTTGCGCCATACCTCCGGCCTGACCTACGGCTTTCAACAGAATACCAATGTCGATGCAGCCTATCGCAAGCTGAAGATCGGCGATCTTGCGACTGAGTGCACGTTGCCGGAGATGATCGAGAGATTGGCCACCTTGCCGCTCGAATTTTCGCCGGGTGAAGCGTGGAACTATTCCGTTTCCACCGACGTGCTCGGTTATATCGTGGGCAAGGTCAGCGGAATTCCGTTCGAGGTCTTTCTGAAAGAACGGATCTTCGATCCATTGGGTATGGTTGATACGGCTTTCTACGTGCCGGAAGAGAAGGTCTCCCGTTTCTGCTCGTGCTACGCCATCGGTGCGCTCGGCTCGAAAATCGTATCCGCGCAAGGGCCGACCCTGCAGGATGATTCCCGCATCAGCGCTTATCTCAAGCCTCCCACTTTTATTTCCGGTGGAGGTGGCCTTGTATCCACGGCGAGCGACTACATGCGGTTTGCGCGCATGCTGCTCCAGGGGGGGGGACTGGATGGGGTGCGTCTGCTGGGCCCCAAGACACTGGCACTGATGACCGCCAACCATCTGCCGGGCGGTCTTGACCTGCCTCGCTTGTCGCGCTCGATGTTCAGCGAGGCCACCTACGAAGGTGTCGGTTTTGGACTTGGCTTTGCCACCACCATTACGCCCTCGGCCACGCTGATTCCGGGCAGCGCGGGTGACTTTTTCTGGGGCGGTGCGGCCAGCACGTTCTTCTGGGTCGATCCGCGCGAGGACCTGATCGTGTTGTTCCTCACTCAACTCCTGCCGTCGAGCGCACACCCGGTGCGTCGCCAGTTGCGTACGCTGGTTTACAGCGCGATCACGGATCTCGGTCCCTAAGGTGCGCGGCTTTTTAAAGTTGCACTGGCGTGCCGGGTGTCACTGCTCACTCGTGCACGCAGTTACCGCGAAAAGTGTACATAAACGTATCGCAACACATTGTTTTTAATGAATTTTTGTGGTTTATCCATGTTTCTGTAATCGACCGCGTGTATCCACCAAATCCGGCTTAACAATATTTAAACGATTTAATTTGAGACAGTTCTTATACTGTCCCGTCAGATTGTCAATTCTGCTGACATTCCGGTGAACGTGGGTGGGCCTGGCAACGTATCAGTTGAATTCATAGGCCCCAGGCTGTTTTGATTATGATAAAACGACCGCTAACCGAATGAATGAATGGGCAAATTGCCTTTCATTTTAGAGATACGTCGGATACCTGTTTAAAACAGGGGTTCGTGGTGCGCAGCTAATAATCGATAAATAGCGTGACCTGTTGGGCAATGGGCTGTGCAAGGGTCCGCGAAAACCGGGCGGCGCATGGCACAACAATAATGGCGATATCCCGTAGTCCGGGCTCGCCGGCTCCAGCCGGTCACCGGCCATGAAGATACGAAGAACGGTATTGCGTTGCGGGGTTTTATGAGAATTGCAGTCCTGGATGACGATCCGGCTCAGGCGGATCTGGTATGCGAAACACTGTCGGCAGCGGGTCATATCTGCCATGCCTACGCTGAAGGGCGCACGCTGGTGCGGCAGTTGCGGCGTCAGACGTTCGATCTGCTGGTGCTCGACTGGAACGTGCCCGATATGTCCGGCGAAGAGGTATTGCGCTGGGTACGAGAGAGCCTGTCGGAGCGTTTGCCGGTTCTGTTCATGACGAGCCGTAGCCGCGACACCGACATCACCTCGATTCTCAACACGGGCGCCGATGACTACGTGGTCAAACCGGTCTCCGCTGGCGTCTTGCTGGCGCGGGTGGGATCTTTGCTACGGCGTGCGTATCAGATCAACACTGCCGCGGTAAAGGAAGTCTTCGACGAATACGAGTTCGATCTGGGCGCCCGGCACGTGCTGGTGCGCGGCACGCCCGTCGCTGTTACGCAAAAGGAATTTGATCTTGCGCTAATGCTGTTCCAGCACCTGAGTCGGCCGCTGTCGCGCGCGCATATTCTCGACGTGATCTGGAAGCGGGCCACCGATATCCCGTCGCGCACCATGGATACCCACGTGTCGGTGCTGCGCACCAAACTCGGCCTGCGCCCCGAAAACGGCTATCGCCTGACGCCGATCTACGGCTATGGTTACCGGCTCGAACGCATCGACAAGGGGCCGGCGTGAGCAGCGTCCTCGGCAAGACACCGGCGGCGGACGCGCCGCGTGGCGTCGCGCGCCGGGCGCGGA
>NZ_JBAURZ010000349.1:0-96326 GCF_049581445.1 Paraburkholderia sp. | reverse complement strand
GATCGAACTGGGGCGGGTCTTTTTCATGACCGGACTCGAACAGAATCATTGCTTCCGCATGGGGTTTTCGGCCATCAAGCTGGACAAAATCGATGCCGGTGTGCGCCGTCTCGCGGAACTCGTGCGGGCGCAGCGGCCAGATGAGTGATGCGTCCGTTTTGCGCGCACGGCACGCGTGCGACGCGAACGGGCGCTAGCTGACCCCGCATTGAGCAGCGCGCCAGTTGTCGTGGCCCGCGCTGGCCCATACGAAAACCACCCACTGGAACTACCACGCAAGGCGTGCCTTATCTAACGTGTCGATAAAGCCAGCCGCATGAGCCCTTGCGCTGATGCGGCCCACCGTCATGTGAAGGGAGACACGTATGACCGACACGCTCGCGCGGGACACTCAGGCCAAAGAGGTGACGCCGGAAACGCTCGCCGCCTTTTCCGACGCGTTCAATCGCCACGACAGCGCCGCGTTAATGACGTTCATGACCGAGGACTGCATCTTCGATACGGCCGGCGGCAATGAAGTCCATGGCACCCGCCATAGCGGACGCGAGGCCGTGCGCGCCGCCTTTGAAGCGGTCTTCAGGACCTTTCCCGACGCGCATTGGGGGCAGGGGCGCCACATGGTGGCGGGCGAGCGAGGCGTCTCCGAATGGGTGTTCACCGGCACGCACGCCGACGGCTGGCGCATCGAAGCCGAAGGCTGCGACCTCTTCGAGTTCCGCGACGGACTGATTGCGGTCAAGCGGGCGTTTCGCAAGGAACGCCCGAAGCAACCCGCTCAATCCGTTTGATGCGCCCACGGAGATCCGCATGAAACACGATGCGTTTCAATTCGAACGGGCGGATTCAGCGGCGCAAGCAACCGACGGCGACACGCGCTACGACCCTACCTATGATCCGCTGATAGCGCCAGGTCCTGGCCTGGGCAGAGAGTACGCGCCGACCTATTGGGTCGCCACAGCGGGCACGCCGCCCGCCGACGACGGTCCTGTGACACACGATATGAACGTGGACGTCGCGATTATCGGCGGCGGCTATACCGGCCTCGCTGCGGCGTTGTTCCTCGCTCGTGAGCATGGCATCAGGGCGGTTGTGCTGGAAGCAAACCGCGTGAGCTGGGGATGTAGCAGCCGCAACGGCGGCCAGGGACAGAATGCATCGGGGCGGCTGTCGCGCTCGCAATGGATCGAACGCTGGGGCAAAGATGTCGCGCTGAAAATGCACGACGAAATCCAGCAAGGGTTCGATACCTTCAAGTCGCTGATCGCCGAGATTGACTGCGATCCGCAACCGGGTGGCCACTTTCTGATCGCGCATCGGCCGCGCATCATGCAGGCGCTCGCCGCCGAGGCGAAGGTGTGGAGAGACGTCTTCGGCTACCCGTCCGATCTGCTCGATGCCGAGACCTTGCGTCGAGAATACGTGAACGACGCGGAAGCAGCGGGCGCGCTGCACGAACCTGAGGGCATCGGTATTCACGCGTTGAAGCTGGCGTTCGGCTATCTGCGTCTTGCGCGTGAAGCTGGGGCTAAAGTGCATCCGGCCAGCCCGGTGACAGGCTGGGAGACCATCAATGGCGTCCATCATCTGCGTACGCCAGGTGGCACGGTACGAGCACGCGCAGTTGGCATCGCAACGGGGGCTTACACGCCGCCGGGGCTACACCGCTCGCTGATGAGCAAGGTGATGCCGATCCTCTCCAATTCACTGGTCACCCGTCCACTCACCGCGTCCGAGATCGCCGCCTGCAACTTTCGCACGACCCAGGTCCTCACCGATACGCGCACATTGCGCTTTTATTACCGACTGCTTCCGGATCAGCGCCTGCAGATGGGCAGCCGCAGTGCGATCACTGGCCGCGACGCACCCAATCCCAGGCACTTCGAATTATTGGTGGAGGGACTGCATCGCAAGTTTCCGGCCCTGCGTGGTATCGCTATTGATTACTCGTGGTGGGGCTGGGTGGATGTCAGTCACGACATGATGCCGCGTGTCTTCCAACCGGACCCGAGGGAGAGTGTGTACTACGCGCTGGGCTTCGGTGGCAACGGCGTGTCGTATTCGGCGCAGGCGGGGCGGCGGCTAGCGGAGCGTATCGCGGGAAAAGGGGCGCAGCAGAGCTTGCCGATCTTTACGTCGCCGTTGCCGGGACATCCGTTCGCGCCCTTCCGGCGCTTGGGACAGCGCATGCTGTATCACTGGTATTTCCTGCGCGACGAGAAGCCCTAAGCGTTTAAGCATGAAGGTGGACGGCGGCGCTCAAGCCGCCACCGCGTGCGGCTTACGTGCGAACACCACGCCCAGCGCAACCGATGCGAGCCTCGAGAATTCCGAATCCGTCCGGCTCGTCAACACGACCGGCACACGTGTGCCGAGCACCAGTCCGGCGCATTGCGCGTGACCCAGATAGATCAACGACTTGTACAGCGTATTACCGGTTTCGAGGTTCGGCACCAGCAGGATGTCGGGGCTACCCGCGACCGTCGAGGCAATATGTTTGATCCGCGCGGATTCCGCCGAAATCGCATTATCGAAGCCGAGCGGCCCGTCGAGTTCGCCGCCGGTGATCTGCCCGCGCTCGGCCATCTTGCAGAGCGCGGCTGCATCCACCGTGCCGCGGATAGCCGGATTAATCGCCTCGGTCGCGGAAAGAATACCCACGCGCGGCCTGCCGATACCGATAGCGTGGGCCAGATCGATCGCGTTCTGCACGATATCGCGCTTCACCAGCAGATCCGGTTCGATATTGACGACGCAATCCGTCAGCATCAGCGGCCGGTCGACGTCCGGCATGTCGAACATAAACGCATGCGAAATGCGGCGGTTCGTGCGCAGACCGGCTTCGCGGCTCACCAGTACGCCCATCAGTTGGTCGGTGTGCAGGCTGCCTTTCATCAGCATGTGAGCGCGGCCCTCGGCGACGAGCGCGGCAGCAGCGTGGGCGGCGGCGATGGGGTCGTCGACCGTATCTACGATCTCAACGCGCGACAGATCGGCGTCGCTCTCCAACGCAATCTGCGTAATACGCGAGTGCGGTCCAACCAGCACGACCTGCGCGAGTCCGCGGGCCGCCACATCGAGGCTCGCGCGCAGCGCCAGTGGTTCGCAGGGATAGACGACGGCGAGCACGATATCGGCGCGGCACGCCGCGTGTTCGATCAGACCGGTGAGATAGGGGTACGCGTGCGGCATGGTGTCTCCTGCCTAATCATGGCTTCGGCCTGGTCTATGCCCGGCTTACGACTGAACGATGCCAGGATCATCCCGGCGAAAACCGGCAGTGGGTCACGCCACCTGCACGGCCATTCGAGCGCCGCACCCTGTAATACACAGGAGCCTGCGCGCACTCTAAAACGTTGCTGCCAGTTCCTGCGCCGCTTCCTGCAAGCGCGGAACGAATTCAAGCGCCCGCGACAGCGGAGCGCGCGAAACGGGCGCATGTACCGCAATCGCCGCAATGCACACGTTGTTTTCATCCATCACTGGTGCGGCGACGCAGACGATGCCGGCCAGAAACTCTTCGTTGTCGATGGCAATGCGCTTGTGCGCGGTGCGATCGAGTTCGGCTTCAAGCAGTTCCGGGTCGGTGATCGTGTTGGGGGTGAAGCGCTCCAGCCGCATGGCGCGCACCAGCGCGCTGCGCTGTTCGCGCGGCAGCATCGACAGCAGCAGTTTGCCGCTTGCGCTGCAATACGCCGGCACGTGCGAACCGGGCTTCAGATCGAGCCGCAATGGCCACGGTGCTTCCATGCGATCCAGATAGAGCACTTCGGTTTCATGCAGCATGGTCAGATTGCACGTCTCACCGAGGTCCGCGACGAGGCGCGAGAGGATCGCGCGACGCAGCCGCCGTGCGCCTGAATGCATCACCACGCCCAAGCCAAGCTGAGCGAGACGCGGCCCGATGACGTAGGCGTTCTTGTGGCCCGGCTCGCGGATCACGAGACCGCCTGCCTCAAGCGAAGCGAGCATGCGGTGTAGCGAAGCCTTGGGCAGCGCGACATCTTCCGCGATATCCGCCAGCGACACCGGCCCTTCGGCGTTCACCAGATGTTCGAGCAGCGCGAAGGCGCGCAGGGTGGGGGTATCCGCTTTAGTCATGTCCGCCGTTCCGGAAAATGGATCGGCCATATTGTACAGGGCGCCTTGACGGGGGCCGGAGACAGCTGGCGGGGTGCTTTTTGAGGCTTCGGTCGTGCTTCTTTCGTTCCGTTTTTCGGAACGATTTGATCCGTCATGCGCGGGCACCCTGGACCCCGCTTCAGGGGCCTCAGTCATACCAGCTAGCAGGGGCGGGTGGGTGTCCATGAACCTACTATGGTGTACGCATTCATTTTTGTCAACGAAACGTACCGAAAAATGGTTTGCTGTTTTGGGGTTGTTCAAATACACTTTGATCAAGCAATAAACAGAACGTTTCGTTCCATCTTTGTAAGTCGGCGCAAAGCGGCGCAGAACCGCACAGCACAGCGTGACCGGCCGGCGTACTTCATCACTGACCTAACGAGCAGGAGACGCAACATGAGCAATCGCAAGGTGACTCAAGGCCGTACCCGGATGACACCCTCGGAAGCGTTCGTCGAAACGCTGGTGGCAAATGGCGTAACCGATGTGTTTGGCATCGTCGGTTCGGCATGTATGGATGCGCTGGACATCTTCCCGGCGGCGGGCATTCGCTACATTCCGGTCGTGCATGAGCAGGGCGCGGGTCACATGGCCGATGGTTTTTCGCGCGTATCCGGGCGGCACGGTGTCTGTATGGCGCAAAACGGCCCGGGTATCACCAACTTCGTCACGTCGATTGCGGCGGCATACTGGGCGCACAGCCCGGTCGTGATGGTCACGCCGGAAAGCGGCACGATGACGATGGGCCTCGGCGGTTTTCAGGAAACCGAACAATTGCCGATTTTCTCGAAGATCACCAAGTACCAGGGCCACGTCAATAATCCACGGCGCATGGCCGAAATCACCGCGCGTTGCTTCGACCGCGCGATGCTCGACATGGGTCCGACGCAACTGAATATCCCGCGCGACTACTTCTACGGCGAATACGAGTACGAGATTCCGGAGCCGATCCGCATCGAGCACGGCGCCGGCGGCACCCAGGCGCTGCAGGAAGCGGCCGATCTGCTGGCCAGCGCGAAATTTCCGGTAATCCTCTCCGGCGGCGGCGTGGTGATGTCCGATGGCGTCGAGGCGTGCGTGAAGCTCGCCGAACTGCTGGACGCGCCGGTCGTCAACAGCTATCTGCACAACGATTCGTTCCCGGCGAGCCATCGCCTGTGGTGTGGGCCGCTTGGCTACCAGGGCTCGAAGGCGGGCATGGAACTGATCGGCAAGGCCGACGTGGTGCTCGCGCTGGGCACCCGTCTCGGACCGTTCGGCACTTTGCCGCAACACGGTCTCGACTATTGGCCGAAGAACGCGAAGATCATCCAGGTGGATGCGGACCCGAAGATGCTCGGTCTCGTGAAGAAGATTTCGGTGGGTCTGGCAGGCGACGCGCGTTCGGCCGCGCTCGCGCTGGAGCAGCAACTCAGGAGCCGTCCGCTGGAGTGTCACGAGAACCGCGAGCAGCGCCTGGCCGACGTGCGTAAACAGAAGGACGCGTGGGAAAAGGAACTCAGCGAATGGACCCACGAGAAAGACCAGTACAGCATGGACGTCATTAAAAATGCGTCGGAGATGCATCCGCGTCAGATGTTGCGTGAGTTGGAAAAGGCGATGCCGAAGCACGTCATGGTGTCGACCGATATCGGCAACATCTGCTCGGTGTCGAACAGCTATCTGCGCTTTGAACAGCCCCGTTCGATGTTTGCCGCGATGAGTTTCGGCAATTGCGGCTACGCGTTTCCGGCGGTGATCGGCGCGAAGGTCGCGGCGCCAGACCGTCCGGCAGTCGCGTACGTGGGCGATGGTGCTTGGGGCATGAGCATGGGCGAGATTCTCACCTGCGTGCGCGAGAACATTCCCGTCACGGCCGTGGTGTTCCATAACAAGCAATGGGGCGCAGAAAAGAAGAATCAGGTGGACTTCTACAGCCGCCGTTTTCTAGGCACCGACCTCGAAAATCCGAGCTTCGCGGCGATTGCACGCTCGATGGGCGCGGACGGCGTGGTGGTCGACAAACTCGGCGATGTAGGTCCGGCGCTGGCTGCCGCTTGTGAAGCGCAAAAGCAGGGCAAGACAACGATCCTCGAAGTCATGGTGACGCGCGAGCTGGGCGATCCGTTCCGTCGCGATGCGTTGTCCATGCCGGTGCGCAAGCTTGAGAAGTACAAGGACTTCGTTTGACGCTTGCTTGACTTAAGGGGCCGTTGCCGCGATGAGCGGTGTGCGGCCCGTCTTCCTAACGGTTTGCGCCGCGTGCGGCTTGTAGCAGCGGCGCGATCTTCACCGCCGTCTCCTTCAGTTTCGGCACGCTCTCCAGCAGGTCGTTCAGGTTCGCTCGCGCTGTCGGTGCGTGGACGGCGAGTCCCGCGAGCACGTGTCCATCGTCCGCGTCCCGCACGGGCACGGCAATCGCCACCATGCCGCGCACAAACTCTTCGTTATCTACGCCGATGCCTCGCGCCGCGAGGCGGTCGAGTTCGGCCTCGAGCAGGCTCAACTCAGTCAGCGTGCGATAGGTCATACGTTTTAGCGGGAGCCGGGCGAGCACTGCGGTGCGCTCGCTTGCTGGCATATGTGCGAGAAACAGCTTGCCGCTCGCGGTGCAGTGCAGCGGCACACGCGTGCCGGGTTGCAACTGCAGACGTAGCGGTTCGCTCGTCTCGACGCGTTCGATGTACAACACGGTGTCGCCATCGAGTGCAGTGAGGTTGCAGGTTTCACCCAGCGTATCCACCAGCGAGCGCAGCAACGATCGGCAGGCGCGTGTGAAACTGTTGTTGGCAAGCGTGGCAAGCGCCAGTTGCGCCGCACGCGGACCGAGCGCAATGCCGCGATCCGTACCGCGCGAATCTGGCATATGCATCACGTACCCCTGCGCTTCGAGGGATTCGATCAGCCGCATCAAGGTGGCTTTTGGAATGTGCAGCCGTGCAGACAGTTGGGACAGCGAATAAGGCTGACCCGCGGCGGCCAGTTGTTCGAGCACCGAGAGCGCGCGCAGCACCCGGGTGTCGTCGCCGGATTCGCTGGGCGGGAGGTGCATGAGCACTGCCATCGGTCTCCTCATTTGTTGGCGTGAGACGAGGGCGCGCGGCCATCGCGGACCCTTGCCGTACAAATCTCCGGCCACCACTGAAAACGCAAAGTGAAACAAAAAATTCGGTTTTCGCCCCAGATTCACGGATCCTAGCGCGAAGTGCTTGAATTTGGAATTCACCCGCCATAAATTTAAACGAAACATACCGCTTTTTAAAAGCACCGAAACGGCAACCCGCTTGTATGGGCCGTAAAGGAGACACCCACCATGACACGCAGTTTCGACTATGTGGTCGTCGGCGCCGGATCGGCTGGCTGTGTGATGGCCAACCGGCTCTCGGAGGGCGGCCGCTATTCGGTGTGTCTGCTGGAAGCGGGGCCTGCTGACCGCTATGTCTGGATCCATATCCCCATCGGTTATGGCAAGACCATGTTTCACAAGGTCTACAACTGGGGCTTCTATACCGATCCCGATCCGAACATGCACGACCGCCGCCTCTACTGGCCCCGTGGCCGCACGCTCGGCGGCAGCAGTTCGATCAACGGCCTCATCTACGTGCGCGGCCAGCGGCAGGACTACGACCACTGGGCGTCACTGGGCAATCGTGGCTGGAGCTGGAGCGAGTGTTTGCCGTACTTCAAGCGGCTGGAACACAACGAGCTAGGTGCATCTGCGACGCGCGGTGTCGACGGTCCATTGTGGGCGTCCACGATCAAGCAGCCGCACGAACTGGTTGACGCATTCATTGCGGCCTCGAATCAGTTAGGTGTCGCAACCGTGGACGACTTCAATACCGGGGACCAGGAAGGCGTGGGGTACTACCAGTTGACGACGCATCGCGGTCTGCGTTGCTCGACTGCCGTCGCCTACCTGAAGCCCGCACGGCAGCGCAGCAATTTGCATGTCGAAACCGATGCGATGGCCACCCGAATCCTGTTCGACGGCACGCGCGCCACCGGCATCCGTTATATGCAGCGCGGCGAAGTGCATGAGGTGCGTGCACATCGGGAAGTGATTCTGACCGCCGGTGCGCTGCAATCGCCGCAGTTGCTGCAGGTATCGGGCGTCGGACCCGCCAGCCTGTTGCGCGAGTTCGGCATTCCGGTGGTTGCCGACCGCGCCGGTGTAGGTGAAAACCTGCAGGACCATTTGCAGGTTCGTCTGATCTATGAGGTGACCAAGCCCATCACGACGAACGATCAACTGCACTCGTTGATGGGCCGCGCGAAGATGGGCCTGCAATGGGCGCTGTTTCGCGACGGGCCGCTCGCAGTGGGCATCAATCAGGGCGGCATGTTCTGCCGCGCCTTGCCGGACGAAGCGGAAACGCCCGACATCCAGTTTCATTTCTCCACGCTTTCTGCCGATTCCGCAGGCGGCGATGTGCATGCGTTTCCCGGGTGCACCTATTCGGTCTGCCAGTTGCGCCCGGAATCGCGCGGCGTGCTGCGCATCCGTTCCGCCGATATGCGCGAGGCGCCGTCGATTCAACCGAATTACCTTGCAACGGAGCTTGATCGCCGCACTACGGTCGCCGGTGTACGTTTCGCGCGCCGCGTTGCCGCAACGCAGCCGATGGCCTCGTTGATGAAGCGGGAAGTACGCCCAGGCGCCGACGCACAAACGGATGACGAACTGCTGGAGTTTTGCCGCGAATACGGTCAGACGATTTTCCACCCATCCGGCACAGCGAAGATGGGTGTGGCGAGCGATCCACTTGCGGTTGTCGACGAACGCTTACGGGTCTACGGCACGCGCGGTTTGCGCGTGGTGGATTGCTCGATCATGCCGACGCTGGTGTCGGGCAACACGAATGTGCCGATCGTGATGGTCGCCGAAAAGGCCGCCGCCATGATTCTCGACGACGCGCATACGGCCGAACACGGCTGGCAAACCACATCGCCGGTTGAAGCGGCGGCGTGAACGATTAGGGCGCAATAGCAATAGCAATAGCGGGATTGCATGTAGCTGAACGAAGCAAAGCGGCGGGCCTCGCCCGCAACATGCCGGCGTAAGTGCCATGCTGTATGGCACGGATTTGAAAGCATCGCCCAGCCGGCCATAAAAACCGCCCCGGAGGAGACAACAGGGGCTTTGTGTCCTGGCGCGTCGCTCACGACGCGGCATGGCCATCCTATGGAGATCCGTTATGGCAATCGATCACCGAGTCGTGCGTCGCGTTGCATTCGCCAGCGTGATCGGCGCAACCGTCGAATGGTATGACTTCTTCCTGTACGGTGTCGTCGCCGGCATCGTCTTCAACAAGCTGTACTTTCCCGGCAGCGATCCCCTTGTCTCAACCATGCTCGCGTACGCGACCTTCGCGGTGGGCTTTGTCACGCGGCCCTTGGGCGGCGTGCTGTTCGGCCACTTTGGCGATCGCGTCGGACGCAAGTCGGCGCTGATCCTGACGCTGGTGATCATGGGCATTTCTACAGCGGGCGTGGCCTTTGTGCCGACGTTCGCGCAGATCGGCGTCTGGGCGCCGATCCTGTTGTTATCGCTGCGCGTGCTGCAAGGCATCGGGCTGGGCGGAGAATGGGGCGGGGCGGTGCTGATGGCCTACGAATATGCGCCGCCGGGCAAACGTGGGCTGTATGCGAGCTTGCCGCAGATCGGCCTGTCGATTGGCTTGTGTCTGGCCTCCGGCATGGTGGGCGGCCTGTCGCATCTGCTGCCGGAAGCAGCCTTCATGTCGTGGGGCTGGCGCGTGGCGTTCGGCGCGTCGCTGCTGCTGGTGGTGTTTGGTTTGTACATCCGTCTTAAGGTGATGGAAACGCCTGAGTTCCTCGCGCTCAAGCGCAACCGTCAGGAAGCCAAAATTCCGTTCGTCGACATGATCACGCGCTATCGCCGCGAGGTGCTGCTCGGCATGGGCGCACGGTATATCGACGGCGTGTTCTTCAACATGTTCGCCGTATTCTCGATTGGCTACCTGACCCAGCATATCGGCCTGAGTCGCACCGACGCGCTGCTCGGCGTGATGATCGCAGCGCTAGTCATGTGCTTTTTTATTCCGATCTTTGGCAATCTGTCGGATCAAATGGGCCGCGCTCGCGTGTACATGTGGGGTTCGTTGATTTGCGGCCTCTCGGTGTTTCCTGCCTTCTGGCTGATGGAGAACCAGCTCGGCAATACGTTGATGATCTGGCTCGCCATCGTGATTCCGTTCGGCATTTTCTACGCAATGGTGTATGGCCCCGAAGCGGCGCTTTTTGCCGAGCTGTTCGATGCGAAGGTTCGTTATACCGGCATCTCCTTCGTGTATCAGTTTTCCGGCATCTTTGCGAGCGGGCTCACCCCGATCATCGCGACGGCGCTGTTCCGCATGAATGGCGGCAAACCTTGGGCGGCGTGCGGCTATGTGCTGTTTTCGGCGCTGGTGTCCGCATGGTCGGCACGGGCGATCGAGCGGCAGCGGCGCGCCGATGTATATGGCGATGTGGTGAAAGCGCACTGAACGGCGCTAACGGTCGGGCAGCGGGGGGCGCGGTGCGCCTACATGCGAAAGGTCTTCGCGGTTTCCTCGGCGGCGAGCCGCAAGTCAGGCACAAACGCCAACAGATCGTCGAGCACGACCCGCCCGACCGGCGCCTGCACCGCAATCGCGGCACACGCGCGATTGCGGTCCAGCATTACCGGCACGGCTATCGCGATGAGCCCCTGCAGATGCTCCTGATTGTTGATCGCCAACTGGCGCCGCCGTGTGGTCATCAGTTCCTTGCGCAAGGCGTCGCGGTCGGTAATTGTTCGCTCCGAATAGGCACGCAGCGGCAATGCCTCGATGACACGCTCACGCCGGTCCTTCGGCAAAAAGCTGAGCAGCAGCTTGCCGCTTGCCGAGCAATGCAGCGGCACGTGCGAGCCCGGTTGCAGATGCATGCGCAACGGCCATTCGGTTTCCACCCGGTCCACGTACACCACGTCGTTACCTGAGAGCATCGTCAGATTGCAGGTCTCGCCAATCTTCGCCACCAGTTGTTCGAGCAAAACGTGACGCGCGGCGGCGGGTCCTGCATGCATCAGCACGTTGACCGCCAGCATGCGAACGCGTGGCGAGCACTCGTAGAGGCGGTCCCGGGCGGTGCGCGTCACGAGCCACGCGTCCATCAACTGCACGAGGATGCGGTGCACGGTCTGCTTCGGCAAGCCGAGTGCGTGCACGAGATCCATCATGGACAGGGGGGTGCCGGCTTCAGCCAGGGTTTCGAGTACGCGAAACGCGCGCACCGCCGCCGCATTCGATTGATTCGAAGTCGACAAGGGGTCTCCTCTACGTCTTATCCGTAACGTTGATTGTGCATCGAATCGATCATTTTTCGGGACTACGGACAGTCCCGAATTTTGTGTTTTTCGATGCGCCCGGGGTCACGGTCGAGGTTAGTTCGAAAAACGGGACTACGAACTTCCTCCGGCTGGATAGATTGATAACAACGCCACACTTACCGAGCCGGAGTGCACCGTATGAACCTCAGGGATACAGGAGCGCAAGCCGCACAGACGCGCGACGACGGCGCGGTTGAACGCAACGTCGCTGCGCTGGTGGCGCGGGCTCGCGCCGCCCAACGCGTGTTCGAATATGCGGGACAGGAGGTGCTCGATACCGCTGCTAACGCCGCCGCGTGGGCCATCATGGAGCCGGGGCGCAACCGGCAACTGGCCGAACTGTCCGTGCGCGACACGGGTCTTGGCAACGCGGACGACAAGTTCCGCAAGAACTACCGTAAAACCCTGGGTCTGCTGCGCGATCTGCATGGGCAGAAAACCTGCGGCGTGATTGACCGCGACGACGCAACCGGGATCGTGGAAATCGCACGCGCGGTGGGGGTGGTGGCCGCTGTCACACCGTCCACCAATCCGGCGGCAACACCTGCCAACAAGATCATCAACGCGCTCAAATGTGGCAATGCGGTGATCGTCGCGCCCTCGCCGAAGGGCTATTCGTCCTGTGCACTGCTGATCGAATTCATTCACGCGCAATTCGCCAAGGCGGGCATCGCCGCGGACCTCGTGCAGATGTTGCCCGCACCGATCAGCAAAGCGGCCACCGCTGCCCTGATGCGTAACGCGGATCTGGTGGTGGCGACCGGCTCGCAAGCCAATGTGCGCATGGCTTATGCGAGTGGCACGCCGGCGTTTGGCGTTGGCGCGGGCAATGTAGCATCGATTGTCACGGCGTCCGCCGATCTGCACGATGCAGCGCACAAAATTGCCCGTTCGAAGACCTTCGATAACGCGACGAGCTGTTCGTCCGAAAATAGTGTCGTGATTGAAGAAGCGGTGTACGCGCCGATGCTTGCCGAATTGGCCGCAAGCGGCGGCGTGATGCTCGACGCTGCACAGAAGGCGCGTTTGCAAGCCGCGATGTGGGTCAATGGGAAGCTCTCGGAGCAATGCACCGCACGCTCGGCCACTGTCATTGCGCAGGCCGCGGGGCTCGATGAGATTGCCGCTCAAGAACCCGCATTCCTGATGGTCGAAGAAACCGGCCACGGCACCGACTATCCGTTCTCGGGAGAAAAACTGGCGCCGGTTCTGACGGTCTACCGCGCCGCCGCCTTCGATGCGGCGGCAGAGATAGTGCGTGGCATCTACGGTTATATGGGCGCCGGACACTCAGTCAGCCTGCATTCATCGGAGGTTTGCCAGGCCGAGCAATTAGGCACGGCGTTGCCCGTTGCGCGGGTAATTGTCAATCAGGCCCATTGTCTCGCGACCGGCGGCAACTTCGACAACGGCCTGCCATTTTCCCTTTCGATGGGTTGCGGCACCTGGGGCCGCAACAACTTCTCCGGCAACCTCAATTTTCACCACTACCTGAATATCACGCGCATCGCGTACCCGATCACCGAACGCGTGCCTGAAATCGACGAACTGCTTGGCGATTACTTCGGGAGGGTGGGGCGATGAACATGCCGTTGACGATTCGCACGCTGATCGACGAGCGTGCTACGCGGTATCCCGACCGGCCCTTTCTGCTTCCCGCAGCCGAGGGCGATGACGACGGCGGCGCGGCCCACGCCGTACCGCTCACCTTCGGCCAGTTGCAGGACGACTGTCGCCTGCTCGAAGCGCGTTTTCATGACGCCGGACTGCAGCCTGGCGACGTCGTCTCGGTGTTCATGGGCAACGGCATCCAGACCGCACGGTTGTTGCTCGGCGCCATGTACAGCGGCCTGATTGCGCACCCGCTGAATCTCGTGTGCCAGCCGTCGCAGGTGCGCTATATCGTCGAGCATTCGGATACGCGGATGATCTTCGTAGGCAGCGAATGCCGCGAGGCCATCGCGGCTGCGTTGACCTCGTTGCGCGACCAAGGTGTGACCCGCGAGATTGCGGTGGTGCACACCGAGCCCGATGCGCCCGCGCTGCCCGACATACCGCCGCTTGAACCGGCGCTCGCCGAAGCGGCGGTGTGCGGTGCAACACAACAGGCCACTGCAGCGCGCGACGCTGATCCGGGCGCACAAACACAAGCCCGTGTGCATTTGCTCAAAGGCGACTCGACGGCGCTCCTGATGTACACCTCCGGCACCACCGGCGCGCCAAAAGGCGTGTTGCTGAGCCAGCGTAATCTACTCGCCAATGCTCGCAACATCAGCAGGGAGCACCGGCTCGGCGCCGACGACCGGGTGCTCGCCTCGCTGCCGCTTTATCACATCAATGGGCTGGTGGTGACGCTGCTCGCGCCGCTGTTCCATGCCGGGTCCGTTGTAGTGACGTCGCGTTTTTCCGCACGCACGTTCTGGCGCGATGTCGCCCGCTATAACTGCACCTGGATCAATGTGGTGCCCACCATCGTCGCCTACCTCCTCAATAACGAAGAAACCTGCGCGATGGATCTATCGGCGCTGAAGTTCTGCCGCAGCGCGTCGGCGGCGCTGCCCGCTGACCATCATCGCGCGTTCGAGGCACGCTTTGGCGTGGGCATTATCGAAACCATGGGTATGACCGAGACCGCCGCACCAGTCTTTAGCAATCCGTATGACATGGCGTTGCGGCGAGTGGGCAGCATCGGCCTGCCGTCGGGCAGCGAAGCCAAGGTGATCGCGCTCGACGGCAGTGAGTGCGCGCCCTACCTCTGTGGAGAGCTGGTGCTGCGCGGCGAGCAGGTGATGAGCGGCTATTACAAACGGCCCGAAGAAACACGCGCGGCCTTTACCGCGGATGGCTGGATGCGGACCGGCGATCTGGGCTACCGCGATGACGAAGGCTACTTCTACATCAACGGCCGCGCGAAGGAACTGATTATCAAGGGCGGCGAAAACATCGCGCCACGCGAGATCGACGAAGCATTGTTGCGGCACCCCGGCGTGCTGGATGCAGCAGCGGTCGGCGTGCCGGATACGGCCTACGGTCAGGAGATCATCGCGTTTGTGGTGCCGCGCGATGCGGATGGCGGCGCGCCGCTCGACGTGGAAGCTCTGCGCGAGCACTGCCTGCGCGAGCTGGGGCGCTTCAAGACACCGAAGGAATTTCGCCTGATTGACGAACTGCCGCGTGGGCCGTCCGGCAAGGTGCAGCGGTTGAAGCTTTTGCAGACCTGAGGCAGCAGCGGCGTAAATCACATAAAGACACACAGGAGACAGCATGGAAACGCACAAGCGGCGTGTGAAGACACGCCACATCATCCTGGCAGTGATGTGCCTGATGTATTTCATCTCGTACATTGACCGCGTGAACATCGCCGTGGCCGGTCCGCTGATTCGCCATGAAATGGGACTCACGACGGTTCAACTGGGGCTCGTATTCTCCGCTTTTGCGTATCCGTACGCGTTCATGCAGGTGATCGGCGGCTGGCTCGCGGACAAGTACGGGCCGAAACTGGTGCTGACGGTGTTGTCGCTGATCTGGGGCGTAGCGACGCTTGCCACCGGCTTCGCTGGCAGCGTCGCGATGCTGGTGGCGTTGCGTTTTGCGCTCGGCGTCGGTGAAGGCGGCGCGTTTCCGACCGCGACGCGCGCATTTACCTACTGGATGCCGGTTGCCGAACGCGGTTTCGCGCAAGGCATCACCCATAGTTTCGCGCGCCTGGGCGGTGCCGTGACGCCGCCGCTGGTGCTGGCGGTTGTGGTGGCGGGCGGCTGGCGCGATGCATTCATCCTGCTAGGTGTAGCAAGCCTTGCGTGGACGGTTCTCTACCTGTTCGTGTTCACCAACTCTCCGGAACAGAACCGCCGCGTGACGTCCGAGGAAACCGCCGAGATTGGCTACCGCATGGGCGACTGCGACCGTGCGAAGCACGCGGCGACGCCGTGGCGCAAGCTCATCCGTCGGATGTGGCTCGTGACTTTCGTCGACTTCTGTTACGGCTGGCTGCTGTGGGTGTATCTAACGTGGCTGCCTTCGTATCTGAAGGAAGCGCGCGGCTTCGATCTGAAACATCTGGCGCTGTTTACCGCACTGCCGTTGCTGGCTGGTGTGGTGGGCGACACGCTCGGCGGCGTCGTGTCAGACCGGCTTTTCAAGGCCACCGGCAAGCTGCGGTTCGCACGTTGCGCGGTGCTGGTCGTGGGCATGGGCGGCTCGCTGGCGTTTCTGCTGCCGATGATTTCCGCCACCAACCCGTTGACGGCAGTGTGGTTCCTGTCCGCGTCGTTCTTCTTCCTCGAGATTACCAACCCGGTGTTGTGGACCTTGCCGCTGGATATCGCCGGCAAATACGCTGGCACCGCGGGCGGCATGATGAACACCGGCTTCGGCGTCGCAGGAATGGTCTCGCCGGTCGTTTTCGGCTTCCTGATCGAGAAGACCGGCAGCTATAACGCGCCGTTCACGATCTCGGCGGGACTGCTGGCGGTGGGAATCGTCGCGGCGCTCTTTATCGACACCAGCAAGACGGTCGAGGCCGACGAAGAGCGCGAGCGTACCGAGGGTGTGCGCCTGGACGGCATCCCCGCGTTCCTGCAGGCGGGACCGGCCGTGCGGCTTGAGCGGCACCACCTGCGCCGGCCTTTGCGGTGGCGCAAGTGATGCCCGTCCTTATTTGGCGGGCTTGAGCTGGCGCAAACGCCAGATCAGACTGGAGGTATCGAAACGGCTGCCGCCCAGGTTCTGCACATCGCCATAGAACTGGTCCACCAGCGCGGTGACCGGCAGCGCGGCGCCGTTGCGTTTGGCCTCATCGAGGCAGAAGCCGAGGTCCTTGCGCATCCAGTCCACCGCGAAGCCGTAATCGAACCTGCCTTCGATCATCGTCTTGCCGCGGTTGTCCATCTGCCAGCTTGCGGCCGCTCCCTTGCCGATCACTTCCAGCACGAGCGGCATGTCGAGTCCCGCGCACTCACCGAAGTTGATCGCTTCCGACAAGCCCTGGACCATCCCGGCAATGCAGATCTGATTGACCATCTTCGCGAGTTGCCCTGCGCCCGCCGCACCAATCAGCGTGACGGCGGCGCCATAGTGATTGAGCGTGGGCGCTGCGTACTCGAAGGCTTTGGCGTCGCCGCCGCACATGATCGTCAGCGCGCCTTTTTGTGCTCCAGCCTGGCCGCCGGAGACCGGTGCGTCGATGAATTGCAGCCCGTGCCCACTCGCCGCCGCTGCGAGTTCACGCGCAACATTGGCCGAGGCGGTTGTGTGATCGACAAAGATCGTACCTTTCGACATGCCTGCAAACGCACCTTCATCGCCGAGCGTGACGCTGCGCAGATCGTCGTCGTTGCCGACACAGGCCATCACGAGGTCGGCGCCGTCGGTGGCTTCGCGCGGCGTGCGGGCGGCGCGTCCGCCATGCTCGGCGACCCAGGCTTCAGCTTTGGAGAACGTGCGGTTATAGACCGTGACGTCGAGGCCGGCGCGGGCCAGGTGACCGGCCATTGGGTAGCCCATGACACCCAGGCCGAGGAACGCGACGCGGCGGCTGGCGTCGCTGGAAGACGGGGCGGTGGAATCACTCACTGCGGCTCCTTCAAGTGGGGCGAAGTTGGGGAAATCCATTATGGCAGCGTTGCCGGCGCCGCGCTGCCGAGACGGGCGGGCACCCGGCGTTCTCACGGTGTACTCAAGTATCGGTCACCGCGATAGATGGGATATGAAATAGCGATTTTTCTTTTACATATAACGGACTTACGATTGACGGGTCGGTCGTCGGCTCCTGCGCGTCTATCGTTACATTGAAGATCGCGTTTCAAACCAGGGTTCAGCACGACGCGGCAACGCATTGCCCGCAGTTGAAGCGGTCCAAGGAGGCTCAAATGGAACACCACGCACGGGCACAGAACGAAAAGCTCGAGGTCAAAACCACGACGTGCTACATGTGTGCTTGCCGCTGCGGCATCCGCGTGCACCTGCGCGATGGCGAAGTGCGCTATATCGACGGCAATCCCGCGCATCCATTGAACCAGGGCGTCATTTGCGCGAAGGGTTCGTCGGGGATCATGAAGCAATACTCGCCGGCGCGCTTGACCCAGCCGCTGATGCGCAAGGCGAATGCCGAGCGCGGTAGCGCGCAGTTCGAGCCGGTGTCGTGGGAGGTCGCGTTCGCCACGCTCGAAAAACGACTCGCCCACTTGCGCGCCACGGATCCCAAGAAGTTCGCGCTCTTCACCGGCCGCGATCAGATGCAGGCGCTGACGGGCCTCTTTGCCAAGCAATTCGGCACTCCCAACTACGCGGCACATGGCGGCTTCTGCTCGGCCAATATGGCCGCCGGAATGATCTATACGATTGGCGGATCGTTCTGGGAATTCGGCGGGCCAGACCTCGATAGCGCAAAGCTGTTTTTCATGATCGGCACCGCCGAGGATCACCACTCCAATCCGCTGAAGATCGCGCTCTCCAAGTTCAAGCGCGCGGGTGGCCGTTTTATCGCCATCAATCCGATCCGTACCGGCTATGCGGCGATTGCCGACGAATGGGTGCCGATCCGCCCCGGCACGGATGGCGCGCTGTTCATGGCGCTGATCCACGAACTGCTGGCCGCGGATGCCTACGATCACGAGTTCGTCACGCGCTTTACGAACGCGGCTGAACTGCTGAATGTGAATGCGCAGAGCGACGCTTTCGGCCTGTTCGTGCGCGACCCCGACGCTCCCGAAGCCAATCCGCTGTTTCCGCAGAATCATCTTTGGTGGGATCTCAAGACACAACGCGCCGTGCTGCACCACACGCCGGGAGCGGAGCCGGCCGTGTCAGGGACGTACACGCTGGATGACGGCACGCCGGTCACGCCGTCCTTTGCGTTGCTGCGCGATCGCGTGGCGGATAGCACGCCCGAGTGGGCCGCGGACATCACCGGCATTCCTGCCGAGACGATTCGCCGACTCGCACGCGAAATGGCGCAAACCGCGCGCGATCACAAGATCACGCTGCCGGTGCAATGGACCGACGCATGGGGTCAAACGCACGACACCGTAACCGGCAATCCGATTGCCTTTCATGCGATGCGTGGCCTGGCGGCCCATTCGAACGGCTTTCAGTCGATCCGCGGGCTTGCCGTGCTGATGTCCTTGCTAGGCACCATCGACCGGCCGGGCGGCTTTCGTCACAAGTCGCCGTATCCGCGCGCCGTGCCGCCATCGGCCAAACCACCCAATAGCCCGGAAGCGGTGCAGCCGAATACGCCGCTGGCGAATGGGCCGCTCGGCTGGCCTGCTGCGCCGGAAGATCTGTTTATCGATGCGGCCGGCGAGCCCGTACGTATCGACAAAGCCTTCTCGTGGGAATACCCGCTTGCCGTGCATGGCCTGATGCATAGCGTGATCACCAACGCGTGGCGTGGCGATCCTTACCCGATCGATACACTACTGATCTTCATGGCCAACATGGCGTGGAATTCGTCGATGAACACCGTCGAAGTTCGCAAGATGCTGGTGGACAAGCATGACGATGGCGAATACAAGATCCCCTTCCTCGTGGTCTGCGATGCGTTCCAGTCAGAGATGACGGCCTTCGCCGATCTGATCCTGCCCGATACAACCTATCTGGAGCGTCACGATGCGATGTCGATGCTGGACCGGCCCATCTCCGAGTTCGACGGCCCGGTGGATTCGGTGCGCGTGCCGGTCGTGCCGCGCACCGGCGAGTGCAAGCCGTTCCAGGAAGTGCTGATCGAACTCGCGAGCCGCCTGAAGTTACCCGCATTCACGACGAAGGAAGGCACGCGCAAGTTTCGCGACTACCCGGACTTCGTGATCAACTTCCAGACTGCGCCCGATTCAGGCGTGGGCTTTCTGATTGGTTGGCGCGGCAAGGATGGCGACAAGGCGCTGGTCGGCGAGCCGAATCCGAAGCAGTGGGAGCAGTACGCCAACAACAACTGCGTATTTCATTACACGCTGCCCGAGACGCTGCAGTACATGCGGGGCGTGAACGGCCCGTATCTGAAGTGGGCCGTTAAAAACGGCTTTCGCAAGTTCGATACGCCGATCGTGATCCAGCTTTACTCGGACGTGATGCAGAAATTCCGTCTCGCCGCGCAGGGCAAAACCACCGGCCGCCAACCGCCGGACCATCTGCGCGGACGCGTCGAACGCTATTTCGATCCACTGCCGTTCTGGTACGAACCGCTTGAACTCGCCTCCACCGACCGCACGCGCTTTCCGCTGGCGGCGGTCACGCAACGGCCCATGGCGATGTATCACTCATGGGACTCACAAAACGCCTGGCTGCGGCAGATTCATGGGGAGAACTATCTGTTCATGAATCCGCTGATGGCGCGCGAGAACGGTATTGAAGACGGGGGCTGGATCTACGTGGAGTCCCCGTGGGGCAAGGTACGCTGCATGGCGCGCTATAGCGAAGCGGTCGAGCCAGGCACGGTGTGGACATGGAACGCCATCGGCAAGGCGGCTGGCGCATGGAACCTCGGCCCGGATGCCAACGAATCTCAACGCGGTTTCCTGCTCAACCACCTGATTACCGACGAACTGCCAGGCCCCACGCCAGGCGACGCACGCACGTCGAACTCCGATCCGATCACCGGGCAGGCTGCCTGGTATGACGTGCGGGTGCGTGTCTATCCCGCTGAAGCCGATGCGGATCACACGTTGCCGCAGTTCGCCCCGATGGAAAAGTTGCCGGGCGTGACCGGTGTGCTACATCGTGTCGTACAGACCTACTTCGCGGGGCGCGGCGAATTCGCCGCCCGTCTGCGCGGCACGATCAAACAGAAATGACGAGGAGCTTTCCATGACCCAGATGGCGCTCGTAATCGACCTGAACGTCTGCGTGGGATGCCACGCATGCGTGACGAGTTGCAAGGAGTGGAACACGTCCGGCGAAGCGGGCAGTCTGGCCGACTTCCGGCCCTACGACGCCGATCCGTCCGGCACGTTCTTCAACCGCGTGCAGACCTTCGAAGCCGGCGAGTTTCCACTCACCGATACGATTCACTTTCCGAAGTCGTGTCTGCACTGCGAGGATCCGCCTTGCGTACCGGTCTGTCCGACCGGCGCGAGCTACAAGCGCAAGGAAGATGGCCTTGTGCTGGTGGACTTCGACAAGTGTATTGGCTGCAAGTACTGCGCCTGGGCGTGTCCGTACGGTGCGCGAGAACTCGACGAAGAGCGCAAGGAGATGACCAAGTGCACGTTGTGCGCGGATCGCATCCACAACGAGGCTTTGCCCGAGCGCGATCGCAAGCCGGCCTGTGTGCTGGCGTGTCCGACTTCGGCACGGCTCTTTGGCGATATTCACGATCCGGAGTCGGTGGTGTCGCAGGCAATTCGTGAGCGCGGCGGTTATCAGTTGATGCCGGAGTGGGAAACGAAGCCTGCTAACCACTATCTGCCGCGTCAGAAGATCGCTTCGTGCGGCGCTGACTCGTGTTCGTGCCAGTCGGGCAGTGCGGCGTCTCAGATCGGTAGTGCGGATGAGACGACCGCGGAAACGGCTCACGCAGCTACATTGGATGCCTCATTGGAACAGGGACCCCTGCATGCGGAACGACGGAACCCTGTCGCCGGGATGCTGGACCGCGTATTCAATATCCTGAATCTTGGGAGAAGCGCATGAAGCCGGCATTTTCAGTGGTGTTTCTGACCACGCTAAGCGGCGCGGGGCAGGGCTTGCTGATCGCGCTATTTGGCGTCGAACTGGCCACGCGGCTCGGGTGGGTTGCAGGCAGTGCGGCGCCCCCGCAGATGTTCTTCGTACTCGGCGCGGCGCTTGTGGTCGCGCTGGGCGGACTCGGGCTGGTGGCTTCGTTCTTTCACTTGGGCCATCCCGAGCGGGCATGGCGGGCTATAGCGATGTGGCGCACCTCCTGGCTCTCGCGGGAATGTCTGGCGCTGCCGGCGTTTCTCGGTTGCGCGTTTGCGTATGGCATCGCGCACTGGTTCGGGTCACCCTGGTCACTGGCAATTGGCTCAGTTGGCGTAGTAGCGAGCGTGGTGCTGTTTGTCTGTACGTCGATGATCTATGCGTGCCTGCGTTTTCTGCAGGAATGGGCCACGCCGTTGACCATCGTCAACTTCGTTCTGCTTGGTTGCGCGTCGGGGTTCACGATTGCCACGGCTTGCGCGGCCTGGTTCGTACCTTCTCTGATTACAGCGCTGGCGGTGTGCGCGTGCGTGCTAACCATCGCAGCAGGCGCGAGCCGCGTGGCGTCGCTCGTGCGTAATGCAGGCTTGCGGCCCAAGTCGACGGTGCAGAGCGCGACGGGTATCAAGTCGCCCAAGCTGGTGCAAAAATCGCGTGGCTTTACGGCCGGTGCGTTTAATTTGCGCGAGTTCTTTCATGGGCAGACACCGCGGACTCTGCAACGAATCAAGTGGACCTTTCTGATCGCTGCGTTTCCCCTACCGTTTGTGTTGATCGCGCTGGGTGGCAGTCTGTCGTCGATTGCTGCGTCGTTCTGGCTGCTGTGCCTCGCGTGCCTCGTGCAGTACGCGGGACTGGTCGCGGAACGATGGTTCTTCTTCGCGGAAGCGCGGCATCCGCAAAATCTTTACTATCGGCAAGTCTCTTGAGTCAGACAACACGCGCAGCCCGCGTCAGTTCGTACGAGGCATGAAAGACGCTCGCCGATGCCTGCACGTTGCCAAGTCTGTCCGCCGAGATCGAGCGGGCTGACCCACCGGCGCGCGCCGCTTACGAAAGTGAATTGCAGGGGGTGAGGGCGGCCGTCGCTGCCGGATTGCCCGACGGCACTCAAGCGGAGCGTGACGCACGTGCCTGGGTGCTGCTTTCGCTGCTGGCGGGCGGGGTCACGCTGGCGCGTGCGGTCCCGACCGAGGCGACCGCGCTAGAGATTGCAGCGGCTGTGCAGGCGGCGGTCGACCTGTTGGCGCAACCCCAAAAAACCTGCGAACGTTAAATGCCCGCCAACCACCCCGCCGATGCACCCGCGATTTTTTCCGCCTACGCGCCGCAGGCCGACGTCGGGCAACTGACAGCAATGCTCAAGAGCCACACCGATCATCATCACAACGTGGTCAGCCAAGCCGATTACGCGCAGGCTGAGCCACGTGCAACACATCGTAGACCGAGCCGCCGCGTGCTGCATCGGGCGGCGCTGACGAAATGGTGAAGCGAATCAGTCGCCAGTCAGCGAGATTGAGCGCCGCCCATACGGCCACGGTATCGGCACGCGCAGCGATGCTTCGGTTGAGTTCAGTTTCGTCGGCATAGAGGGCGGCACGATCGACCCCGGCGTCGATTGGACGCTCGTCGCGATAGACCGACACCGCCTGGCGCGCGCTGCCGTTGCGCGCATCAAGGGGCAACCAGGTTTCGATCTGCGGCCGGCCAAACGAATCGGTCACGGCCTGAAAACGCTCATCCATCAGAAAACGCACTGCGGCATCCGAATCGAACCAGAGGTAGATCGAGGCGTAGACGTTGCCCGTCGCGCCATGCTGGTTGCGTTGCTGCAAGGAGAACAACTTGAAGATCAAGCCCTGCGTGTCATTCCACAGCGGCCCGCGCTGCGCAACGCGGCGGCGGATGATCTCCAGATCGTAATCGGCGGGCAAGCGGTGTGAGTACTGCATCGCGAACATGCCATCCTCCGTTGGTTGATACAACGGTAGACAGTGTGCCCGCGCATGCCGAAGCGGGGAAGCCCCGCTCCGAGATAGCTGTGATGCCGGCCTGAAATGACCGGCCCTGAGACTTGCGCGCTCGTTCGCGCTACTGGCCGGAGTTCGCCGGCGCCATGGCGGGGGCCGCCAGCTGACCGGACTGAGCCGAGCCGTTCATACCCGGGCCATAGCTCTGTGTGGCCTGCTGTTGAGCGGCTACGCGCGCTTCAGCAGCCTGGATCTCGGCCGGATAGGTGGCATCGTTCGCGGAAGAGGGGTTGTAGCCGGCCTTTTCCAGTTGCACGAGTTGCGCCTTGACTTGGGCGCGGGTTAGCGGCTCGTTCGACGATTGCGCGAATGCGGCAACCGGTAGAGCCAGAATCGAAGCGGTTACGACGGCATAAATGAGTGTTTTCATTGTGCACTCCCTGCAAACATTGCGGATAAAACGTCAGCCCCAGTCGGGACGACGACCATCCCTACAGTTTAGTCACGCTGAAAACCACGATTCCTTTCGTTTCGGCAACTCTGAATTGTGTCGCCATGCGCACGACATTACGCCTTGAGCACGTCATGCGCTGTGGCGTAGAACGTAGCCGCATCGCACCACTTTGAGCGACGGTTAGCACACCTAGAACAATTCCTGTTGCCCCGTCATGAGACCGGCAAAGTCGTCGTTCAGGAATGGCAAGATCGCGTCAGCGACCGGCTGCAACTGGCGCGTCAAATAGTGATCGTAGTCGAGCGTCGAGCCCTGGGTTTCGAGCGGCTCGGGGCCCGCCACCGTCATCACGTAGCTGATCCAGCCGCCGTTCTGATACTGCAGGGGACGGCCCTCGCGGCGGTTGAAGTCGTCGGCGATTTTAGCGGCACGCGCATGAGGCGGCACATTTCGCCGATAGTCCTCAAGGTTGCGGCGCAAGCGCCGCCGGTACACCAGTTGCTCGTCGAACTCTCCGTTCAAGGTGCGCTGGACGTAGTCACGCACATAATCCTGATACGGCTGCTGCTTGAAAATGCGCAAATAAAGTTGACGCTGGAACGTCTGGGCGAGTGGCGTCCAGTCAGTTCGTACCGTTTCGAGGCCTTTAAAGACGATCTCTTCGCTGCCGTCGGCGCGGATCACGAGTCCGGCGTAGCGCTTCTTGCTGCCTTGCTCGGCGCCGCGAATCGTCGGCATCAGGAAGCGGCGATAGTGCGTTTCGAACTGCAATTCCAGTGCGCTTTCGAGACCGAAGGTTTGCTGCAGGTGGTCGCGCCACCATTGATTGACGTACTTGACGAGCGCCTGACCAATCTCCGCAGCCTGCGCTTGCGTGCGTGCCCGTTTGAGCCAGACAAAGGTCGAGTCGGTGTCGCCATAAATCACCTGGTAACCTCGGGCTTCGATCAGCTCGCGGGTACGGTGCATGATTTCATGGCCACGCATCGTAATGGACGACGCGAGGCGCGGGTCGAAAAAGCGGCAACCGCTTGAGCCTAGCACGCCGTAGAACGCGTTCATGATGATCTTGAGCGCCTGAGAGAGCGGTTTGTTCTGCCGCCGCTTGGCCGCTTCGCGGCCTTGCCAGACCTGATCCACGATGGCGGGCAAGCAGTGTTTGCTGCGCGAGAAGCGGGCACCGCGAAAGCCCGGTACCGACGTGCTTTCGTCGGGATCGCACATTCCTTCCACCAGGCCGACGGGATCGATCAGAAAGGTTCGGATGATCGACGGATAGAGGCTTTTGTAATCGAGCACCAGTACCGAATCGTAAAGGCCCGGCTGCGAGTCCATCACGAAGCCGCCCGGACTCGCTCCCTCAGGCATCTCGCCCAGGTTCGGCGCGACGTAGCCCTGGCGATGCATCAGCGGCATGTAGAGGTGCGTGAACGCCGCCACGGAACCGCCGCTGCGATCCGCCGCAAGTCCAGTCACTGTGGCACGTTCCAGCAGAAAGGTGAGCAACTCGGTTTTGGCGAAAACGCGCGTAACCAGTTCGCAATCCTTCAGGTTGTAGCGAGCCAGAGCGGGCTTGTCTTCAGCGAAGCGGCGATCGATCTCCGCCATCCGTTGATACGGGTTGTCGATGGCCTTGCCTTCGCCCAACAGCGTCTGCGCGACGTATTCGAGGCTGAAACTGGGAAACGACCAGGTCGCGGATTTCAACGCTTCGATGCCGTCGATAATCAGCCGTCCTGCCGCCGCGGCAAAGAAATGATTCTGGCTCGTGCCATGCTCGCGCCACTCCATGACGCCGCCGTCGCGGCCGAGGCGCAGCGGAATCTGCAAACGCTCGGCGTGCTGCTGCAGGACGCGCAGATCGAATTGCACCAGATTCCAGCCGATGATCGCATCGGGATCATGCCGCTCCATCCACAGATTGAGCTTCTCCAGCATCAGCGCGCGCGTGTCGCAGTACTCGAGGTCGAAGTCGATCTCGCTGGCGTCGCCGTTCGGCGGCCCGAGCATATAAACCTGCCGCTGCCCGCAGCCCTCGAGCGCGATGGAGTACAACTCGCCATGAGCGGTGGTTTCGATATCGAGCGAGACCAGTTTTAGTGTAGGGCGATAGTCAGGTGCGGGCTTCATCTCGCCGTCAAGCAGGATGCCATCGCTGCCCGCCCGGCCGCTGAACCATACAGGCGCCGTAATGAACCTTTCCATCAGATAGCGTTCAGGCGGGCGAATATCCGCCTCATAGACCTGAATGCCGTGCTCCCTGAAGAGCTTTTCCAGCCTGAGTAACTGGCGATATTGCGCGCAATACAGCCCAAGCACGGGCCGCTGCCGGAAATCGGTCAGCGCCAAAGGCCTCAATTCGACCTGACGCTCGTTGCGTAGCAGAGCGTCCGCTTGCTCACGTTGCCCTGCCGGAATGAACGCAACCGAGGTTTGAGGCGTCAGACGCAAGTGACGGGGGCCGTGTTCCGTTGCCAGCCAGAAGTCGATTTCTGTGCCGGCGGGCGTATCGCGCCAATGGCGGGTCAGGAGGAAACCCTGCTGTTGTTCAACCACACTGCTACCTTTCGTGCCTGTCTATCGGTCTATTTTACGGGCCAAAGGCTGGATTAAAGGTAAAGACGCCCGTTCCGGCAGCCCACTTCAGCCTCGATACAAGCTGCCATGGTAGGTTAGAAGGGTGGTTTATGCCTGTCAGCGCCCGCCAATTGTGCTCTCGCGGCCCAAGGCGCGGTACGATAGCGGCTCGCGCAGGCAGGCCTCAGAAGCGCCCCGGCGCCGTCATAAGGCGGCAGTGGGGGCTGCGCGGCGGTCGTGCCGAGGGGCAGATCGTGCGTCCGGCAGCGCTCAGGCGGGGGCGCCAGGAAAACTGGCGGTTTGCGCAGATGCGCCCGGATGAGGTAGGGTGGCGGGTCTGGCGCCTTTAAAGGGCGCTGGTTCTATCAATACAGAAAGGGATGTGCAATGAACAAGCAGGAACTGATTGACGCTGTCGCGGCAGCGACCGGCGAAAGCAAGACGGCTACGGCCAAGTCGATCGACGCGATCATCGAAACGGTGACCTCGGCGGTGTCCAAGGGCGAAACCGTTCAGCTGATCGGCTTCGGTGCATTCTCGACTGGCGCACGCGCTGCTCGCGTGGGCCGCAACCCGTCCACGGGCGCGGAAATCCAGATCGCAGCAGCAAAGACCGTGAAGTTTGTTGCCGGTAAAGCGTTCAAGGACGCCGTCAACGCATCCTGAGCGTCGCATGGCAGCGCACGCGCCTGAGGCGTCGCCGCAGGCGCGGCGCGGATGCTGTTGGGCTCCGGGCGGGTCATGACGTGCGCTGACGTCTTCGGACGTCGGATTGCACGGCTATCGATGCCGCCCCCGCGAGCTGACGCGTCGTGGACCCGCGCAAGGTCCGCGCGCACGATCCTGGCATTCATGCCATGGGCCGTGGGCCTGGTCTGTTACTGGCCTATTCCGCCCTTGCGTTCCGCTTCGGCGTATTGGACGAGACGGCCATTCCCCTGACTACACTGAATACACGAGACGTAACTCACCAGGTCGGACAATGCGGGGCCTGATAATCAGTTATCCAAACTATAACCGCATCCTGGCGAACAGCACAAAAAAGCCCGCCGTTGAAGGCGGGCCAAAAAAATCACGTGGTGCCGGCGATCAGACTTCGATGCGTTGCTGAACGCCGGCGAGTCAAACTTAGAACTTGTGACGCAAGCCGAGCGAAACCAGTTCTTGCGAGCTCGTGCCACCGTAGCCGTACGAACCGACCGAAGCTTGCGCTCCCACCACGGCCGTGCCGTCGGCGTTAAGCGTATCGCCGCTCGCGTGCGTCCATGCGCCCACCAGGTAGACGTCCGTGCGCTTCGAGAGGTTGTAGTCCGCGCCCACCGAAACCTGATTGTACGAAGCGCCCGTGTCGCCGCTCGACTTCGTGTAGGTGTAGCCCACACCCACGAGCATGGCCGGCGTTGCCTGATAGTTCAGGAAGCCGTTTCCGGTGTTGTACTTCTCGGTCGAAGCGAAGGCCGACTGCGCGTCCGCCTTGTATTGCGAGTTGCTGTAGCTCAGGCCGAAGGTGAACGGACCGGCCACATACTGGCCTGCCACGCGCGCAATGTTGATCGACTTGGCGGTCTGGTAGCCGAGGTTGATCAGCGAGCCGTCGAAAGTGCCATCCGACGTGCCGCCCCAGGTCGTGCGTTGTGCGCCCGTGACCGACGGGTTGTCAGCAACGAAGTAGCCTGCGGCCAGCGAGAACGGACCGTTGTTATACGTGGCCGCTGCCGACCACGTTTGGCCCGAACCCGTTTGACCCGCTACGCCACCGAAAGCGTACATGCCTTCAACCTGCAGGCCCGAATAAACCGGCGAGACGTACTTGACGGCGTTGTTGGTGCGCGAGCTGTTGTCGTAGTTATCGACGTCACCTGGGGTCGCGAACGCGCTGCCGAAGTAATTGTCAGCCGTGATGCCTTGGACCATATCGACCAGCGGGTCGTACTGGCGGCCGAGCGTGACCGTGCCGAACTGGTCGCTTTCGAGGCCGACAAAAGCCTGACGGCCGAACAGGCGGCTGCCCTGGCCCAGAGCACCCGTGCTCGGGTTAAAGCCGTTTTCCAACTGGAAGATTGCCTTCAGGCCGCCACCCAGGTCCTCTTGACCTTTCAGGCCCCAACGCGTACCGGAAAGGTCGCCGTTGCTGGCGTTGCCGACCGACCACAGGCTTTGGTTGCCACTGGCATTGTGAACATAGGTAATGGCGGTATCAATCGTGCCGTACAGGGTGACGCTGCTTTGCGCATGTGCGACGCTGGCTGCGCCCAGCAATGAAAGCGATAGAGTCGAGAGGGCGATGCGTTTCATCAAGTTTCTCCGTGCGGATATTAGTTCTTAGTCACTGCTTTGCTGCTTGTTTTGCAACTTCGGCACGAAGCGTAGCGCAACGATCTCGCATCAAGAAAGTAAACAATATGGATGTGTCTCGCAATTGTGACACTGCATGTCCGTCAAAAAACGCTTGAAGTTGATTAATTCGTCAGCAGGCGCGGGTTAAGGAAAAGGTTGCTTTGCCGGTTCGATGGGCGAAAGGGCGAAGCGCAAAAGTAGTCGTGCCGGTCGTACTGGAGGGAGCCCCGGCTGCGGTCGTCTCGGGCAGTGCTAATAGGCCCTGAAATCCTTACGCAGCAAGGTTTTTGGGTGTCTGAACGGTACGCCCGATGCTCGTCACGGGACGAGTGTAGGTGCCTCGTGGCGGGAGCCTTTTTACGCGCCGATCGGGTTCCGGTTCCCGAGCGAGGCGCAGCGCTTTTGGCAGATCGAGTGCATCATTTCACATTCGTGAATGAACACTATTGCCAATTTCGGCGAATATATTTGCCAATTAAGTAACAATGGATGAAGCACCGAATTGGCCGCGTCTTAAACGCGATTTGCGAAATTCTTGAGAAGACAGAGTAATACGCTGTAATCGAAAAGCGCTTAGGAATTCAACGCCGCATTCTAAACAGCAAGGCATTAACGGTGAGTCGTATCAAGCGTTCCTTGCTGCGAGGGCCCCATGCACTCGCCGAGGCCCTCGCGCCACAATGGGCGCCCGGTCCCTGTGGTGCCGTCACTGCTGGACGACCGTTATCCTTGACGGGCAGCAGTTCTCGCTCAAGTCTGGATCAGGGCAGGGGGGCGCGTTCTCGATCAGCTATCGCACCGAGAGACACTTCTGGATACACTGATTAACCGACGTTACACGGCGCGCCGTGAACACGCCGCGTTAAATACCTCGATCAGGAGATGAGACATGCGAACCAGTGCCCGGAATCAGTTTGAAGGCCAGGTAGTTGAGGTGATGAACGGTGCGGTGAACGACCAGATTACGTTGCGCACCAAGGACGGCCTCGACCTGGTCGCCATCATTACGCACGAGAGTGCGACTTCGCTCGGTCTCACGCAAGGCAAACAGGCGTTTGCGTTGGTGAAAGCCTCGTCGGTCATCGTGATGGTCGATGTGTCGAGTAATCAAGTGTCGGCGCGTAATTGTATTGCTGGCACCGTATCCGCCGTGACCAAAGGCGCGGTCAACGCCGAGGTCACAATCGCGGCTGCCGGAGGTGCTCAAATTGCGGCGATCATCACCAATGAAAGCGTTGACCGGTTGGGGCTCGCCAGCGGCAAACCGGCTACGGCCATCTTCAAGGCATCGAGCGTAATCGTGGGTGTCGATCAGTAAGCAGCGTTCGGCGGCCCGCACAGCAAACGGAACGCCTTGCGTTGCGTTTGCTTGGCACGGTGGCGTGCTGGGCTCGCTCCAAGCCTTTTGCAAGTTTAGAAGGCAGCCTCGATTCGCCACAATCTCATCAAAAATCGTTGATGTACCTGACTGACAGCCTGACTGCTCTCGTGATTGTTATCGTTTCGAGAAATGTGAATTCGCCTCTGCTCCGTTGATGCCAAACCCATAGAGCCTAAAATGCGCTCCATGGACAAAGCGTTTTCGCGCATCAAGTTCTAACTGAATCGAATGATTCATCGATGTGGAGCATGAAATGGACATCCTTGACCTGGCTCGGAGATCGGGAATGACGGTGGTTCTTGACGCCAGGATCGGACGTCAGGAGTACCACACGGTGCATAGCTCGGTGGCAGCGTTAGAGCGTTTCGCCCAATTGGTCGCCTTGGCTGAACATGAAGAGGCGGTAGAGCAGGATTGATGCGTGTTGAGACTAATCGCAAACAGGAACAGCAATGTACGACAAATCATCGAACTCAAGAGATGTGGACCGCGTTGAACAAACGAGCGACAAGTACGACGAATCCACTGCCCTGGTCGAAGTGACGGAAACGGCCCACAATTCGCGCGAATCAGCGAGGAACTGGGCGTGGACGCACAGCACCGAATCGTACGACTGGATGGACTCGCACAGTCCGTTTACGCACGACACGTTTCATTGAAAGTGACGAGGGATCGTGACGGATTGCTGAAAAGCGATCTGTAACCGGGGCGTCACGCTTCGAAACTCTCCCATCAAAAACGGCGGCCAGTAAAACGGCCGCCGTTTTTTTGTATCCAGCCGCGCCAGCTTCGATCATTCTCACCGCGCTCGCACTCGACGGAGCACAACTCTCGCGCTGCCGCCCTCTCAGATAAAGCCGCTGTACGCCCAATCAGGCTGGTCCATATCAGGCGCTTCAATTTCAAACCAGAACAGGCCGCGTTGTTGTCTACTCGGAAATTATGTCTTTCCGGCGCAAGCGTGTTTTCAATAAGCGCGCGGCAACCGGCGGAGCATCTACGACCGACTGACTGCCCGAAGCAATAACGTCACTTGATCTTCGTCTCAAACGGTGCGACTTTTGCGTATTGGCTTAAGGACCGACAATTTTTTCGTCCTGCCACCGGACTCTGACCGGCACACCAACTCTGGTGATTTGCCCTTTCTCTCGAGGCCTTCGTCAAATGAGTATCCCCACTACCGCTGAACGCATCGGGAAGTTTGCTTTTGATGCGCAAGCCAGCCACCTCACACCGCAGGCGAGGCAGGTTTTCAAACGAAATATCCTCGACAGCCTCGGATGCGCAATCGCCGCGCTGCCCGGTACGCCGTTCAAAGTGCTGCGTGAGCAGTTCGATGAGTACGGCCGCGGGGGCACGTGCACGTTGATTGGCGGCGGCACCACGTCGCCCGATCAGGCGGCTTTGTACAACTCGGGGCTAGTGCGCTATGTCGATCTGCTCGACAGCTACATGTCTCAAGGCGGCCTTTGTCACCCGAGCGACAACTTCGGCGCGATTCTCGCCGCCGCCGACCATGCATCAGCCAGCGGCGAAGACTTCATGCTCGCACTTGCTGTTGCCTATGAAATCGGATGTCGCATTACTGCGATTGTTCCGGTCATGTCCAAGGGCTTCAATCACGCCATTCAACTTGCGATAACGGCAGCCGCGGGTTCCGGCAAGCTATTCGGTCTCGATGCCGCGCAGATCGCTCACGCCATCGCCATTGCAACGGTCGACAACGTGTCGTTGGCCTGTGTCCATTCCGAGCCCGTATCGCAATGGAAGGGCTTTTCGCCGGGGATCACGGGCATGCGCTCGGTCTATAGCGCATCGCTGGCCAAGCGCGGCATCACAGGTCCGCTGCGCCTTTTCGAAGGGCCCAATGGACTGGTACGCATGTTCGATCAACCGCTCGACGTAGATTGGGATGATGCCAGTCTGGATGTGATCCATCAGACCATCATGAAGAAGTTCTGCTCGTTGATTCATGGGCAGCCTGTCCTTGAAGCGACGCTTGCACTCAAGCGCGAGCACGGCCTGAATAGCGATGAGATCGACGAAGTCGTCTGCGACATCTTCCAGACCGGCTTCGACATCGCGGGTGGGGGTAGCTTCGGTCCCAAGGACAATCCGCAAAGCAAGGAGCAGGCGGACTACAACCTCAAGTATCTGATCGCAGCAGCGCTGCTTGACGGTCAGGTGGGGCCCGCCCAACTTGAACCCCAGCGTGTCCAGGCTTCTGACGCGCAAGCGCTTCTGAACAGGGTGACAGTACGGCCGGACGCGGAATTCACCGCACTGTATCCACACGCGCTGAACACGCGGGTTACGATCAAATGCAAGGATGGCCGCGTATTCGCACGCGAGCACGTCGGCTTCGAAGGCGGTCTCGACAATCCGCTTACGTGGGAACGCACGGTTGAGAAGTTCCATTGGCTAAGTGAGCAATACGCGGACGCAGCGCTTCGTGGGCAAATCATCGATCTGGTCTCCTCACTGGATGAACGGCCGATCGCGGAGTTGATGCAACTGCTCGCGAAGGTCAGTCGAGAACCCCGGTTCCCTGCAAACCATCCAGGGATCCAATAGAGACAAAGGCGGAAGCCGCTTCGACCGACCCGCTCGCGGCGACTTGGCCCGGTCCATGATATGGACCGGGCTTTTTTTATTCAGCCTCTCGCTATACGACGGCTCATCCATGCGAGGTTCCGAACCGCACCGTACGTCAAGAACGCCACAAAGAGTTGGGGGTCCTAAAGCCAAACCAGTAAAGGGATTGTTGACTGCTCACTTGTTTTTCTATGAATTCACCTGGGATAACCTTCGCCCACAGCAATTACGCATTCAAATACGTTTGCACTTTCTAAGGGATCAGCGCCAGTCTCTAACGAATTCAAAATGACGCGCTCCCCGATTGAAATGTCCTTCGCAAGTCTTGATGCGCTGCCCTTTGTTGCATCCATAGATACCAGGAGAGCTGTATGAAAGTTTTTGCCTTTTCACTTACGTTACTGGTTTGTGTCGCTGCGAATTCCGTCTACGCAGCGGATACCATACCCACGGTGAGCAATACGTCTACCGCAGGACAGAGCAACCAGCAGATTCCGCAGGAAGCCGCCACGCCGTCGAAAACCCGGGAAGAGGTTTATCAGGAACTCAGGCAGGCGCAGCAGAGCGGCCAACTTACCCAGTTGAACAAGACGGTCTACCGAGCGAACTAACGCGAACCGCTACCCGCGCAACGGGAGGAAACGCGTAGGGCACCGTGGTCTGCAGCGACTCGAATATCGGTCAACGTCGTCCATCAGGTGTACTGGTCGGAGGTACCTGCCATACGCATGGCACCGCTCCTGGCCTTTTCGCCGTCGATTCAAAAACATTTGCAGTAGAGCTTCTTTCGCACGTGATGACTCGCGCGGCGAGCGCACGCGCTCGTCTTCCTCGATGTCCCCTTGACGCAGAGCGCTGCGCGTCCGATCGCCGCCTGTTCTGCGATTCTGGAATATTTATGATTGGCATTGTTCGCATTGCACTCAAGAGGCCATATACATTTGTTGTTTTGGCCATCTTCATTCTGATCGTCGGCCCGCTCGCTGCGTTGCGCACGCCCACGGATATTTTTCCTGACATCAAAATCCCGGTTATCAGCGTCGTTTGGCAATACACCGGGCTTCCGCCCGATCAAATGGCGGGTCGCATCATGTCACCGTTCGAGCGTGTATTGACCACGACCGTTAACGACGTCGAGCACATCGAAGGACAGTCCATTGCCGGATATGGCGTCGTCAAGATCTTCTTCCAGCCCACCGTCGACATCCGGACGGCCAATGCGCAAGTCACATCGATTGCACAGGTGATCCTGAAACAGCTCCCACCTGGGGCAACGCCGCCGCTCATCCTCAATTACAACGCCTCGACGGTCCCTATCATCCAGCTCGCTCTGTCCGGCAAGGGGCTGTCGGAGCAAAATCTCGGCGACCTGGGTCTTAACCAGTTGCGACCAATCTTGACGACGGTGGCAGGAGCAGCATTACCGTACCCCTACGGCGGCAAAACACGCCAGGTCCAGATCAACGTCAAGCCGTCTGAGCTTGAGGCGCGCGGCCTGTCCGCGCAGGACGTTGCCAATTCATTGGCGGCGCAAAACCTCATCACGCCGGTGGGCACCGAGAAGGTCGGTGACTACGAGTACACGCTCCAACTGAATAGCGCGCCATCGAAGATCGACGCGATTGCCGCGATTCCAATCAAGTCCGCTAACGGAACCACCGTCTACATGCGCGACGTTGCCGACGTGACGGACGGCAGCCCGCCGCAGACCAATATCGTTCACGTCAACGGCCGGCGTTCGGTGCTAATGACCGTCTTGAAGAATGGCTCCGCCTCGACGCTTGCCGTCGTCGCCGGGATCAGGCAGCGGGTCGCCGATGCAAAGGCTTCGTTGCCCGATAACCTGCAAATCGACGCGATCGGCGACCAGTCGATATTCGTGCGTGCCGCTATCTCTGGGGTCGCACGAGAAGGCCTGATTGCCGCTGTGCTGACCAGCCTCATGATCTTGCTGTTCCTGGGGAGTTGGCGTTCCACGGTAATCATCGCAACGTCCATCCCGCTGGCGATTCTTGGGTCCATTACGGCGCTATCCGCGCTTGGCGAGACTCTCAACATCATGACCCTGGGGGGACTTGCGCTCGCTGTCGGCATTCTCGTCGACGATGCCACGGTCACCATCGAGAATATCAACTGGCATCTCGAGCAGGGCAAACCCGTCGACAGCGCCATCCTGGACGGTGCCGCGCAGATTGTGACCCCAGCGTTCGTCTCGCTGCTTTGCATCTGCATTGTGTTCGTTCCGATGTTCTTTCTGGATGGCGTCGCAAGGTTTCTGTTCGTGCCGATGGCGGAAGCGGTGATCTTCGCGATGATCTCGTCGTTCATCCTTTCACGGACGCTTGTGCCCACCATGGCCAAGTATCTGCTCAAGCCACATGTACAGCACGATGGACACGATCATCACCAAACCTCGAACCCGCTGAAGCGGTTTCAACGCGGCTTCGAAACGCGCTTTGAGCGCGTGCGCGCGGACTACAGCGCGATCCTCGAACTGTTGTTGATCCATCGCCGCGGATTCGTGCCTGGGTTCTTCGCGTTCGTGATCGCGTCATTCGCACTGGTTCCATTCCTCGGAAACAACTTCTTTCCCGATGTCGACGCTGGCCAGATCCTCTTGCACGTACGTGCGCCGGTTGGCGTTCGGGTTGAAAAGACCGCCCAGATTTTCGCTGAAGTCGAGAGCCGCATCCGCGCCACGATTCCGCCTGCGGAGCTTGGCACGGTGGTCGATAACATGGGCTTGTCCATCAGCGGCCTGAACACGGCCTATAGCAACACCGGAACGATCGGCTCCCAGGATGGCGACATCCAGATATCGCTGAAGGAAGGGCACCGGCCGACCGCTGAGTACGTGCGCGAGATGCGCGAGGCGCTGCCACGTGCGTTTCCAGGTGTGACGTTTTCGTTCCCTCCCGCGGACATCATCAGCCAGATTCTTAACTTCGGATCGCCCGCGCCGATTGATCTGCAGATTCGCGGAAGCAAACTCCCTGCGGACTTCGCGTACGCCGACGCGCTGCTGCGCGAGGTCAAACGTATCCCCGGTGTGGTCGACGCACGAATTCAGCAGTCACAAGCCAATCCCCAGTTCGATATCGACGTCGACCGGACCCAGGCACAGCTTCAGGGCATCACCGAACGTGACGTGACCAATAGTCTGGTCGTTCATCTGGCCGGCTCGAGCCAGGTCGCGCCGACGTATTGGCTCAACACGGCCAACGGCGTGGAATATCCGATCGTCCTGCAGACGCCGCAATATGGCCTCGACACGCTGCCGTCGCTGCAGAATCTGCCGCTCTCGGGCGCCGCGTCCGCAAACGATGACCAGATTCTGGGTGGCGTAGCGACCATCAGCCGTACTACCGGCGACGAAGTCGTCAGCCAGTACAACATCCAGCCGGTGGTTGAGATCTTCGCGACCACCCAGGGCCGGGACCTCGGCGCAGTTGCCGCCGATATCCAGCACGTGATCAAGGCCAATGCCAAAGGCGTACCAAAGGGGGCGAAGGTCGTCCTTCTCGGGCAAGTCCAGACCATGAACAAGGCGTTCAGTGGCATGTTGTTCGGACTGCTTGGCGCAATCGTATTGATCTATCTGCTGATTGTGGTGAATTTCCAGTCGTGGGCCGATCCGCTCGTGATCGTGACCGCGTTGCCTGCTGCATTGGCCGGCATCGTATGGATGCTGTTCGCGACGGATACCACCATGTCGGTTCCCGCGCTTACCGGCGCCATTATGTGTATGGGCGTGGCCACCGCAAACGCCATTCTGGTTGTGAGCTTTTGCCGTGAACGACTGGCGGTTCACGGCGACGCATTCAAGGCGGCACTCGAGGCCGGCACGACCCGCTTTCGTCCGGTCCTGATGACTGCGCTGTCGATGATCATCGGCATGGCGCCAATGGCCCTCAGTCTCGGCGAAGGGGGAGAGCAGAACGCACCGTTGGGCCGCGCGGTCATCGGCGGCCTGCTGTTCGCGACGATTGCGACGCTTTTGCTTGTTCCCGCCGTCTTCTGCATCATCCATTCCCGTCGGGGCCGCTCCTCGACCTCCTCATCGATTTCCCGAGATCCTGCCCATGTCGCATGAAACCCTAACGCGCACTACGACGCCGCAACGCCAACTGTCGGTGATGGGCATTGGCGGAGCGTTCGCCGCTATCGTGATCGTGATCGCCGGAGTGACGGTTCGCATCACTCATGAACATCAACTCAGGAACTGGACCGATGCCCAGGCCATTCCGACCGTGGACATCATCGTTCCAGCCAAACCGGTGCAAGGCGGCTCGCTCGACCTTCCTGGACGGCTGGAGGCGTTCACTAGCGCCCCCATCTATGCACGCGTAAGCGGCTACCTCAAATCCTGGCGCGTCGATATTGGCAACACGGTGAAAGCAGGCGACGAACTGGCGGAAATCGACACGCCCGAACTCGACCAGCAGTTGATTCAGGCCAAAGCCGATCTCTCCAGCGCACAAGCCGACGCCTCTTTGGCAAAAAGCACTGCCGATCGGTGGCAAGCGTTGCAGGATACCGATGCCGTATCTCATCAGGACGTCGACGAGCGCACCCAGGACTACGCAGCGAAAAAGGCTCGCGTGGTGGCGGCACAGGCCAATGTCGACAGGCTTGCCGCGACCAAGGGTTTCGCGAGGATCGTTGCCCCGTTCGATGGCGTTATCACTGCCCGCAACACGGATATCGGGGCATTGATCAATGCAGGCGAAGGTAGCGGGGCGCAGCTCTTTTCCCTGTCAAGCGTGGACAAGTTGCGCGTCTACGTTCGTGTACCGCAAGACTACGCATCCACGATAAAGCCGGGTGGCGCGGCTACGTTCACGGTTCGCGAGTATCCGGGCAAGAGTTTCACGGCGAACGTTGTGGGTCTCGCGGACTCTGTGAATCAGGCCTCGGGAACCACCCTCGTCCAGTTGCTGGTCGACAATCCCGGCCATCTGCTGCTCCCCGGGAGTTACGTGTCGATGCACTTCACCCTACCCGTGGCCACAGGCACGGTCCGCGTTCCGGCCAGCACGCTGATCTTCAACAACAAGGGCCTACGTGTCGCGACCGTCGATAGCCACGACACAGTTCGGTTCAAGTCCGTCGCGATTCAGCAAGACTTGGGGAACGCCGTAGAAATCGGCACAGGGTTGACTGACAACGATCGCGTTATCGACACCCCGCCGGATGGACTGGTCGAAGGGGACCACGTCAATGTTGCCAGCGCTGGGGGCAGGGCTGCAAACCATGAATAAACTTCGCACATTCACCGCAATCACGACACTCGCGAGTGCGGTGGCGCTGGCAGCATGCTCGCTTGCGCCGGCCTATAAAGTCCCTGCTACACCTGTCACTCCACAGTACCAGTCCAATGCTCCATGGGCGCAGGCCGCGCCATCCGACCAGCTTGATCGCGCCGGGTGGTGGAAGCTATATCAGGAATCCGAACTCAATGACCTTGAACAGCGACTGATAGCGAACAATACCGATCTTCACGCCGCGTACTTTCACTATGTACAGGCCGAAGCCTTCGTCAAACAGGTCAGTTCGCAGCTCTATCCGCAAGTGAGCACAGCTGGCAATGTCCAACGCGATCGCGAGTCGGATACGCGGCCATTGCGTGGCGCGACCTCACCGGCCGACTACAACTCCGCTACGCTCGGCGCAGAGGTCGACTACGAAGTCGACCTGTGGGGACGCGTGCGAGACTCCGTTGCGGCGGGTAAAGACGAAAGCGAGGCGAGCCAGGCGGATCTTGCATCCACACAGTTGAGCCTCGAAGTCGAGCTAGCCCGAAGCTACCTCGACCTGCGTGGCGTTGACCAGGAGATTCATCTACTCGATGGGACGAATCAGGCTTATCAGAAGGCGCTCGAGCTCACCAGCTCGTTGCACAAAGGCGGCGTCGTGTCGGGACTCGACGTCGCGCGGGCAAAAACCCAGTTGTCGTCGGCGCAGTCCGACCTCTCGCAGCTCAAGGCGAAGCGCGCCTTGCTGGAACACGCGATCGCGGCGCTAGTCGGTACAACGGCCTCTGACTTTCAGATTCAGGCGCGGATCGATCCGGTTCCACTGCCCGCCATACCGGTTGGCATACCCTCAGCACTGCTTCAGAGACGTCCAGATATCGCAGCAGCCGAGCGGCGCGTCGCGGCGGCGAACTCACGAATCGGCGTGGCGCGAGCCGCCTATTTCCCGTCACTGACACTCAGTGCGCAAGGAGGCGTGCAGAGCTCCGTATATGCGGACCTGCTGAGTGCGCCTGCTTCGTTCTGGACAATTGGACCGACGCTGGCGGTGTACCTGTTCGACGGCGGTAAACGAAAAGCGCAGGTGGAATCTGCCAAGGCCGCGACGGCAGAAGCGGGCGAACGCTATCGAAGCGTGGTACTAAGCTCATTCAGGCAAGTGGAGGACAATCTTTCGTTGCTCGACGAACTGGGTACCGCTACGGCACAGCAACAGGATGCCGCCGCCGCGGCTGAGCTATCCGTGAATCTTTCTGTGGCGCGCTATAAACGCGGGGTTGTCAGCTACCTCGATGTGGTCGAAGCACAATCTGCCGCGCTCCAGTCGGAGCGCAGCGTAATCAGCATTCGAACGCAGCAGTTGGACGCAGATGTGGATCTCATCCGGGCGCTCGGCGGTGGCTGGACCAGGGATGATCTCAACACCTCCGACGTAGCAGCGAACCCCGGGAAGGGAACGCCGGACCATCCTCCAGCCTGAAAGTATCAGCTTGAGATTAAAACCGTGCCGGTGGAGGTATCCGGCACGGCTTGCCGGGCTGTTGCCCTGCGAAGACATCCGGATCGCGAACGTACGTCGGATTCGCAAGATCACCATCAGGACGCTCGCGCGTGATGCCTTGAACAGCGTGGCGCGCCTCCGCTTCCTCGGCGCTCAATGTTTCCGCTATCCACGTCCGCAGGAAATCTATCCACGTCTTGATCTTGGCGTCGAGGTACTGTCGCGACGCGTAGAGCGCGAAGATATTCAGCCTTTGAAGCTGATATTCGGGCAGCACCCGAACCAGTGCGCCTGAGCTAAGCAAAGACCGGACCGTAAGCGTCGGCAGGGCGGCGATTCCCATACCCTGCTGTAACGCAACCGCCATTGCATCGGTAGAATTCACCTTGAAGCGCCTGGTGGGCAACCTGAATTCACGCTCACCGTCGGGGCCCTGCAGAAGCCATCGGTCTGACGGGAAGACAGGTATGCTGACCTGCATGCAGGTGTGATCTGAAAGATCTTCGACGGTCTTCGGCACGCCATGGATCTCCAGATACTTTGGCGATGCACACAGCACGCTGTGTAACGTGCCCAGCCGTTGAGAGATGTAGGTAGAGTCAGGCAGCGAATCCGGTGCGGTCCTCAAAGCGACGTCGTAGCCATCCTCAAGCAGGTCCGGCGCAGTCTGAGAGAGCGTCAGGTCTACCGTGACATCCGGATAACGCTTCTGATAAGCCGCGATGGCGGGAATCACGTAGTTTTGCCCCATACTCGGCGGCGCGTGCACGCGCAACGTTCCTACTGGCCGCACAACCGCGTCAGACGCCTGTGCCTCGGCCTCCGCAACCGAAGCCATGATTGCGTAGCACTTCTCAAGATAACGCTCACCCGCTTCCGTCAGCACAACGCGCCGCGTCGTGCGATTGAAGAGGCGCGTATGCAGATGCGCTTCAAGCCTCGAAACTGACCGCGACATGTAGCCCGTCGTTCTTTTCAGATGTTCTGCCGCTGCCGTAAAGCTTCCGGACTCGGCCACCTCAATGAAAATCTTCATGCTGCTAAACGTGTCCATGCTGCACCAGCCTTTTCAGTTTGCTTCGATCAGGTATCAGGGTTGCCAGCGAATGCTGGACGCAACATGCGCCGACGCACTCCAACTTGTTGTCCTTCGCGAACAACAGCGTCGCTGAGAGGCTTACCCCAATTCAACTACCGGCGGACCACGCTCATTACCGGCGTCGCGCCCATTGGCCGAGCACTGCACACGCAGCCAGCAGGCCCCCTGTGACAAAAAACACCGAATGCAGGCCCAGATACACGCCGACCTGGCCACCGAGCAGCGGTCCAACGACCTGACCGGAAAACTGAGCGGATTGCAGATAGCCGAGCATCGTTCCCGACTCGCGTTCATCGACCGACTGCCGAACCAATTTGGCAATTGACGGCAGCAGGCCCGCGAGGGCCATGCCCATCACGGCGCGCAGTCCCGCCAGTTGCCACCATTGCGTGACGAACGCCTGGGGGATCATGGCCAGTGCAGTCAGCAGCAAACAGCCGATGATCACGTTCCAACCGCCGATGCGATCAGCCAGTGCGCCCAGACGCGCGGCAGTAAGCATGCTGCCCAGCGCCGAACAGGCCATCACGATGCCTGCGACTTGGGCCAGCCGGTGGGCTGGAACACCAAGATGGGAGATGTATACGGTGATGATCGGCTCGATCGACATATTCGCGAGCAGCACCATCATCGCGGTCAGCAGCAGGGCAACCTTGACGCCGCGACTAGCTTGACGTGACGGCGTGGAAGACGCTGCGCCCCTGCGTTTGGCATCGGTCTCGGCGTGAAAATCCTCGCGTACCAGCACGACGGTCATCAACGCCGCGACGGCAATCATCGCGCCACCCGCGAAGAACGTGCCACGGATGCCGAGCCATGTTGGCAGGAACCCGCCGATCAGCGGACCAACCAGACTGCCTGCGAGCGATCCGGTAGACAGGATGCCAAGCGCCCAGCCTGCACGGTCGCGAGGGGCCTGAGTGCCGATCATCACAATGGATGCGGATGCGTATCCGCCCACCAGGCCCGCGATCAGCCGCAGCACCACGAGTTCGACGACGCCGTGTGCCATGCCGATCAACGACATCACGACCGCCATGCCGACCGCCGCGCGCACCAGCATCGGCTTGCGGCCGTAGCGATCGGCGAGGCGCCCCCAGATCGGCGCTGTCACTGCCGTGCCGAGAAACGTCGCACTGAAGGCGACGCCGGACCACTGCACGACGGCCGCCTGCGAACTCACGCCCAGTTGCTGCACATAGAGCGGCAAGAACGGCAGCAGCATGCTCAGACTGACGAGCGTAGTGAATGAGCCGAATACGCAGATCGCGAGATTGCGTCGCCAGTAAAGGGTGTTGCGCTCCGCATAGCTGCCGCGTTCGGGGAACGTCGCGGCAGGGGTGAACAGGGTGCCTGGCTGGTTCATGACATCTCACGAGACGGGTGAATGGGGTGGGGCAAGCAACCAGTTTGATGAGGTATGCGAAAAATCGCGTAACTCCTGTCTTAGATGCCCGCGCTCCGGCCGCCGTCGACGTGAAGAATTTCGCCAGTCACAAAGCTCGCTGATTCGAGGTAAAGCACGGCATCGGCGATATCTTCGATTTCGCCTAGACGTCCAAGGGGACTCATCTTTGCGAGTGCTTCATGGGTGTGCGGCGCGTGCAATGGCGTGCGGATTATGCCGGGTGCGACGGCATTGACGCGAATCCCACGCGAGGCATATTCGATGGCGAGGGACTTTGTCACTGCATTCAGGCCACCCTTGCTCAGCGCCGCGAGTGCTGCGGGGCGTGCGGAACTCGGCTGATCGACGAGACTTGCGGTGATGTTCACGACGTGGCCGTAGCGCTGCTTCGTCATTTCCGCGATCGCCCGCTGGGTGATTTCAAAGAAGCCTGCGAGGTTGGTGCTGAGTACGGATGCGTAGTCGGTGCCGGCGTATTCCGTGAACGGCTTTGCGACGAAAATGCCCGCGTTGTTGATCAGCGAGTCGATTCGGCCAAAGCGTTCCAGCGCCGCGTCAATGACACGTTGCGCGGTTTCCGGCTGAGCGATGTCGCCTGCCACGGTGACCACATCGGGATCACGCGAAGGTTGGATCTGGCGCGAGTTGGCGACAACACGGTAATGACGGTTCCGATATGCCTTGACCAGACCCGCGCCGATACCTTGCGACGCACCGGTGATAATGACGACTTTCTGCTCTGTGCCCATGACCTGCTCCAATAGTGTCGGGGTGGGGCCGCATCGAGGAGCGGCCATCCGTTGCTGATGGAAGCAGTGTAGATACTATCGATTGCCGAGAGAATCGGCGCGTTGCGGCAGACGTTCTTCCGCGCAGCGATTTAATCGACGTCGGTCATTCGTTTTAATTCTTCGAAAAGGGCGCGCAGCCGCGGTAGGGCGAAATCGACGAACGAGCGTACCTTTGGCACCGCGAGACGGCCTTGCGGCGTGAGCAGATGCACGGGGAGGGGCGCATGTTCGTATTCGGGGAGCAGGATACGCAGCGAACCCTCTCTGACGTGCCTGGCGATGTGGTACGAGAAAACGCGCGTGACGCCGTGCCCTTCGACGGCCGAGGAGACCGCACCCTCGATGCTGTTGACGATCAAACGTGGCGTGAACTGCACCACGCGAGGCACAGCGGACTGGTTCGCGGGCGGGAAGCTCCAGGAGTCGACGCCAAAATGCGTCATCGAGATGATCTGATGATGCGCGAGATCGGCAGGCTCGGTGATCAGCGGATTTTTGGCCAGATAGCGCGGTGACGCGGTAACCACGCGTCGCACTTCGCCGACCGGCAACGCAACCAGCGTCGAATCGGCCAGATGCGCGAACCGCAGGGCGACATCGATGCCTTCGTCGATCAGATTGACCGGTCGATCCAGCAGGTGCAATCGTGCAGTGACGGCTGGGTGGGCATCGACGAACTCGTCGAGAATCGGCCGCAAGAAATCCTCGCCGGCGCCGACGGGTCCGGTCAAGGTCAGCGTGCCGCGCGGCGCGGAACGTTCGCTGGCCACCAGCAGATCGGCTTCTTCCAGGTCGGTCAGGATGCGTCGGCAGGCGGCGGCGTACTGCTCGCCGGCGCCGCTGAGCTTGATCGTGCGAGTCGTACGATGCAGCAGGGTCGTGCCAACGTGCTCTTCAAGAAACGCGATAGCGCGACTGACCGCAGCGGGTGAGCGGCCCAGCCGGCGGCCAGCGGCCGCGAGGCCGCCTTCGTCAAGAGTCGCAACGAATACTTTCATCGCGTCGATTCGATCCATTTGTTGTTGTGCTGGATGAGAACAGGAACGGTGTAGTGTAGGCGGTCAACGTTAGTTTGCGTCATTTTGTTCCTGCTCGAACGTTTTAAGTAATTTGTAATTTTCCACGGCGCCCCGGGCGCATCGGTGAGGCGGTTTAAGGATGTTTTAGAACGGCTAAGAGCTATGGCGCACACTGACTGCTAACCTAGCAATGCAAGCCGACGTAGCACGCCCATGAGTCCCGTTGACGCACGCTTAATGTGGGCGCCCCGGTCTGGCAGCACGAAAAGCGTTCGCGGTAACTTCCCCCACGATCACCCATCTGGGGCTGGTTAGGTCTCTTAAAGAGATCGCGTCAGCGCTAGCGGACGATGCTGAAGTGCCGATCGGAACAACTTGCTGCGGTATGGCAGGTGACCGCGGTCTGCTGCACCCGGAACTAGTCGTAGCGGCAACCCGCGAGGTCAAGACCGTGCTCGACGCGCATCCAGCCGACGCCTGTCTGTCGGCGAATCGCACCTGTGAAATGGGATTGCGCCACGCGACTGGCCGGCCTTACGAATCGTTTGTCTTCTTGCTTGAGGAATTAAGCCGGCCGGATTCGAAGGGTTAAAACCCTTCTGCGTCAGCAGATCGTGGATGTGGTTGTCTAAATGTCTACGTAGTCCAAACTGTCAACAATGGTCAGGGGCAGCAATTGCGCGCCCCAACCAATGCAAACGCTATCGCCGCTTTTACGCGGCACCCGCCTGGACGTATTCCAGCTTTCCGGAAACGATAACAAGTGGGCGTGGCGTGAGGCGCCGTACTCGTTAGCCCTGGATGAAGGCGAGCAGGTCCGGGTTGATCACGTCGGCATGTGTCGTAAGCATGCCGTGCGGATAGCCCTTGTAGATCTTAAGTGTGCCGTTCTTCAGCAGCTTCACCTGGAGCAAACTGGCGTCGGCGTAGGGGACGACCTGGTCGTCGTCGCCCTGGGTGACTAAGGTGGGCACAGTTATCGCCTTCAGATCCTCGGTCTGGTCGGTCTCGGAAAATGCCTTGATGCCGTCGTAATGCGCCTTGGCTGCGCCCATCATGCCCTGGCGCCACCAATTGTCGATCACGCCTTGCGAAACCTTTGCGCCGGGACGGTTAAACCCGTAGAAAGGGCCGCTGGCGACGTCGATGTAGAACTGCGCTCGGTTGGCGGCGAGGGCGCTGCGGAAATTATCGAACACCTCGATCGGCGTGCCGCCCGGATTGGCCTCGGTCTTAAGCATCAGTGGGGGAACAGAACTGACGAGCACAGCTTTGGCGACACGGCCTTGCGGCTGACCGTATTTTGCGACGTAGCGCGCTACTTGACCACCGCCGGTGGAATGGCCGATGTGGACCACGTTCTTCAGATTGAGGTGCTCAACTACGGCCGAGGCGTCGGCGGCGTAGTGGTCCATATCGTGGCCGTCGCTCACCTGGCTCGAGCGACCGTGGCCGCGACGGTCATTGGCAATGACCCGGAAGCCCTTGCTAAGGAAGTAGAGCATCTGTGCGTCCCAGTCATCGGAGCTCAGGGGCCAGCCATGATGGAAGAAGATCGGCTGAACATCCTTCGGTCCCCAGTCTTTGTAAAAAATTTCAACGCCGTCTTTGGTCGTGACGTAGTTCATGGGTTGAGCTCCTGGATGTGCAGAGTGAATGGATGCCGCTTTGCTCGGCGAAGTGTCGGCGGCGTGTGCGAAACTGGAAAGCGTTGCCGCGGCAACTGCGCCTGCGCCCGCCATCAGCATGTTGCGCCGCGACGCCGAAGGATTTTGTTCGTTGGTTTGCGAGCTCATTTATTTTCCTTTGAGAAGAGTGAAAAGCCGGCTAACTTTCCGTCGTCTTTACATCAATCAACCGCCGCCAGCCGTGTCGATGCTGACCCGGTCTGCTACGTCCACGACGCAGGACACCGACTTTGCGTGTTGCGTCGCGAGATCGATCCTGCTCTGACGCGGGAACGGAACCCACCTGCGTGATCTTGCACGGACGGTGCGATGCCCCCCGACACGACATGTCCACAACGCCGCTGCCAGCGATCGCGTCGCGTGCGTCGCGTGATAGATTCCGGTCCGCGGCCCACATCGTCTTTCCAGCCGAGCCAGGCATAGGTGGCTGTGCCTTCGTTACTTCGTCAGATTCCGGATATTTAATGTCCCCGCTGGCGTAAGCTGTCGACAGCGCAAGTGATCACGGCCATCAAAGGACGGATGCGCATTTTCGCAATCAATTCTCTAAAGCAATACGTTGCCAGGTGAGGCGCGCGCCATTTCATTTTTCCCGTTCGCCTCGTGTGAGGGCCCGAGCGAGTCACCTGCCAAAGACTTGCGAGTCCATAGACCATCCTTTCAGACTGCGCCGCTACATGAAGTGAAGGTTAGGCCTGGATGCGGATAAAAGTCCTTATTTTTAATTAATTCATCTAAAACACCGTGCGGTTTCCCCCGATTCAGATGAGCTAGCGTCAAAGCAGGCTCATTCGACCGTGGCAAGGGGGCGGGCGGCAGCGTCGTCGTAAGGCGGCCCCAGTTGCGAGACTTGAGGATGTGCCCTTCGTAGTGACCGAGGCCGACTCGTGATTCAGATCCTGATAGTCGCGTTCGATGCGCCAGCGCACCCTGGTCACGAATACACAAGCGGCTCCGCCGATCATACGAAATCGATTAGGTCCGTATGCGCGCCCATATTGACTGCGCACAGCTGGCGGTGAGACGGGCAAGTTGGCAGACCGGAAGCCCACACCAAGACGCAACAACTATGTGCTGACATGTCAGGAGGGTCAAACGTCGATGGTCCATATCCCCGCCATCTGACTTATTTTGACCGCTCTGGCCGTGTCAGCCCTATTGCATGCAAGCTGCCATCAGGAGCCGAAATGGCAGTGCAAGAAGCACTGCTCCCATTACCCCTGCACACCATAACGCAACAAACCAGAGCACTCGGCGCAACTTTGCGTGCCTAGTCTCGTCCGCGGATGACGATAGCAGTGAAGAGGATTGTTGCCTTCGAAGCGTCAAGAGTCTGGACATTCGCATCGCACTGCTCCCTTTCCCGCTCAATGATACTTCGCGCCAGGTACAGCCTTCCCTCTGAATACGCGATACCCGAGGGTCGTGTAAGCCACAATGACCGGCAGAATGATGACCGCCCCCACCAGTGTGAAAAGCTGGCTGGAGCGCGGTGCTGCCGCATCTTCGAGTGTGACGACGTTCGGGATGGCGTACGGCCAGATACTGACAAGCAGACCGACATAGCCAAGCAGAACTAGCAGGAGAGCGAGCAGAAAGGGCGTTGTATCGTGACGATGCCTCACTGCGCGGAACATGAAGAGCGCAACGATAATGACGAGGAAGGGCACAGGCAGGAGGCGGTACAGTAGCCCGGAGTCGAACCACCGCTTGGCGATCTGCGCATCGGTCAACGGCGTCCAGAGCGACACGATGACCATGAATGCGAGCAGCACCATCGTGAGAGGACGAATCAATGCGTGCAAACGGTGCTGCAGATCGCCGTCGATCTTCATGGCTAGCCAGCAGGCTCCAAGAAGCGCGTACGTCGCCATCAGTCCAAAACCGGTGAGCATGCTAAACGGTGTGAGCCAGAAGAATGAAGGTCCGGCAAATACATCGTTCGCTACCGGAATGCCTTGCAAATAGGTGCCGAGAATCACGCCCTGAAAAAAAGCTGCCCCGGCGGAGCCGGCCACGAAAGCGAGGTTCCAGAGGTTCTTGGTACGAATCGCTTTCTCACGGATTTCAAACGACACCCCACGAAATATCAGGCACGCGAGCATGGTGACGATCGGCAGGTAGAGCGCGGAAAGAACGACCGAATAAACCTCCGGAAATACGGCGAAGAGCGCCGCGCCGCCGAGTACCAGCCAGGTTTCGTTTCCGTCCCAGACCGGCGCGATCGTGCTGATCATGAGGTCGCGCTCATCATCCTCGGGAAAGAACGGAAAGATCAGCCCCACGCCAAGATCGAATCCGTCCAGGGCGACATACATGAAGAGTCCAAATGCGATGATCGCTGCCCAGATTGTCGTGACGTCCATACGGCGCTCCGATTCAGATGAGTTGGCACTGAGCCGAGCGGGTCACTCGACGGCGGCGAGCGGACGGCGACCACTGCTGTTCGCGTTGGCATTCGGCTCGGGACGCGGTCCGGCGTCGTCATAGTGAGGCCCCAGACGGAGGAGCTTGAGGATGTAATAGATGCCCGTGCAAAACACCAGAAAATAGACGATCACGAAGATCATCAATGAGACACTCACGTCCTGTTGCGTCACGGGCGACACTGCCTGTGCGGTGCGCAACACGCCGTAGACGACCCACGGCTGCCGGCCCGCTTCAGTGGTAATCCAGCCGGCAAGTAACGTCACGAAGCCGGCCGGGCCCATCGCAAGCATGCAACGTTGGAAGAATCGGCTTTCGTACAGCCTGTCACGGCGCCGCAACAAAAGGCCAACGAGTGCCAGCAGGATCATCAGCATGCCAAGACCGGCCATGATCCGAAAGGTCCAGAAGATAATCGATGAATTCGGCCGGTCTTCTTTCGGGAATTCCTTCAGGCCGCGAATTTCACCGCTCCAGGTGTGCGTCAAAATTATGCTGCCAAGGTGAGGGATCGTGATCGCATAACGCGTCACTTCCGCCTGCATATCCGGGAAACCAATCAGGTTGAGCGCTGTGCCTCCCTTTTCCGTTTCCCACAGTCCTTCGATCGCGGCGATCTTGGCAGGTTGATATTTCCGTGTATTCAGACCGTGCTGATCTCCAACCAATGCCTGCACTGGTGCGAGAATGAGCAGGAGCCAGAGGGCCATCGAAAACATGGTTTTGACCGCAGGATCACGCCGGCCGTGAAGCAGATGCCAGGCACCGGTCGCCGCGACCACCAGCGCGCCGACGATAAAGGCGGCGATCGTCATGTGTGCGAGCCGATACGGAAACGATGGATTGAAAATGATCTTGAACCAATCGAGCGGAACGACGTGACCATTCTCGATCGCGTAACCCTGCGGCGTCTGCATCCAGCTATTGGAGGCGAGAATCCAGAACGTCGAGATCAAGGTGCCCGTCGCGACCAGCAGCGTGGCGCCGAAGTGTGCGCGCCGCCCGACGCGATCCCAGCCGAATAGCATGATCCCCAGAAAGCCCGCTTCGAGAAAGAAAGCGGTCATGACCTCGTAGGTGAGCAATGGTCCGGTGATGGGCCCAGCAAATCGGGAGAAGCCGGCCCAGTTTGTGCCGAACTGATAGGCCATCACGACGCCCGACACTACGCCCATGCCGAAGCCGATGGCGAAGACCTTCGACCAGAACAGGCACAATTCCTTATAGTGAAGTTTGCCCGTCTTCAGCCATGCTGCCTCGAGCACAGCGAGGAAGCTTGCGAGGCCGATACTCATCGCCGGAAAGATGATGTGAAACGATACGGTGAACGCGAATTGCAGACGGGAGAGATCCAGCGCGCTTAGATTCATCGTTGCTCGTTCCCTTTGACGACGACCGGCTCAGTCGTGGGTGCGATTCCGGGGCAATTTGGAAAGTGCGCCTCGGCTTTGGGGCGCTGTTCCTCTTCTCATCTTATCCAAATTGATCGAGATGAGGGCGGGGGGCAGATTAAGCGTTATGAATTTCCGTGAAGTGAAGCTGTCCGCACGATGTTAACAAGGCGGGTTGTTTTTTCCTGGACGCGATTTGGTAGCCTTACATGACGACTTTATGTACGAGCACTGTGAACAGGTAGTCGTGTATTTTCGCGCTATCTATAATTTGACATAATATAAATTATCAACTTTTATAGAAATTGTTAAAACAACCACAAAACCCGTCAACTTGCAGCGAATCGTCCATGTGGACAATAATGCACGTTATATTCAACATGGAGGCGCACATGGGCAAGGCTCTCGATGTTCGGCCACGCAAGTCAACCAACGTCACGCTGCCGCCTGAAGTTCTGGATCGGGCCAAGGAGCTAGGCATTAACCTTTCGCGAGCGAGCGAGCGCGGCGTGCGCGAAGAAATCCAGGAGGCGGAGGCTCGCCGTTGGGCCGATGATAACGCCGAGCTGGTTGCTGCATACACGGCGATGGTCGATCGCGACGGGCTTCCCCTCGCGAAATTCAGGACGTTTTAATGGCGCGGTTCGATCTCTACGCGAACCCTGACAATGAAACGCGGAAACTCGCGCCGTACCTGCTTGACGTTCAAAGCACGCACGTCGGAATCTTGCCGACGCGCATCGTGATTCCTCTGCGCCCTGCCCGTCATCTCGCTTTTTCGGGCAAACCATCGGATCTGCTGCCAGTTTTTGAAGTCAATGGCGAAACATGTTTCCTTGATACCCCCGCCATGAGTGCAGTTCCGTTGAACGCGCTCGGCAAACGCATCGCTTCTTTTTCGGATCAACGAGAAACCGTCCTGGCGGCGCTCGACCGGATTTTCGGTGCCTATTGACCGAGAGCAGGATGAAACGTGGCAACAGTAATGCCTCCATTTGCGATGGCCGGCGCGTCCTCGCCCATGTTCGCGATGATTAAGCGCAAACAGCGCCGTCATCGTGCGGGACAAAACAACGGATTGGGGAAGCATTCGATATCCTGCGTCCAAGACCCGTTTCCGCTTTTGACTATAGGAGATTGCTATAGACGAAGCTGTGTGTCTAACAACGACTTCTACGTCAGCAGCGACGAGAACGCCGAGACGTTGTTCGTGGACTAAAAGCCGTAGACGATTTATTGCTCGACAATCTTCAGTCGCGCCTGCGTCGGCACCAGCGTCGAATTGTTATTGACAGATCAGTCCATAACAAATAAGCTCGGGTCATGGTTAGACCCAGAGAGTTCGATCGAGATGAGGCCCTGGACTGCGCGTTGCGCGTCTTCTGGGAGAAAGGCTACGCCTCTACTTCAACTGACGACCTGCTCGCTGCGATGAATATCGGGCGACAGAGCCTCTACAACGCGTTCGGCGACAAACGAAAACTCTACCTTGAAGCGCTGGAGCGATATCAGCGGGACAGCACGGCTGGCCACATGGAGCGTCTGAACAGCACTGCCTCACCACTAGGCGGTATAGAAGCGCTTTTGCTCGGACTCATTGCCGAAGACGAGAGCATCCGCGCGCTTGGCTGTATGGGGGTCGGCGCAGTCGCTGAATTCGGGGCTGCGGATCCGGAGCTTGTAGCGTTACGGAGCAAGGTGGGGTCAAGGCTTTTTAGACGCCTCGCCGAACGCATCCGCGAGGGGCAAGCATGCGGAGAAGTTGACCCCACCATCGACGCGCGGGAAGCCGCTGCCTTTTTACAGATGACGATGCAGGGCATCCAGCTCGGCGCCCGTGCGGGTGGCGACGCGAGGAGCCTGCGGGTACTGGCCAGGTTTGCAATCAACCGATTTAGAACGCGCTAGGCAAGGAGAGCCCAGTCTGGCCCACTTACGCCTGGTTATGGACTAATCTGTCAAAAATGGAGATATCAGTGAACGAGAATCGCACACTTGCAGGAAAGGTTGCCATCGTCTTCGGCGGTTCGCGAGGCATTGGCGCGGCGGCGGCGAGACGCCTGGCCACCGAGGGGGCCCACGTAACGGTGACCTACGTATCTGCGCCGCAGCGAGCGGCCGAAACAGTTGCGGCGATAGAGGCCACCGGACGGAGCGGCCTTGCAATCAAGGCAGACAACGCGGATCCGGCGGCTATCAAGGCGGCAGTCGCGCAGACCGTGGATCACTTTGGGAGACTGGATATCGCGGTTGTCAACGCAGGAATCTTGTTGCTTGGCGATGTTGCGACCGTGAGTGTAGAAGATCTTGACCGGATGCTGAACATCAACGTGCGTGGTGTCTTTCTCGCCATCCAGGCTGCGGCTGCGCATCTCAGTGACGGTGGCCGGATCATTACGATCGGCAGCAACACGGCGGTGCGAAGCGGACATCCGGGTTCCAGCGTTTACTCAATGACTAAGGCTGCCGTTTCAGTCATGGCGAAAGGTATCGCTATTGATCTTGCCGGGCGCGGCATCACAGTCAACAACATTCAGCCCGGGCCTACCGTAACGGACATGACGGTCGACCATATCGAGAGAATCAAGCCGCTCATTCCGCTTAAGCGCGCAGGAGATCCGGAGGAGATCGCCGGTCTGGTTGCCTACCTCGCCAGCAAGGAGTCAGGCTACATGACAGGTTCCAGTATCACCATCGACGGTGGTATGGCGTTGTGACCATTCGGCTACGTAAAAACACCATCGACGAACCGGTTTCCCTCAGACGCACTATCTGGCCGAATTAATCGCCTCGTTCAGATAGTGCTGCATCAAGCGCTCCAGTTCGTCGATCGCGGCCTTACGACCGGCGATCGAGGTGTCGCCATTAATCGCGACGGCAGCCTTCATGAGTTGCTGGATTACTGCCGCGCGGATAGTGATCTCATCTGCCGCGAGGTGAGGCGCCACTGCACCAAGCAAGGATTCGATCTCTCCGCGCAGTCGTTCGCGGATGCGGGCCGTGCCCGGCAAAGCATAGCTGTAGCTCTCAGCTAGCACCGCAAAGGCCGGATGAGCCGTGCGGAACTTCAAGAACACCCTCGTCAACCGCCCTGCCAGCAACGATAGGTCCAACGTCGGTGCGGCCTCGCGCAGCTTATGGAACGTCTCTGCGAGCATGTTCAGATAGTTTTCGAGCAGCGCACCCGCGACCTGATCCTTGGTGGGAAAGAACTGATACAGCGAGCCGATAGACGACCCCGCGCGGGCGGCGATCGCCGTCATCGTCGCGCTGTCATATCCCTTTTCTGCAAATTCCATGCTCGCCGCCTCCAGAAGCGCCGCGACACGCGCATGACCACGCGCGCGACTGGGAGATTTCACTTGCGCGGTTCCGGCACCCAATGTTCCCGTTGACTTTTGTGAGGACATTCTCATATATTAAAAATGTGAGGCAGGCCTCACAATACACCCTTGACCCACCGAGTTCAACGCCAGGAGCAAACATGCTGCACAAACTTGATCCCCAAACGACGGCCCTCGTTCTGATCGACCTCCAGCAGGGAATCCTCGGGTTCGCGAAGGCACCTCGCCCGGCAGACGCAGTCGTGTCCGTCTCGGCCACGCTCGCGAAACGCTTCCGGGAGATCGACGCGCCTGTCGTACTGGTGCGCGTAGGTTGGAACCAGGATTTCGGCGATGCCTTAAAACAACCCGTCGATCAGCCCGTAACGCTTCCTGCCGGCGGACTTCCGCTTACGTGGTGGGATTTCCCCGACGCCCTCGAAGCAGACGAACGCGACATCAAGATCACGAAGCGGCAGTGGAATGCATTCCATGGCACCGAACTTGATCTGCAATTGCGCCGTCGTGGCATCAAGACAATTGTGCTCGGCGGAATTTCAACAAACATCGGCGTCGAATCAACGGCACGAGCCGCCTATGAACTCGGCTATACGCTCGTGCTCGTCGAGGACGCGATGAGCTGCGGTGCGGCTGAGCATCACCAGGCGTCAGTTGATTACATCTTCCCGAGAATTGGCTTGGTGCGACCGTCCGAGGATGTGATCCAGGCACTCGCGTAGTGAGTGCTGGTTTGTGAGTAACGGGCAGCGGGAGCGCTCGAATCGCAGAATTGAGGTCTTCGAGATGTGCAAGTCAAGGTCCGAAAACCAATCAGATGACCAGCTCGCCTTGCCTTTGTCGGACCGAATACGCCGTTTTCGATTCATCGAATCGGCCGTATCTGGCTTCCAGGCCGTGATCAATGGGAAGGCACTCATTCGTGCGTTGACCGCTCTCTTGCCATTGATTGTTCTAGCGCTGGTTTCAGGCAACAGCGAGTGGTTGACTGTTTCGTTGGTGACCGTGTCCACTGCTATCGGGGTGGACCGCGCGCATCTCGCCCCGCTCGGTGTAGTCGCCCATGGGATAGCCATTGGACTAGGCGTCGTTGTATTAACAGCATCGCTCGCGTATCCGCCTCTGTTTGTCGGGGCTACCACCCTTCTGGCAATGGGATCGATACTGCTCACCGCACAGGGAAGCGAGCTGCTTTCCCTCGGGAACTTTACCTTCATTCCCGCGCTTTACCTCGCGTGTGAGAGCACCGAAGGAATCAGGCAATCGGCACTGATTCATCGGGCATTCGAGACTCTGCCGTTTATATGGATCGCGTTCTTGCCAGTTCTGCTGATTTCTTCAATCAACTATTGGCACGAACGCCGCCCAGAAGTTTCTTACTGGGTGCACTTCGCGAAATGGTCCAGGCGGTCCGACGGCGGCGAACGTGTTCCGTTCATCGCGGCAATGATCGCCGTCGCTCTCGCAGTCGGCGTCGCGGCCGCACTTGTGGAGTGGAGGCATATCGACCACGGTCAGTGGATGATCTGGTCGGCAGCGAGCGTGGTGACGGGAAGTTGGCCGAGTGCCCGGCTCAAGTTCCGTAATCGTATTGCCGGAGCTGTTGTGGGGATTCCTTAGTAACGTAAAATTAAATTGGCGATGTAAATCGCCTTCAGGCTTGGGTTATTCAATCGGGTTCCGGCTAATCGCTTCGTACTGCGTCTACATTACGGCGAACACAAGGTCTTAGGATTCATTCCAGACTTTTCGGGGTTGATCAAAGTCTGGTGGTCACTGGATTGATGTTTCTGAAGCACTGAAACCAGTTTAAGGAGCAAGCGGCACCGGTTCAATCATGCTGAGTGGAGATTCGCTAACCCCAGGCTAACGATCTCCTTCAGGCGATATAGTGAACTGCGCCACGAGGCCACGCGTTCAGCGACGCGCGCTGTGGCTGAACGCTCGCCGCGCGATATTCGCTGGCGGCAGCGAAGACATTGACGACCAACTAACCTTGGGGTTGAAATGCCGGTGGCCGCCGCTCGTCAATCGAAAGGAAAAAGAAAGCAAGACCAGTCAGCTTGAAAGCAGGTTCCGCTTTTCCCGGTGAGAACGAAACGCCGTAACCGGTCGTATGTCAGGCACTGCCGACTGAAGCGAATTCACGATCGTTGTTTAACGCGGCTGCGCCGCAGCGTGCTCCTCTGCGGATTTCCTTGCCTGTTCTTTAGCCATGTGGTGCCCGACCGCGCAACCGACGATCGCCCCAGCAACCGCATGATGCCCCGCTACGTGCCCAGCCACTGCCCCGACGGCGGCTCCTTTAAGGCAACCTGCCGCGAATGCCTCGCCAGCGCCAAGGCTCATCATCAGTGCAACCGACATACAAAACGCTTTCTTCATGAACGTATTTTTTCCTTGTGGAGTATTACCAACCGGATACGGCCCTTCCCGCTCAGAGGCCAGGTTTGGTCGAGAAATTCTCTGCAGCGGCAAGATTCGCATCGGGTCAGGCTGACGCCGCGAGCGCTGTGCGCTCGGGCGAGCACCCAAGATCCTACCCGAAGAGCAGGTGGCATAGTGACACCAGCTTCGGCTACGCTATCCCCAGCTTCGACCGGTACGGCCTTGAGCGCATCGACGTACTGCATGGCCCGGCATCGGAACTTTCCGGCCAGGCTTACCCGGGTGGCGTCGCCCACCTGGCCAGCAAACAGCTCGATTCCAGGTTCTTCCCAGATCTGCAGCACGGGCTGCCGGAATGGCGCGAGCACGTCGTCAAGGCGCCCGGGTGCCGGCACATAGGTCCTGAGTTCGTAAATCATCGTCATTCCTCTGGCTACCGATCGTCGTTCAGTAGGCGGACATCACGCCAGCGCCGCCGTCGACGTATGCGATCGAGCCGGTGACGAAACCGCTGCGCATGAAATACAGATACGTTTCCGCGACTTCGCTGGGCTCACCGGCATGCGCGACGGGCAAGAGCTGATTCGCCTTCTGAAACATGGCGTCGCGCGCCGCGTCGGGCAGGCCGTCCCACAGCTCGGTGCGCACCGTGCCGGGGCTGACGACGTTGACACGCACGGGTGCAAGCTCGACCGCGAGTGCGCGCGCGAACGACTCCGTCGCGCCGCAAACGCTCGAAATGACCGACCAGCCCTTGCGCGCGCGCTGCGACGCGAGTCCGGACGTCAGCACGATCGAACCGCCCACGCGGATCTTCGCCGCCCCGTACTTCGTCGCGAGCAGTGCCCCCCAGTAGCGGATGCCGAACGCCGCCTGCGCATCCGCGAACGTCATCTCCTTCAGCTCGGCAGCCTTCAGTGCGTCGCCTGCCGTATAGACGAGATGATCGAACGCGCCGACAGCATCAAAGAACGCCGCGATGCCGCGTTCGTCGAACAGATCGACAACCCGGCCTTCGACCCTCGATTCGAGGCGCTCCGTTGCATCCGCAACCTTTTTCGCGTTGCTCGATGCAATCACGACCTGCGCGCCTTCCGCAGCGGCGGCCTTCGCGGTCGCGAAGCCGAGACCCGACGAACCGCCAAGAATGACGATTCTTTTTCCTGTAAGTGACATGTTGTTCTCCGAAATAAAATGATCCAGCTGCTGCAATTCCCAGCCGGATTCAGGATTCAGTATGAGGTGCGGTCACTGTCCGAAACAGTGTGCTTCGCTTGCATCACCTCGAAGCGAAACTTGCCAATTCCGGTACGCGACGCACAGCGGACTCACACAGTGTCAGCCGCGCACCGTTTGAAACTGCTCACCGAGGCCGGCGATTCCAAGTTGCATCGTGCCGCCGCTTGCGAGATGGCGCGGCGGCTCGGGCCGAGTCCGACACCCTGCGGCGTGCCCGTTGTCAGCACGTCCCCCGGATGCAACGTCATGAAGCGGCCCACATAGCTGACGCAGGCAGCAACGAACTTGTCCCGGTGTTGCCCGAATGCGCGGTCGTGCCGTCGCCGCTGCACATCGTCTATCTGAAGGATCATCAGATGACACCGAAGATTAGCCAGTTCATCAGCTTTGTGATCGAACAGTTTGGTTAGAATTGTCGCCGGGCGATCGCTAAAGATGAAGCGCTACGCCGTCAGTTTTGCAATGACGAAATGGCATGAATCCATGCGAACATTCTCAGCTAACATTGGCGCTGCGACGCACGACGATTCAACCGGGAGCGCGATGTCGCATCGCTTTCGACGCGATGTCTCAATCGAGTTCGAAACGGCTCGCAGACAAGCGCGTCTTGATCGAAAGCGTTCCTTCGCGTAGTTCCCAAAGCTTGAGTTCGTACCGGCGCAGGCCGCGCCGGACGAACGGTTCATTTTCCATGAATTCGGCAGCTTCTTTCTCCGACTCGGCATACAAAACGGTCATGCCCTGGCCCACGATATGACCTTCCGTTACGAAAGGACCGGACAGGAACACCTTGTCCTCATACTCGATAAGGTAGCGGATATGTTCTGGAATATGCGGCAACGTCTCTTCGACCGAAGCAACCGGGTAGCTGAATGCAACATACAGGCGTCTTTTAAGGTTGGGTTCGACGAGACGCTGAATCTCGCTCTGGATTTCAGACATGCTGAATCTCCTTCGGGTTTTGATAGGTGACGTTCAATCTTTGCTGTCTCTGGTCATACGGAAAGATTTCGGGAAGCCTGGGAGCGTGCACTTCGGCTCGATAGCGCGAACCACAACACTATGACAAAGCAGAGCACCGGCACCAGATAGGCCGCACCGATCGAGAACCGATCCGCGATGGCGCCCATCAGGAGCGGCGCAATCGCGCCGCCAACGAGCGCCATCACATGGAACGAACCGGCGCGCCGAGTACGTGAACCAAGTCCTTCGACGCCAAGGGCAAAAATCGTCGGGAACATGATCGACTCGAAGAAGAACACAGCCATCAATGCCACCACAGCGACTGAACCTGCACCGGCACATGCCGCGACGCACAGCACGAGTGACACGACGGCATACACAGCGAGCATCGATGCCGCGTCAAACCTGTGCATTAGTGCAGTCGATAGGAAACGCCCACCTGTGAAAGCGACCATCGCTCCGGACAGCATAAACGCCGCCGCACTTACCGATAGTCCGGACCAATGCTCGGTCGCAAAGTTTATGAAAAACGCCGCGATGCCGACCTGAGCGGAGAAATAGAAAAACTGCGCGATGACACTGAACACGAACCGACGCTCGCGCCGAAGCGGTGTCACGCTTTCTGCGCGCAACGCCGAGGTGGATGTTTCACCGGGTTCAGGCATTGCGATCCGCCAGAACACCAAAGCTAATAGCAGCATCGCAGCGGCGATCACAACGTAGGTCATTTTCACCGACGCGACATTGCTGCCAGCCAATGCGCCATGTCGAAAGAAAAATAAGCCGCCGATCAGCGGGCCCACAAACGCGCCGAATCCGGTGAAGGCCTGGGCGAGATTGAGCCGTCGCGCCGCCCCAAGAGGTTGTCCGAGCACAGTCACATACGGATTTGCCGCTGTTTCTAGACAGGCGGCACCGCATGCGAGCACGAACAACGCTATAAGGAACGGATAAAACTGGTGGCGTGAAGTTGCCGGTACAAACAGGAGTGCCCCGAGCGCAAACACAACGAGTCCCAGGAGGATTCCGCGCTTGTATCCATACCGGTTAACATAGAGCCCTGATGGAAGCGCGACCAGAAAGTACGCGCCGAAGTAGCATGTCTGTAGCAACGCGGACTGCATTCGCGTAACGTTGAGCGTCTGCTGGAAATGCTTGTTCAGTACGTCGAGCAAACCATAGGTCAGCCCCCATGCGAAGAAAAGGCTAAAGACTAGCGCAAGCGCGACGCCGTAACGGACCGTTGCGTCTACGCGGACCACAGCGGACGGTTCAACAATAGTCGAAGAAGTTTGCATGTCGCACCTCATTCATACGTTGGATCGCTGGCCCGCGGACGGCAGCGAGAGCTTGATCAGGGCGGCGTAGTCTTCGCTAGCAAGGCCAAGCGCCGACGCATGCTGCAGCGACTGGGCAACGACCGCTGTCATGGGCAACGGAATGTGCCCATCGGCGCCCGCCGCCAGGATGAGTCCCACATCCTTCTGCATCTGCTCGACGCTGAAGGTCGGTGAGAAATCGAGAGTCTTCAGTTGCTCCGCTTTCGCTTTCACAATTGGCGAAGCGACCGCGCTTTCGCACAGCACCCGCCACATATCGCTCCAGTCGAGACCACCCTGCTGCCCGATAGCGAGCGCTTCCGCGAGCATGCCGACGGTATCGGCAACCATCAGGTTGATCACCAGCTTCATCACACGGGCCTCTTCCCGTGCTCCGACATAGAACTGCGAAGGTCCCAGCAACTGCAGCAGTGGAAGCGCGCGCTGATAGTGCTCCCGCGTGCCAGAGGCAATCGAGGTCAGCTGCGCGGTTTCGGCCATCCGCGCATTGCCGGATACCGCGACTCGCAGATAAGGAACGCCAGCATCGTCGAACGCCTGTGCCACACGACTGGAAGCGTCCGTTGATACGGTGCTGGTATCGATGTACAACTGATCAGGGCGCGCGCGGGCGGCGAGTTTGAACGCCACCGACTCAAACGCAGCGTCGTTGGGCAACGAGGTGATCAGCACTTCGGCCGAAGCCACCACTGCATCCAGATCTCGCTGCACCGTAATGCCCGCGGCAAGCGCCATTCCAATGCGCTCGCTGCTCGCGTCGAAGGTCGATACATGGTGGCCGTGCCGATGAATGCGCGTTGCCATGGGCAGGCCCATCTTGCCGATGCCAATAAAACCGACCTTAAAAGCTTCGCGCTCCGCGAAGCGCGTGCCCCGTTCGACAGACGTGAAGGTGGTGTCATCCATGGGTGTCTCTCCTGATATGGGTTTGCGTCGGCTGTGCCACGAAATCCGGCGTTCTGAACCGATCGTAGGTGGCGGCACCTGCCCGCGTCCAAGATCAAATATTTCTGGCATTGATACCTTTCTGTTATCGGGTTTGCTCTGACCACGCGATAAGCCCTCAACTGTTCAATGCCAGGAAGTTATCGACACCTTAAAAAAATGGTGTTGGATTTCGCTTCGCGAGCTGAATACGATCTGGTTGGCAGGGCCGGCAAACGTCGGACCGCGCTCTACATCCACTACCAAGGAAGTCGACCATGGACATCACACCTGAACAGATGGAAGCAACCCGCGTCGCGCGCTGGGGGAAAGTCAAACCGTACGGAGAGACTTTCATTGAAAGCCGACTGCCGGGCTTCGAAAAGCGCCTGTACAAGATCATCAACCGCGGCGTGCTCGAAAATAAGGGCGTGCAGCCAGCGATCGAAGGCGCCCACCGCTTTGGCGTCACGCTGATCGAAATTCCCGTGGGCCAAGGGGCAAACCTGCACTCCCACAAGACCGAAGAGGTGTTCTTCCCGCTTAATGGCAAGATGATCGTGATCTGGGGCGAGAATGGCGAGCACCAGCTCGAACTGAACCAATGGGACTGCATATCTATGCCGACTGGTGTCATGCGCGGATTTCGCAATCCCAATGATCACGATCTCGTTGTTTATTCGGTCGTCGGTGGAACAGATGAAGAAGTTGGCCGGATCGAATGGCATCCCGACGTACTCAAAGCAGCCGAAGGTACCGGACTCCAATACGACGGCACGGGTTTTCTGAAAACCGAAGCGTAACGAGCAACCATAAGGCGCTGAACATGCAGGAGGCAAAGCACGCAATGAACCAACCCGATACAACTACTCCGACACGACCGGATAACCGCGAAGCACTTCCCGCCACTCCCGAGGCACTTCGTGAAGCGGTGCTCGCCGCGAACAGGCATACGACAAATCCCCGCCTCAAGCAGGTTCTGGACAGCCTGCTGCGCCATCTCCATGCGTTCGCTGTCGAGGTCGATCTTGGCTATCAGGAACTGGAAGTCGGCATCGACTTTCTGGTGCGCATTGGCAAAGCGACGGGACCCGAAAAGCACGAGGGCATTCTGCTCGCGGACATTCTCGGACTGGCCACGCTCGTGGGCCTCATCGATGCGAAAAAGGCGCTGGCCGCTGGCGGTACCGAGCCGGCGCTGATTGGTCCGTTCTGGCGCGCTGCTCAGCCGCTACGCGAGAATGGCGCCAACATCGCCGCTGACGGGACACCAGGCGACAAGCTGTTCGTCAGTGGCAGGATCCTCTCGCTCGACGGCGAGCCCATCGCCAATGCGCGCATAGAGACGTGGCAGGCATCGCCCGGTGGTCTTTACGAGAACCAGGATCCTGAGCAAGCCGAGATGAATCTTCGCGGCCGCTTCCAGACGGATAGTGACGGGCGCTTCTCGTTCAATAGCGTGCGTCCAGCCGGGTATGCGGTTCCCGTCGACGGTCCATGCGGTGAACTGCTTGAAGCACAACAGCGCGCGATCATGCGCCCCGCGCATCTTCACTTCATCGTCATGGCAGAAGGCTACAAGACACTGGCTACACAGATTTTCGACGCAGACGATCCAAACGCCTATCGCGACGTTGTCTTTGGCGCGGTCGGCTCCTTGTTGCACCGCTTCGAGCAAGTATCCGACAAGAGTTTCAGGCTTAACCTCGATCTGAAACTCGAACCCGGCGCCATGCGCGTGCCGATGTGCCCACTGCCTTGAAACTCTGCCTTGAGCTTCATAGACCCTTCACCTGCCGATCAGGAGCGGCCCTTGACGTCGAATATCGAAAGCCCTGCTCCGATCGTCGTTTTCGCGAGCTTCGTGCCGAAAAACGGAAAGGAACAGGAGGTTCAGCGCGCGCTGCGGGCAGTGTTGCCCCCCACGCGATGCGAGCCGGGATGCCTGCAGTTCGACCTCCTCGTGAGCGTCGAACCACACACGACGTTCCGGCTCTACGAAGTCTTCGCGACGAAACAGGCCATCGATGAGCATCGACTGACCGACCACTACCGCATCTATCGCGCCACCATCGATCCGTTGTTGCAGGGAGCGCCTTCTGTTGTCGTCATGTCACCGCTCGATGTGGCCAGTCTGACTTATCCCTGATGCCGGACAGCGCTTAGGCTTTAGGGTTATTTTCTTCGTCGTTCGCCGACTCGTGAGCCTGCGCCATTGGCCAATCGCCGGCATTGATCATCGTCACGACCATAGAGCGGATCGTGCTCATCAGCGCGATCGTCGCGCGTGATGGAGGCCGCTGCCGAGAATGAGCGAGGAAGCGCTCCAGCGTCAGCCCCGAAATCGGTACAGCGCGCAGTGAACCTGCCAGGACTTCCCTTCGTACTGCGGAAGCAACGTGCACGGTCCAACCGGCACCCTCAGAAACGAGTTGAGCTGCCACATCAGCCGATTCGACTTCCATCACTTCGTGAAGCGATATATTCGCGCGGGCAGCGCTACGTTCGAGGGCAAGACGTACTCCTGACTTTTGCAAGCCGGCCAGTATCATTGGGACTTCACCAAGTGCCTGGATATCGAGCGACGACACTGCGAGTCGCGCGTCTGTCGCGGGGCCGATCGCGCAGAGCTTTTCGCTCAGCAATGGTTCGGCACAGATCTGCGCAGGTGCGGCAATTGGACCACTGATCAACGCGACATCCAGCGTGCCACGCTCGAGCGCTTCGGAGAGCGATGGCGAAAAGCTCTCGCTAACGCGTAGCCGGATCTCCGGATATTGATTGCGCAAGGCGCGTGTGAGCGGCGCAACGAAGAAGGATGCGAGTGCTGGCGGCAGACCAAGCGCGACAGGACCGCGCGGCGTACTTTGCTGGTCCATGATATCCACGCGGATCTGGTCCGCGTAGCGAAGCAGGAAAGTTGCACGATCGAGCAGCAGTTCTCCTTCACGGGTCAGCGAAGCGCCGCGCGAATGCCGTTCAACGAGCTTCACGCCCAACTCGGTCTCAAGCAACTGGATCTGCCGGCTCAGTGCAGGCTGCGCAATGTGCAGAACAGAAGCAGCACGCCCGAAGTGTTGATGTGCCGCTAGCACAGTGAAATAGCGCAACTGACGCAGATCCATCAAGTTCCCCGACCGGATAACGACGAAAGCCAGCAATACCGCTAAGGCGAGTTCCAGGCGCGGACGGGCTGTCACGAGACAGCGTCCCCGCCCTCAGTCGCTTGCTGGATTGTCAGCGATCCGGATGCTAATGTCGAATGGCTGTTCGCACAACGCCGGCGCGTTCTCGAACTGTCGTGAGTCAGCAAACCATCCAGTCCTCGCAAACGGCCGCTCGCCAGGCGTTCCTAGCAAGACGCCGTGAAGTACCACACGCACCCGAATCGCCAGCGCGGATATTCAACAAACAACCGAAGCGTGGCCGTGCGCGCGGTCATGAAACCAAAGTTCATTCGCTCGCACTTTCCAAACAAGTGAACGTCCTGCGACGATCAAACAGGTGTCGTCGAGTGAATCGCCCTCACAACCTCATTAGTGAATCTGGGGTCGCCTATTTCGATGTCGCCGGACAATCGCACAGTAATTTCCTGCAACAACCAGCCGTTGCCGTCTGGATCGCTGAATGAAGCGTACGAGGCATAACTTTGTCGCGTCGGGTTTAAGCCGCTTAGCACGTATTTCCCGTCAGCATGGTGGAACACGCCGCCGGTGTCGTGGAATGGTTCGCTGATCGCGATACCACGACGGAGCAGTTCGTTACGCGCGGCCACGATGTCGGAAACGACAAGGTGAAGCCCTTGAACTGAGCCTGGCGCGGCCGTGGTGATGTCTTTGCCGAACATCACCGAGCATCCAGAACCTGGCGGCGTGAACTGGATCACGCGGTAGTCGTCGCCTCTTTTGAAATCGATATCGAGCCTCCAACCGAGATCGCTATAAAAGCGCTTCGCTCGATCAGCATCGGTAACAGGGATGATGACGATCTCGAGTTTCATCTCGAACGCAAGAGCGCCCGAGATCCCAACTGCGTGTTCGCTGCCCATTGGAGTGTTGCTCATGCTGTGGCTCCTTGGATGTGTTGACTATCGGCTTCCCTTTGCCTGCCTGGCGTATTTGAAAACCACAATAGGCGAAAACACAGCGCGAAATTACAACACGCCAAGACACAGTCTTTCAAATTTATGACTGCACTAACACACTCGCATCGTTCCATTACCCTGCTGATGCGCTTCCTGCCTTACTATTTAAGTGTCACATCACGCTACAAATTGAGCCAAACGCAGTATCTACGCGCTTTGAGCGAGCGTGCCAACTTCGTCATTTCGGTCGCATGAACCCCAGCAGCATTGCCCTCGCGCGACGTTCCAAGGGGTACAGCGAAGTCCAGTTCATCCCATCGCATAGTCCGGCAATACCTTCGGTTGATGGCGAGCGCCCGATGCCTGGAGTTAAATACAAACGCCTTGCACTCGTCTACAGGCACCTTGCAGGTGCAGGGGACAGGACGCCGCTGCGACAGCGCTCTCTTCGCTGTGCCCCTCGGCCCGTCGTGCTCCAAACCCGCATGAGCCAATTGCCCGGCAGGGCACGGCTCGCAAACTTCTGACCAAGTAACAGCCTCGACCTCGAGTTTTCCCCCGGCGATGCCGCGTTCGGACATTCGCCTCAATGTACGGAGACTGGCAATGAAAATCCTGTTGGTTTTGACTTCGCACAACATCCTTGGAGACACCGGCAAGCCAACCGGCTTCTGGCTCGAAGAGTTCACTGCCCCCTACTATGCGTTCACGGACGCCGGTGCAGAGGTCACAGTGACTTCGCCCAAGGGAGGTCTTGCACCGATCGACCCGAGAAGCGACGATCCGGACAATCAAACCGATACGATGCTCCGGTTCAAGAAAGACCCTGCGACCCAGAAGGTGCTGGCCAACACCGTCAAGCTTGCCGACGTCAAGGCGGCCGACTACGACACGATCTTCTATGCCGGCGGCCATGGTCCGATGTGGGATCTGACCAATGACGAGCATTCGATCGCCTTGATCGAGGATTTCTACAACGCGGGCAAGCCGGTCGCTGCCGTCTGTCATGGTCCTTGTGTCTTCCGCAAGACTACCTACCAGGGACAGCCTCTCGTCAAGGGCAAGCGCGTCACCTGCTTTACCAACGATGAAGAAGAGGCCGTGGGCCTGACCAAGGTCATGCCCTTCCTCGTCGAGGATGAACTCAAGCGTCTGGGCGGACACTTCGAAAAGGTAGAGAACTGGGCAGTCCTTACCATTGTCGACGGGCAACTGATCACCGGCCAGAACCCCGCCTCATCGGGCCCGACTGCCAGGGAGCTGCTCAAGGTTCTGCAGGCCTAGTTCAAATCCGGCGCGAATCTTGAAGCCGGCGCGCATGTGAGACGGCCTTCCCGTCGAGCAGGACATTGCAATCGCCGAGGCGGCGCTAGCGGCGCTCGACGACTGAACAGGATCGTTCAACGAAACGCAACCGGGTAGCGAATGCCCTTCAACAGCGGAATGCACGATCGCAATCCGCGAGCGGATCCCGCACAAAGCATCTCATGTGTCGGTGATAGGAGCCCCAAATGACAGCGACTACGAACCCCGTTCAGATCAAAGTTTCCCGGCAGTCTCCAGCCTATTGGCGCGTCACGATCGACAACCCGCCGATCAACGTCATGGGGCCGCCGATGGTCGCGCAGTTTCACGAGGTCATCCATGCCCTCGAAACCGACGAGCATGTGAAGGTCGTGGTCTTTGACAGTGCAGTGGACGGCTACTTCCTGAATCACGCGGATTTCAATGCCGGTATCGAGGACCTCACCGCCATGCCAGCCGGTCCAACAGGCTTGCCGCAGTGGCCGGATTTTCTCGTGCGCCTGACACGCGCACCGGTCGTCTCCATCGCATTGATCCGAGGACGTGCGACGGGCAATGGCAGCGAGATCACGCTGGCCTGTGACATGAGTTTTGCCAGCCGGGAGAAGACCATCATTTCGCAATGGGAGGTGGGCGTGGGCATGGTCGCCGGCGGCGGTCCGATGGCGCGGCTGCCACAACTGATTGGGCGTAACCGCGCCCTTGAAGTGCTGCTGAGTTCGGAAGACATCGACGGTGACAAGGCCGAGGCCTATGGCTATGTGAACCGGACCTTGCCGGATGCCGATCTCGACGCCTACGTCGACGCGATGGCGACCAGGATCTCCAGGTTCGACAAGTGGGCCATCGCCAACACCAAGCGCCTCGTCAACACCAGCCTGCCACCGGACGTGGAACTCGGCGCCGGTTGGGATGCGTGTATCGCTTCGCTAGGACGGCCCGCCGCACAGGAAGGTGTCAAGGCTCTACTCGCGCGGGGCTTCCACAAGCCGGGCGATGTCGAGGATCGGCTTGGATATTACCTCGGCCAGCTCGCAGGTTAGGCCGGCGCGAGACCTGGTTTTTCGCCCGGCGACAGATGCGACTGTCGACCAGGGCGGTGCCGCCGCGCAGCGGCGGGAGGAGAATTAGCGATGAGCAACGAGTCAATACCGGGCGACGATACGCGTTTGCCTCGACCCGCAGAAGACAGGAGCCCCATTGACGATGACATGGCTGACGATGACCCATATGTGATTGGCCATCCACGCTACCATCACATGTTTCCGGTTCTCACCGAGGCCGAAATCAGCAGACTGCGCCGCTTCGGCAGCCTGTCGCGCTATACCAAAGGCACGATGCTCTATCGTGCGGGAGTCCGCAGTCCGGGGGTGTTCGTCATGCTCTCGGGCAAGATCCGGATCATCGCGCGTAACGGCCTCGGACTCGAACGGATCATTCACACCTACGTCCACCGCGGCGAGTTCACCTCTGATGTCGGCCAACTTTCGCCGAAGCCCGCCGTGGTGGACGCGCATGTCCTCGAAGATGTCGAAGCGCTATTGGTGCGACCCGACGATCTCACCACCATGATGATCGGTGAGGCCGATCTTGGCGAAAAGATCATGCGCGCCCTGATTCTGAGGCGGACCATGGTGCTTGAGCGCGTACCCGGTGTCGTGCTGGTCGGCTCCTCCGGTAACGCACAACTGCGCGCGTTACAGAATTTCCTGCGCCGCAACAACCTTCCGAACACGACGCTCGGCGCGGAGCACGACGCCGAAGTTGCCTTGCTGCTCGAGCGCCTGACACCGCAACCCGACGATTTCCCACTCGTCGTGTGTCCGGACGGCACTGTGCTTAAAAATCCGGATGAAAGACAGCTCGCATCGTGTCTCGGACTGATTCCTGATTTCGACCCAGCGCACGTCTACGATGTCGCCATCGTCGGCGCGGGGCCCGCGGGACTTGCAGCGGCTGTCTATGCAGCATCGGAGGGCTTGTCAGTGGCGGCGCTCGACTGTCGCGCTCCCGGTGGACAGGCCGGTACGAGCGCGCGCATCGAGAACTATATGGGATTCCCTACCGGTATCACCGGTCACAATCTCGCGGCCCGCGCGTTCATTCAGGCGCAGAAATTCGGAGCCCATATCGGCATCCCGTGCGAGGTCAAGGCGTTGTACTGCAACCGGCAACCGCACGTCGTGGAGCTTGCCGACGGCCATCGCATCACGGCGCGCACGGTGGTCATTGCTAGCGGCGCAGAATACCTGCGACCCGCCGTCGAGGACCTTGCCCGTTTCGAACGCTGCGGCGTCTACTACTGGGCAACCCCGCTTGAGGCGAGGCTCTGCCGTAAGGAGCCGGTATTGCTGATTGGTGGTGGTAATTCTGCAGGACAGGCAGCGGTGTTTCTGGCGTCGCACACCGAGCAGGTACATATGTTCATTCGAGGCGCAAACCTTGAGCACAGCATGTCGCACTACCTCACCGAGCGCGTCACATCGCTACCGAACGTGACCGTTCATACGCGCGTTGAACTGACTGCGCTTGAAGGAAATACGCGTCTGGAGCGCGTACATTACCGCGGTGCTGGCGGGATTGAAGGAAGCATGACGACGCATCACCTGTTCGTGTTCATCGGCGCAGAACCGAATACTCGCTGGCTCAAAGCGTGCGGCGTCGCGCTCGACAGCAAGGGATTCGTCTTGACGGGCACCGATCTCCCGGAAAGCAGCGTGCAATCGATGCCGCTGCAGACGAGCGCCGAGGGAGTGTTTGCAATCGGCGACGTTCGTTCTGGATCGACCAAGCGAGTCGCATCGGCAGTAGGCGAAGGCGCCGGCGTGGTGGCGCAGATTCAAGGGTTCCTGGCCCACGCCTGATGAACTCTATCCATGTACTCGCGGCGCCTGACACGTTGCACTCGGACCGGCGAAAACGAAACCAGGGTTTGAATCATGGCAAAAATCCTCCGTCGCAATCGGGTTGAAGCTGCGACGAAAAAGAGCATGAATTTCTTCGCTTACTGTGCGGGAACGCTATGCGCGTTCACCAGGACAGAACGCCACCAGTTCGAGTGGGGCGTGACGCGAGTTGCCATAGTGGCATCGATAATTCTGGCGATAGAACTGATTTTTCTTCGATAGTGCTCCGGATTCCAGGCGGCCGCACCTGGTCGTCCGCTTTCGTGCGCGAAGCGGTCGTGTGAATGGCTGTCCAGTCACACACGTGTACGGCAGAAATTGGCCGCGTCCTGCCCCGTGCGTTTTGGCTCATGTCGACCCGATAGCAGCCTGTCACCCCCATCGAAGCGGCCATTCAAAATCGATCGAAATCCACGACGAGAGTTCGTAGGCACCTCCCCGCCGCATCGGGGCCTATCTGGCCTCATGCTGAAGATATTTGTGGGCGAAAGCGATCGCCATGCTGCCCTCACCGACGGCGGAAGCGACGCGCTTAACCGGGCTCAATCGCACATCTCCACAGGCAAACACGCCTGGCACACTCGATTCGAGGAGGTAGGGATCCCGGATATGGGACCAGCGTCCCGCCTTGACAACGTCGTCGCCAGTGAGAATATATCCGCGCGCATCGCGTGCAATTTCCGTCGGTAACCACTCGGTCTCTGCGTCGGCGCCAATGAACACGAACAATCCCCCACACTCGTACCGACGCACTTCTGCGCTCAGCTCATCGCGCACATCGATCGCCGTCAGCTGAGTATCGCCGTATGCACCGACTACTTCCGATCGCAGTTGCACCGCTACGTTTGACTTCCCGCGAAGCTGCTCGACAAGGTAGCGCGACATGCTCTTCTCCAGCGAATCGCCTCGCAGGACAAGCGTGACCATGCGCGCATGATTGGCAAAGTACAAAGCGGCCTGGCCGGCCGAGTTTCCACCACCGATCAGGTAGACCTCGAGTCCATGAGTAGCGCTCGCTTCGCTGCGTGACGCGCCGTAGTAAATTCCTTTCCCGATAAACCGGTCGAAGCCATCGATCGAGAGGCGGCGCCACGTGACGCCAGTCGCGAGAATGATCGTTCGAGCCCGGATGACGTCACCTCCGTCGAGGTAAACGTTACGCCCTTCGACATCGATTCGAGCGACTGATCGTGTCACCAGAATCTCTGCACCGAGACGCCTTGCCTGTTGCAGTGCACGGCTAGCGAGTTCATCTCCAGACACGCCGTTGGGGAAGCCGAGGTAGTTCTCGATACGCGAAGATGTCCCAGCTTGCCCGCCCGGCGCTTCGCGCTCCAGCACTACAGTACGCAAACCTTCGGACGCACCGTACACCGCCGCAGCGAGACCGGCCGGTCCGCCACCGATGATCATCGTGTCGTATTCAGCGAAGCGGGGCTGCGTCTGCAGACCTAGCAACCCGGCGAGCTCGCGCGTCGCAGGTTGACTAAGCACTGTGCCATCTGCCAGTCGCAACGCCGGGCAATCTTGCTCTGGTGGACAGGCTCCAGGCCAGCGCGCCGGGAGTTCTGGCGCATCCGGTGTCATCCAGTCGTAGCTGATCTGGTTGCGGGCGAGAAACTTCCGCAGCGCTGTACAGGCGTCGTCCCAGCGACTGCCAATCATCGTCACGCGTGGCTTGGGCGGCTCGGCGGAGAGTCCCTGCAGACCCCCGATACGCTCGCGCGCAAGGGTGCCCATCTTGAACGCAATTTCTGGCGATGCGGCAACCAGTTGGTAGTAACGCTGAGCGTCCACACGCATTACACGCGATGGCTCTGCTGCCCGATAGGCGCCTGGAAACGGCGAACTCAGCGCGAGCGGCACTTCGCCAAAGAGGGTTCCAGGCAGACGCCAGCCCAGCGTCCGCTCGACACCGTCGAATGTCTTGATGACTTCCATCTTGCCGGCCAGAACGGCATACAGCGCGCGCTCGCCACCTTCATGGACTGCGAACTCGCCCGCGCACAGGTGCAGGTCTGCGGACGTGTGAGCGAGATGCTCCAGTTCGTCATCAGGGAGTGTTGCAAACAGTGGAACCGCGCGGATGTCGTCGATTGTCAGCATGGCTTTGTCCGGACAGGCAAGTAAGGGGACACTCGGTCCGCCTCGTTTTCGCTCGCCTGGGTGGCCTGACAAAGATGCGCAAGCAAACGGATCGACCCTTGCCGCGCAATCGGAAGCAGGCACCAGTCCGTTAGTCTTGCCGTATGGAGCACGCCGATACTGCTCGAATACTTGCGAACGCACACCATGACTGGGCGAGACACAGCAAGCAGACCGGGCCAGTATAGGACTTTCGCCAGGTTAGAGGGCGCACGGCCCGCAGCAGCGCCACCGCGAGAGCGCTGCCGCCTTACGCTGCTGCTGGACTGGCCTTTACTCCGTAGCTGCAATCCGGGCCGCACTCGCAGCGTTGCTCGAGCGGAAGGCCGGAAACTTCGCGCCTGGCTCCGCAATCGTCTTGATGTCGTTTTTCACCAGATCGTCACGGGTAATCAGTGTTGGCTTGACGACGATGTGGCGACCCGGATCTTCACCCGCCGCCTCCAACGCCGCCGCGCGCACCGAGACCGCACCGACCACCGCCGGATGGGCCGCAGTAAAAGCAAAAAGGGATGTCGGGGACAGACCTGTTCGGGCGTGCAGTTGACCAATTCGCGCGCAAATTAACGCTGCGGCGGCATGCCAATCCCAAAGGCGGTCAAAGGCTGGGAGCCCGTCTGCGCGGTAATCGAGCCGTACACGGCCCGTTTCAGGCATAAGCTTCCAACAAAAAATTCGTTGCACCAGCCCAGATACCGCCTTATTTAAAGAGTCTGCGCAGCGCCTCCGCATGCGCGCCTTTATCCTTGAAGTCATGCCACACAACGCCGACAAGATGACCGACTGGTTGCTCTCCGGTCTCGAACTAAAGAGCACGATTTTTCACGTTGGCCAGTATTGCGGCACCTGGCAGGCTTCAACCGCGGGCCACCAGCGCGCGAGCTTCCACGTCGTCCTGCATGGCGAATGCTGGCTGCACCTTCCCGCCAATGCCGGGCGCGATGCGCACAGCGTGCACCTCGATGCAGGCGACGCCGTGTTCCTGCTGCAAGACATGCCGCACTGCCTTTCGCCCGACCCACAGCCACCCGCGCGCGGTCACGAGAGCCAGCGTATCGGCACCATGTCACCGCTGAGTGACCAAGCCGCTACGCGAACCTCAGGCAACGCAAGCGTGGGTATCGCTTGCGGCTTCTTCGAGTTCAGTTCCGGGCTCGATGACATGCTGCTCACCCTGTTGCCCGACCATATCGTGGCACGGCGGGACAATCCATCGCTCGAAGGCGCGCGTGCGATTTTCGATCTGATTCGTGCCGAGGCAATGCATGATCCGCATCTCCCCTCGCCGCTTATCGCCCGGCTCACCGATCTGCTGTTCGTCTATACGTTGCGCGCATTGGGCGACGGCGACGAGATTGCGCCGTGTTTCTGGTCGCTGATGCGGCGCGCTGAGTTTGCTCCGCTCGTGAGCGCGATCGTCGAGTCGCCTGACAAGCGCTGGACCACCGACACCATGGCAGGCTTCGTCCATATGTCGCGGGCACGCTTTTGCAAGCTGTTCGTCGATGTCTCAGGGCAACCGCCGGCGCAATTCGTCACGCTGATCCGCATGAAGCTGGCTGCGGCGATGTTGCGCAGCGGCGCGCGTACGCCGGACGCGGCCGAACGTGTCGGTTACCAGTCCGAATCGGCGTTTGCACAGGCATTCAAACGTGTCACCGGCGTCCAGCCCGGCGCATGGCGCCGTTCGCGTGCAGCGCGTGAGGCGGGAACTGCGAACAGCTCGGCTGACGTAACGTCGCGCGCTTCGCTGCACTGACGGCCGCCTGCTCGCCCCATCGCAAGACAAACCCGCATAAATTGCAGACAACGGCGCATTGTCGAAGGCCAGTCGGGCACGCACAATAAAGGCTACCCTATGAGGATCCGACATGAGCCGTCTACCGCTGCAAACCATTGAAAGCGCTCCCGAAGCGAGCCGTCCTTACCTCGAACGCTCCCAGGCCAATAACGGCTTTCTGCCGAACCTGGTCGCTCAGCTCGCGACCGCGCCGACTGCCCTCGAGGCCTATCTGACCGTTGGCGAAATCAACGGTCGCAGCGGCCTTACGCTTGCCGAACGCGAGACGATACAGATCACGGCTGCAGGCATTCACGGCTGCGGATTCTGCGTCGCGGGTCATACCGCGGTCGCTCTCAAGAAGGCGCAACTCGATGGCGAACTCGTCGAAGCGATCCGCGAGCAAAAGCCCCTTAGCAATGCGCGCCTTGACGCAGTCGCCGTATTTACACGTGCGGTAATCGCCACGCGCGGCGCGGTGAGCGACGCCGAGCTTGCAACCTTCCGGGCGGCAGGGTTCAGCGACGCCAATGCGCTCGAAGTCGTACTCGGCGTGAGTCTCGCGACGCTCTGCAATTTCGCCAACAACCTCGCGCAGACCGAACTGAATCCGCAACTCGCCGCCTATCGCTGGGAACCCAGCGCGCACGCAGCATGAAGCCGCTTGCGCTGGCTGCCATTGCGCCGGAACTGGCCGCCTGGCTTGACGAAAACGCCGAAGCGATCGATGCCGGCCAGGATCTCGCTGCGCAGATCGTGCCGCAACTCGGTCGCGCGGATCTGTTTCGGGTAGGCGTGCCTGCGCAGGACGGCGGTCTCGATGGCACGACGGTGGATGCGATTGAAGCCATCGCCAGCGTCGCGAATCATTCGCTGACTGCGGCGTTCGTTTTCTGGGGTCAGCGCACCTTCATCGAATACCTGCTGCAAAGTCCGAACGAGGGGCTGCGCAGCCGCTGGCTGCCCGCGCTTCTACACGGTGAATTCGCGGGCGCGACTGGCTTGTCGAACGCGATGAAGTATCTGTCGAATATCGAATCGCTGCAGATGAGCGCGACGCGGCTCGAAGACGCAGATATCCCCACACGCTGGACACTCAATGGCAGCCTGCCGTGGATCACCAACCTGCGCCGCGAGGGTTTTCTCGCGGCGGCTGCATTCGATCACAGCGACGGTGCGCCGCCTTCGATCTTTGCGATTCCGCACAATGCAACCGGTGTGGTTCGCAGCGACGATCTGGATCTGATTGCACTGCGCTCCAGCAACACCGCGGCCTTGCGTGTCGAAGACACCGTACTCGACGCAAGCTGGCAAATCACGCCTGATGCCCCCGCCTTCCTTGTGCGGGTCCGCCCTGCATTTCTCGGCCTGCAATGCGGCATGTCGATCGGCCTCGCGCGCCGCGCGCTTGACGCTGTATCCGACAGCGGTGCCGCCGCACGCGCTGCGGTGGATGACGAAACTGCCCAGCTTACCCACGAACTCAATGGGCTCTCGAAGCGCCTCTTCGACGGCGTTCAGCAAGGCACGTTTCTGCACTCACCAGCGCTGCTGTTCGAGGTGCGCATCGGTCTTGCAAGCGTGGTCGATGCTGCGCTCCGGCTGGAAGTGCAAGCCTCTGGTGGGCGCGGTTACCTGCGTGGCCAGAGTGGCGCAGCACGTCGCGTGCGCGAAGCTGCGTTCGTGCCAATCGTCACGCCGAGCATCGTGCAGTTGAAGAACCAGCTTGCACAGCATCGTAAAACGAACGCTGCATGAGCAGCGTCGTCGATATGCAGTTAATGCGCGAACCGGGCGTCGAGCCGACGGTGCAAGCGCCGAACGACAGCGGACATCGCCGTACACACCACGAAATAGCAGGCCCCGGCAAACAGGATCAACTGGACTGTGGTTCCATCTCGCGCACCGGCATTCGAGGAAACCGTGAAGAAATCGTTGAGTCCGATGACGTAGACCAGCGACGTGTCCTGGAACAGGATTATTGCCTGCGTCAGCAGCAATGGCGCCGCCGCCCGTAACGCCTGCGGCAAAAACAACCAGCCGCATGCTCTGGCCGCTCGTCATGCCGAGCGCCAGCGCCGCGTTCGCCTGGCCTGAAGGAACGCTCTTGATGCCCGCACGGATGATTTCCGAATAGTAGGCGGCCTCGAAGAGCGAGAACGCGATCAAGGCCGAAACGCGGCGAATGTCCGTATTCGCATGCAGATGCAATACCGACCGCAAGAACTGCGGCACAACCAGAAAGAGCCCGAGCAGAACCATGACGAGCGGCACCGCACGAAACGCCGTCACATAGGCCTGGGCGAACACCGCGAGCGGACGCCACGTGGACAAACGGAACAGCGTCAAGATCGTGCCGAGGCAAAATCCTGCGACCATTGCAACCGCCGCCAATTCCAGTGTGATGTACAAGCCGCCGGCGAGCTCCGGCTCGAATCATGGTGGATGGTCTCCTGGTATGCAATTTCGCGCGGGGGCGAAGAAGGGCAATTCGCGAGTAGAAACCAGCTCTTCGATGATGGCAAATATTTGTATCCGCGTTGCTTTTCGTGTTTTCTGATAACGCCCAGCCGGACGCGCCTGGAGCTTTACGACGCAAAGCGCTCGGTTGTGAAAGGCCCAAGGTCCATCCGGGCAGTACCTTGAGTGATCCGCTCGGCCAGTGCCTCGCCAATCGCACTGGCGAATTTGAAGCCATGCCCCGAGAAACCTGTCGCCACGTGAACGTTGGAGCACGCAGGTACTCGGTCGATGATGAAATGTTCGTCCGGCGTCACATCGTACTCGCAGGTCCCACCCATGCGTAGCTTTCCGGCTTTCGGCAAATACCGGCGCAGAAAGCTTCCTAGTTCAGGCAGGTCGGTTGGCTCATCACCGAAAGGAACGAGCGGCGCACGGGTCGCCCGCATCGAGCAGCAGCACCTTGTTGCCGGCCTTGCTCAGATAATATCCAGCGGCCATGCCCATCGAACCCGCGCCGACGGTCAGAGTATCGAAGGATCGATCGCCGAAGTTCAACTCATGCATATGGAAGTGTCCCGTGCCAGTGCCAGTGCCCGTCGCAACGATTGGCGAGGCGCGCTGGCGGTCAACCTGGATTGTCGGCACTTCCTTTGCATCTGTCGAGCGCTCACGCCACGCGCAGCGACGACGCAGTTAGCCGGTTTGCGGTTTGGCCTGAGGTTCGAGTTTGGGCAGTACGCGAGCAAACCCGATCTCGTGCGTGACGACAATCATCGATGTGCCGCGAAGCCAGCAATATCGCACCCAGACGATCCCTTGCTCACGGATCTGCGCGCTCAGCTGCTTGAGCGGCTCGATGCCTTCGAGGCGATTTAACAGTCGAAAATTGTGCCCTACCTTCGTGAGGCGAAGGTCTTGCTGCGGGGCCGAAATCCGTATCGCTTATCTGCTCTTCTCCCCCCGGAAGTACCGCCCCTAGGCGGCCCAACACCTGCATGCTCTGTTTCCAGAGCACTTGCCGTTCATTCAGCTGATCAATTTGATCTCACAGGTTTTGCCAAAATGCAGCACACTACAATCCGTTCTGCCGCCAGTCCCCGGCTACTTACCGAGCGAAACTGACCACCCAGGCACTTGCCCATGAGCATCCCTTCACTGCGCGACTGGATCTTTTCGTTAAAAACCTTCCTCGCAGCGATGCTCGCGCTGTACATCGCATTCTATTTCGACCTGCCGCGCCCCTATTGGGCCATGGCGTCCGTGTATATCGTGTCGAATCCGTTCGTCGGCGCGACGCGCTCCAAGGCCTTATATCGCGTCCTGGGCACCCTGCTCGGCGCAGGCGCTTCCGTTGCCCTGGTGCCGCCGTTCGCGGAATCGCCGTATCTGTTGAGTGCGTTGATCGCACTGTGGACCACGGTGTTTGTTTACATTTCCATATCAACGCGCAGCGCACGGAATTATGTGTTTCTGCTCGCCAGTTATTCCCTGTCGGTTATCGCACTGCCTGCGCTGGCCAATCCACTGAGCATCTTTGATGTCGCGGTAGCCCGAACCGAGGAAATCACGCTCGGCATTGTGTGCGCCAATGTCGTCGGAAGTATCTTTTTTCCGAGCCGGCTCGCACCGACGCTCATCGAGCGAACGGACGCGTGGTTTCGCAACGCCGTTATTTACACACAAGCGTCGCTCTCGGGCCTGATTGTGGGAGCACGCGTTTCGGCCGGTCGCCAGCAGATGGCGGCTACCGTCAGAGGCTTCGAGTTGTTGCTGAGCCAGTTGAGCTACGATAACGCCGATCTCGACACGCTCGCCCGCAGCGACGAACTGCACGGCAGGATGCAACTCATGCTGCCCATCACCTCTGCGCTCGCGGATATCGTTCACGTCGCCCTGAAAAACGACCTTGGCGCGCAGACGGGGTTTAACGAACTCCTGCGCGATGTCGAGCTCTGGATGAGTGAGCCGCTCGGCGACGATCCCGAGCGCGAAGCACCGAACCTGCGTGCACGCATTGCGCTACTGGAGCCGACCGACGCCGAAATGGCGACATGGCAGGGAGGTGTGTTATCCAGTGCGCTGTGGCGTTTGCGGCAACTGGTCGACCTATGGACGGATTGCCGGACCCTCCGCCATATCATCGTCCACAAGACGGGACACTGGCGGGTGCGGTTTCGTCACTGGCGGCTCGGCAAAAAGCACAGTTTTCTCGATCAGGGGCTCGCGTGGTTTTCCTCCATCTCCGCCGGGCTCGTCATTTTCATTTCATCATCCGTGTGGATCGCCTCGGGCTGGCAGGACGGTGCCGCAGCGGTCTCGCTCGGCGCCATTGGATGCTGTTTTTTCGCCGCACTCGACGAACCCGTGCCCATGATGATTACCTTCCTCAAGTGCGCCTCGATGGCCGTCTTTATCGCCGCCTTCTATCTGTTCGTGGTGCTGCCGAATGGCCAGGACTTCGGTATGCTGGTCATCTTCTTCTCGTTTTTGTTCGTTCCTCTCGGACTGCTGATGGCGCATCCGAAATGGGCCCTGGTATCGACCCTTGTGGCGTTGACCACGGCGACATTTCTCGGTATTGGCGATGCCTATGACGCCAACTTCCTGACGTTCCTGAATGCCAATCTCGCCGGTCTCGCGGGGGTCATTTTTGCTTCGGTATTGACAGGAGTACTCCGCCCGTTCGGAACGAATGCAGCGGCTGAAAGACTGACTCGCTCCACCTGGGGGGATGTCGTTCTCAGCGTGTCTGGTCTGACGATCGACCAGCAACGCGACCTGAGCGCACGCATGCTTGACCGGCTGATGCAACTCATTCCGCGCGTCGGGCCGAGCGACGCTCACAGGCACCCCGCGACGGAAAGCCTGCGCGACATGCGCATCGCGCTCAATTCGCTCGATCTGTGCAGACTGACGAAGAAACTGCCAGGCGAATCCTCCGCTGCATTGCGTCAGGCCCTCGACGGGGTGCGGTTGCACTACGAACAATGCGTCGCAGCGGGGAGACGGCAAACCGTACCTGCAACGCTTGCAGTCGACATCGACACGACCATCACTCGAATCATGGCTGTATTTTCGACGAATCCCGGCGCTCCAGGAGGCAAGCAGCGAAGAGAGGCGCTCCGTGCGCTAGCCGGGCTTCGGTTATCGCTATTCCCGGGCGAGAACCTTGCCGACGAGCAGTGAATCGCGTCCCCCGTCCTTTGTTTGTTACCCGGCTCTTCACCTGACGTGCTGTCCTGTTCTTGCGCATCTTCCTGGTGTCTTTTTTAGGTACGACCTCAAAGGAGTTGATTGCCATGCCAAAGCTCACAACCGCATTCGGTGCCCCCGTCGTTGACAATCAGAACATCAAGACCGCCGGCGCACGCGGACCGGCCTTGCTCGAAGACATCTGGTTTCTGGAAAAGCTGGCCCATTTCGACCGCGAGGTGATTCCTGAACGCCGCATGCACGCGAAGGGATCCGGCGCTTTCGGCACCTTCACCGTCACGCACGACATCTCCCGCTACACGCGGGCGAAGATTTTCTCAGAGGTCGGCAAAAAGACCGATCTGTTCGTTCGCTTCTCGACGGTCGCTGGAGAGCGAGGCGCCGCCGACGCCGAACGCGACATCCGCGGCTTTGCGGTGAAGTTCTATACCGAAGAGGGAAATTGGGATCTGGTGGGCAACAATACGCCAGTGTTTTTTCTGCGCGATCCATTGAAGTTTCCCGATCTCAACCATTCAATCAAGCGCGACCCACGGACCGGCTTGCGCAGTGGCGAAAGCAACTGGGATTTCTTCACGCAGTTGCCCGAAGCACTGCATCAGATAACCATCGTGATGAGCGATCGCGGCATTCCGCGCACCTTCCGTCACATGCACGGTTTTGGCAGTCATACGTTTAGTTTCATCAGTGCGGCCAACGAACGATTCTGGGTCAAATTCCATTTCACCACGCAGCAGGGTATTGAGAATCTGACCGATGCCGAAGCGGTTGAACTCATTGGGCACGATCGCGAAAGCTCGCACCGCGACCTCTATGAAAGCATCGAGCGCAAGGAATTTCCACGCTGGACACTTGCCGTGCAGATCATGCCGGAACACGAGGCCGCCACCTATCCAATCAACCCGTTCGACCTGACCAAGGTCTGGCCGCACAAAGACTATCCGCTGATCGAAGTCGGCGTGATGGAACTGAATCGTAATGCTGAGAATTTCTTTGCGGATGTTGAGCAGGCCGCGTTCAATCCGGCGAATGTCGTGCCGGGAATTGGCTTCTCACCGGACAAGATGCTGCAGGGTCGCCTGTTTTCATACGGGGATGCGCAACGCTACCGCTTGAGTGTCAACTTCAATCAGATTCCGGTCAACGCACCAAAGTGTCCCGTGCATAGCTATCACCGTGACGGCACGATGCGAGTGGACGGCAACATGGGCGGCGCGACGCCGTATGAGCCGAATACCCGAGGTGAGTGGCAGGAGCAGCCTGACTTCAGAGAGCCCCCGTTAAGCCTGGAGGGTGCGGCGGATCATTGGAATCATCGGGTGGACGACGATTATTACTCGCAGCCAGGCGCCCTCTTCCGGCTGCTGACTCCCGCCAAACAACAGGTGTTGTTCGAAAACACGGCGCGCGAGCTTGTCAATGTTTCTGAACCGATCAGCAAGCTTCATATCGAACATTGCAGGCTGGCTGATCCTGCGTATGGTGCGGGAGTCGCCAGGGCGCTCGATGCGCTGAATCTGGGCAAAGCACCCAACAAGGTGCTCTAGGGATTCGGTGACAACTCGAAGATGCTATCGATTTCGACAGGAATGCCCATCGGCAAGGTGTGCACGCCCAGTGCACTCCGCGCCGGCAGCGTGTCCGGTCCAAACAGTTCCAGCAGGAGATCGCTCGCGCCGTCCGCTACCTGAGGATGCCGGGTAAACGACGGGTCGGCGCGCACGTAGACGGTCAACCGGTTGCACCTCTCAATCTTGTCCAACCCGATTGCCTGATCGACACAGGCCAGAATCATGAGCATCGTCAGACGTGCCGCACGCTGTGCGTCCTGAAGCGACAGATCCGCACCGACGATCCCCACGATGGGTTTGCCGTTTTCGAACGGCCCGAGCCCAGAGACATACAGTTGCGTTCCCGAGACCGAAACGGTCCGATAGGATCCAAGAGGATTGATCGGCGCGGGCAACTCCACACCGAGTTTCATCAAGCGGTCACGGAGACTCATGTTTTCGCTTCCAGTCAGAACGACGTTTTTAGGTACACGGACGGACCTATTTCTAAACACGCCTCAAGGACGATTTATTCCCGCTGATACGGCTAGCGGGTCGCCAGATTCGCCGCAAATAGGCCGGCGTCCCAGACGCTCATACGTCGCAGGCGTACTCTATGAGTGGCAACGTACGCAATGCCGATAAAAGGAGGAAATGGGTTGCCGTTTTGCAACAGATCGCGCCGATTTTTTCGCCCACGTTGTGGTCGGATTTTGTTAGCCTAGTCGTGTTAGTGCGTCCAACGACAGGAGGGCCTAACCATGCTTCGATGGCTTGCAAACTGGGCGTCACATCACGCCCCCACGCCCGAGAAACAGGCTGAACGCGCGTTGAACGAACTACGCATGGAGCTGTTTCAGGCCGAGCAACACGTACTGGACGCACAGTTGCGTGCGGACTACTACCGGGCTCGCCTGACCTTTCTGGAAGAAGTCACCAGAAAGGGAATCGAGCAGGTGTCAGACGAACGCAAAAATCATCAGGAGCCATCCCCGTCTCTACGGCCAGGGTTGAAGCTCACGGCAGCGCAATAGAAGCTTAATCAGCGAACGCTGAAGTCCCGTCAGAGTGACAATCCTGACGGGACTCTGTTCGCCGCTCGCTCAGGCGAGATCGAAGCGGTCGAGATTCATCACCTTGACCCAGGCTGCAACGAAGTCCTTGATGAATTTCTCCTGCCCGTCTTCGCTTGCATAGACCTCGCACAATGCCCGCAACTGGGCATGCGAACCAAACACCAGGTCGACGCGGCTACCGGTCCACTTCGTCTCGCCGGTCTTGCGGTCACGCCCCTCAAATGCCTCCCGTTCCGACGAGCGCGGTTGCCATTCCGTGCGCATGTCAAGCAGGTTACGGAAGAAGTCGTTGGTCAGCGTGCCCGGCCGCCGCGTGAAGACGCTGTGCGGATTCTGTCCCGCATGGACGTCGAGAACGCGCAAGCCGCCGATCAGCACCGTCATTTCAGGGACGGTCAAAGTCAGCAATTGCGCCCTGTCGATCAACAGAGCCTCGGCGGGGACGCTGAATTTGCCTTTGAGGTAGTTGCGGAAGCCGTCGGCGACCGGTTCGAGCGCCCCAACCGATTCGACATCGGTCTGTTCCTGCGAGGCGTCCCCACGACCCGGTGTGAAAGGCACCGTCACCGCATGGCCGGCGCTCTTCGCCGCCTGCTCGATGCCGGCATTGCCGGCCAGCACGATCAGGTCTGCCAGCGAAACCTTCTTGCCACCAGACTGCGCGCCGTTGAACTCGCCCTGAATCCCTTCGAGCGCCTTCAGCACCTTCGCCAGTTGCGCGGGCTCATTGACCGCCCAGTCTTTCTGCGGAGCGAGGCGAATGCGCGCGCCGTTGGCGCCGCCGCGCTTGTCCGAGCCGCGGAAGGTGGACGCCGATGCCCACGCGGTCGACACCAGTTCCGCTACCGACAGCCCGGACGCCAGAATCTTCGTTTTAAGCGAAGCGACGTCCTTCTCATCGACGAGCGGGTGGTCGACCGCCGGAATCGGGTCTTGCCACAGCAGTTCTTCAGCAGGCACTTCCGGTCCGAGGTAGCGGGCGCGCGGTCCCATATCGCGGTGCGTCAGCTTGAACCATGCACGCGCGAAGGCATCGGCGAGCTGGTCGGGATTTTCAAAGAAGCGCCGCGAGATTTTCTCGTACGTCGGGTCCAAGCGTAGTGCCAGGTCGGTGGTGAGCATGGTCGGCAAGATCTTTTTCGACGGATCGTGCGCGTGCGGCACCGTTGCATCAGCACCCTTGGCGACCCACTGATTAGCACCCGCGGGACTCTTGGTCAGTTCCCATTCGTAGCCGAACAGGTTCTCGAAGAAGCCGTTGCCCCACTTCGTCGGCGTGGTCGTCCACGTTACTTCCAGACCGCTCGTGATCGTGTCGCCACCCTTGCCGGTGCCGAAGCTGTTCTTCCAGCCCAGCCCCATGTTCTCCAGATCGGCGGACTCGGGTTCGGGGCCGACATTGTCGGCAGGACCCGCGCCGTGCGTCTTGCCAAAGGTGTGGCCGCCGGCGATCAGCGCGACCGTTTCCTCGTCGTTCATGGCCATCCGCGCGAAAGTTTCACGGATGTCGTGCGCCGCAGCGAGCGGGTCCGGGTTGCCGTCGGGACCTTCCGGGTTCACGTAGATCAGGCCCATCTGCACGGCGCCCAGCGGATTCTCCAGGTGACGTCCATTGTCGTCGCGGCTCACCTCTTCACCGTGCTTCTCTTCGTCCGCGACGATCACGCCGCCGTCCTTGTCATCACCTGCCGCACCTTTGCCATAACGGACATCGCCGCCGAGCCACGTTTTCTCGTTGCCCCAGTAGACGTCCTGGTCCGGCTCCCACGTGTCCTCGCGACCGCCGCCAAAGCCGAAAGTCTTGAAGCCCATCGTCTCGAGCGCGACGTTGCCGGTCAGGATGAGCAGGTCGGCCCAGGAAATTTTCTCGCCGTACTTCTGCTTGATCGGCCAGAGCAGGCGACGAGCCTTGTCGAGGCTGACGTTATCCGGCCAGCTGTTCAGCGGTGCAAAGCGCTGCTGGCCGCGCCCGGCACCACCACGGCCGTCACCAATGCGATACGTGCCCGCACTGTGCCAGGCCATACGGATGAAAAGCGGACCGTAATGGCCGAAGTCGGCTGGCCACCAGTCCTGCGAATCGGTCATGAGCGCTGCGAGATCCTTCTTCACCGCAGGCAGATCAAGGCTCTTGAACGCCTCGGCATAGTTGAACCCGTGTTCCATCGGGTTCGATTTGGCGGAGTGTTGGCTGAGCAAGTCGAGCCGCATTTGCTTCGGCCACCAGTCCCGGTTCGTCGTGCCGCCGCCAGCGGCATGGTTGAAGGGGCATTTTGCGTCGTTTGACATGCGTTATCTCCTGGAAAGGACATACCTTCTAAGGCGCATTGCCGATCTCGCGTCGGCAGAGCCGCCGGACAATCACATGGTGAGTTTTTTTTGATGCACCACCGCTGACGACCCAATGCGCATGAGCTTTGTGTGAAGACCGGTGGTATGGCGCGCATTGGACGAGTACGGATGCCGTCCGCGATCAGACTGCAAACCAATGGTACGCAATTGTCGCAACGTTATTGATATGTTATGTCTATGACGTGGCGGTGGTTTTTGCTATCCATCGTCCAGTTGATTGAAGTTTATCTGCTGCCTTCAGATGCTGCCGTGGCCGTGCCAAAGCAGGGTTTGCGTCGGCCAAAAGCAATCTGGCGGCAATGTACGCCGCCAGATATCGTACCGGCCGGAACTGCCGCCGCTACTGCGCGCTCACCTTGCGCGGCTTGGTCGCCTTTTCCAGCTTGTTGTATTCGAACTCGGGGACATCCTTCAGCGCTGCCTTGGTTGCGCCCGGCAGATACAGATTGCCATTGCGAATTTCGAAGTGATCCACCGGAATCGCAACGTAATGGATGCCCATGCCAAGAAAGCCACCCACCGACAGCACCGCATAGGTTGCCTTGCGATCGGGTGCAATGATCACGTCATAGATGCTGCCCACCTTGTCATTGGCTTCGTTGTAAACCGGTTCGTCGACCAGCGCTTTGCGAACGCTCCAGCCGTGCAGCAATCCATTCGTTTCTTCGACCGTGCCGCCGAGCGGTTGCACGCCGGCAATCTGTGCCATCGCAGCGGGCAATGCGCACGTGAACAGGATTGCGCCAGCGCAGAGTTGTGCCTTGATTTTCATCATCAGATCTTTACCGTTCCCTGACGGCTCCCTATGAAATAGATGGAATACCCAGTAGCACGCGTCATGCCCGGCCTATGGGACACGAACCGGGCATCGCGGTTAATATGCACATGCACATTTCGCTTTCCTGATTCGCTCGCGGTCACTCCCAGGCGAGCCAGCACTCCAACCATCGCGTGATTCCACTCGACCAACGTCCATGCCCGTTCGCAACGAATCCCCCGCTCCCGCACTTGAATGTCGAGGACTGAGCAAGGCCTACGGTCCAAACCGCGTCGTTCTCGCGGGTCTTGACTTCACACTCGCGCGCGGTGAGTTTGTTGCGGTCATGGGCGATTCCGGCGTGGGCAAATCCACGCTTCTGAATCTGATCGCAGGGCTGGATAAAGCCGATAGTGGCGACGTGCTGATCGACGGCGAGCCCGTCAGCCAACTCGACGACGATGCGGCCACGCGCCTGCGTCGTCAGAAACTCGGCTTCGTGTTTCAGGCTTTTCATGTGCTGCCTCATCTGACGCTGGCGCAAAACGTCGCGCTGCCGTTGCTGCTGAATAACCTGTCGCCCGCTCATGCGCTCGACATGCTCGCCGCCGTTGGTCTCGCCGGACGCGGCGACGACTTCCCGCGCCAGTTGTCAGGCGGCGAGTTGCAACGGGTCGCCATCGCGCGTGCGCTGGTGCATCAGCCCAAACTGATTCTGGCCGATGAGCCCACCGGCAACCTCGACCCCGACACTGCCCACGAAGTGCTCATGCTATTGCGTGCGCAAGCCCGCTCGAACCATGCGGCCACGATGATGGTCACTCACTCGGAGGCCGCTGCCGCGATCGCTGACCGCGTGCTGATCCTGAGTGCCGGTCATTTGCATCCCGGTACGCTCCCCGCCCGGCGCAGCGTCCGCAGTGTCGATAAGCCTCATGCGTAACCGCGCTACGTCGTCTTCCAGCTCCGCGCGCGGCGCGCGGCAACTGGGCCGCTGGCTGATTGGCGCCGAATGGCACAGCCAGCGCGGCCGTGCGCTAGTGGCTATCGTGACGATTGCGCTTGGTGTCGCACTTGGTTATTCCGTACAACTTATCAACAGTTCAGCGTTCAATGAATTCTCCGCCGCCGCGCGCAGCCTGTCTGGTGAAGCGGATCTGGAAGTACGCGGCGCCCAACCGCTGTTCGACGATACCTGGTATCCACGCCTGGCCACCGAGCCTGGTGTTGCCCTCGCAAGCCCGGTACTTGAGCTGGACGCGACCGTGCCCGGCCAGAATGCGCCGCTCAAGGTGCTAGGTATCGATGTGTTCAAGGCAAGCCGGATCGCGCCGGATCTCGTCGGCGTGCCCGCTTCGCAGCGTCCGCTGGATACGCTCGCGGACGACACCATTTTCCTCTCGCCCGCCGCGCAGCAATGGCTGCATACCGCGCCGGGCCAGCACATTGCCCTACAAAGCGGGACGTCGAGCGTGAACCTGCGTGTCGCGGGAGGCCTGGTCAGAACGCGGCCCGGTGAGCGCATTGCAGTGATGGACATCGCCGCCGCGCAATGGCGCTTTGCGCGGCTCGGCAAACTCTCACGGGTCGACCTCGAATTGCAGCGCGGCATCGACCGCGAACGCTTCAAGCATGACCTGCAAGCACGCGTTGCCCCTCAGCTTGTCGTGTTCGAACCGGGCGATGTCGACAGCCGCACCAGTCGCCTGTCCCGCGCCTACCGCATCAACATGAACGTGCTGGCGTTGGTCGCGCTGTTCACCGGCGCTTTTCTGGTGTTTTCGACCCAGGCGCTGAGTGTCGTGCGGCGGCGCGCCCAACTGGCGATGCTACGCGTACTCGGCCTGACGCGCGGTCAGTTGCTGCGCCAGATTCTGATGGAAGGTGCGCTCCTCGGTGTACTCGGTTCGCTCGCCGGGCTCGCGTTGGGCTATGTGATTGCTGGTGCCGCGTTGCGTTTCTTCGGCAGCGATCTGGGTGGTGGCTATTTTCCTGGTGTGCAGCCGCGCGTCAGTTTCGAACCCGCGGCCAGTGCCGTGTTTCTGCTATTGGGCATTCTCGTTGCCGTACTCGGCAGTCTCGCGCCAGCACTCGAAGCCGCAGACGCGCGTCCCGCCACGGCTCTGAAAGCGGGCAGCGAAGAAGGCGCGCTCGCGAGACTCGCGTCGCCGTGGCCGGCCCTCGTCTGCATCGTACTCGCGGCTGTGTTCACGCAACTGCCGCCGATATTCGACGCGCCCATTCTCGGCTACCTCGCGGTGGCGCTTCTGCTGGTCGGTGGGATTGCGTTGATGCCGCGCTGTACTGCAGTCGTGTTTACCGCGATCAGTCGTGCGCGCGAGCGGCGCCGAACCGGGTCGACCAGCGCTGCCACCCGCGCGCCCACTACGGCGCTCGCGCTGTCGCGCCTCGCCAACGCACCTGGTCAGGCGTCGGTGGCGATCAGCGGCGTCCTGTCCAGCTTCGCGCTGATCGTCGCGATGGCCATCATGGTCGCCAGCTTTCGTGTGTCCGTCGACGAGTGGCTAGGCCATCTGCTATCCGCCGATCTGTACGTGCGGGTCGCATCCAACGGCGATACCAGTGTGCTGAGTCCGGACGACCAGGCGCGGATAGCGGCAGCATCTGGCGTCAAAACCGCAGCATTCAGCCGCGTCTCGCAACTGACGCTCGACCCCGCTCGCCCCGCCGTAACATTGATTGCGCGCGAAATCGACGCCGCCGATCCGGGCGCCACCCTCCAGATGTCCGGCCCTGTGTTACCGCCTGCCACGCTGCATGGCGACACGCCGATCTGGGTCTCCGAGGCGATGGTCGATCTGTATCGCTACCGGCTCGGGCAGCGGGTCGAGCTTCCGGTAGGCGAGCACCAGCAAGCGTTTGTCGTGGCGGGAATCTGGCGTGACTACGTGCGTCAAACCGGCTCGATTCAGCTACGCCTCGCCGACTATCGGCGCCTCACGCACGACAACGGCGCAACCGACGTCGCCATCACCGTCGCGCCTGGCAAAAGTGTCGAGCAAGTAATGACCGCACTGCGCGCGCTGCCCTTTGGCGGCGTGCTGACGTTCGCTCAACCCGGCGAGATTCGCGCGCGCTCGCTGACCATCTTCGACCGCAGCTTTGCGGTGACGTACCTGCTCGAAGCGGTGGCGATTGTGATTGGTCTGTTCGGCGTGGCCGCCACTTTCTCGGCGCAGACGCTCGCCAGGGCGCGGGAGTTCGGCATGTTGCGCCATGTTGGCGTGACCCGCAGCCAGGTGCTCGCGATTCTCGCCAAAGAAGGCGGCATGCTGACGGCTCTTGGCATCACGATGGGCTTCGTGCTGGGGTTCGCGGTGAGCCTCATCCTCGTGTTTGTTGTCAACCCGCAATCGTTCCATTGGACCATGTCGCTCCATATGCCCTGGCGGGTCTTGTGCACCGTGGCGGCGGTCATGTTGTTCGCGTCATGTGCGACGGCGGTACTGGCAGGCCGCAGGGCCATCTCGATCGATGCGATACGCGCGGTGAAGGAGGACTGGTAATGCGAGCGCCGCCAGTCTTGCGTAAACGGGAACGTCGGGTTGAACACCGTCACGAAGCGCGGCGGTTCGCTGCGTCGGTCGTTATGGTGTGCCGCGCAGGTTCGGCGTGCGTGTCCCTTATGCTGGCCTGGCTGTCGCTGTGCCTGATGTTCGCCACCGCCCATGCGGCTCCGCCGACGTTCGCAACGGTCACACCCGGACATGCACTCACGTTCCCATCGGACACGGGTGCGCATCCCGCATTCCAGACCGAATGGTGGTACGCAACCGGCTGGCTGAATACGCCGGATGGCACGCCATTAGGATTCCAGATCACCTTTTTTCGTTCGGCGACCCCACACGACCGCGCGGACCCCAGCGCGTTTGCGCCGACGCAACTGATCATCGCCCATGCGGCCCTGAGTGATCCCGCGTTAGGCCGAGGTATCCACGATCAGAAAATTGCTCGACAAGGTTTTGACCTCGCGTATGCCAAACCGGACAATACCGACGTCAAGCTCGACGACTGGACCATGGTGCGCGCCCCCGACGGCCATTACAGTGTGACGGCCAGGGCGAACGGCTTCGCGCTAAACCTCTCGCTCGCGCCGACGCAGCCACCGCTTCTGGAGGGCGATCAGGGCTACTCACAAAAGGGACCATCACCGGACGAGGCGAGCTACTACTACAGCGAACCGCAATTGCGCGTGTGCGGGACTGTTGTCCGACCTGGACATGCCTCGCAGGAGCAAACGGCAAGCACACCCGTCCAGGGTGTCGCATGGCTCGACCACGAATGGTCGAGCACCTTGCTTAGTCCCGACGCGGTGGGATGGGACTGGCTCGGCGCCAATCTCGCCGACGGTTCGGCACTGATGGCGTTCAAGATACGCGGACGCGACGGCAAATCGGTCTGGGCGCATGCCGCGCTGCGCGACGCGCACGGCAAGCTCATCACGTTCGATCCCGCGCAGGTGGACTTCATACCGCTGCGCACGTGGCGCTCGCCGCGAACCAATACACCGTATCCCGTCGCAGAGACCGTCAGAACCGGGCCGCTTACGTGGCAACTCGAACCCTTGCTCGACGACCAGGAACTCGACTCGCGCGACTCGACCGGCACGGCCTATTGGGAAGGCGCGGTCACCATCAAACGTGACGGCAACGCGGTTGGACGCGGCTACCTGGAACTGACGGGTTATGCAAAACCCCTGACGCTACAGAATCCCGCCAAGGCAGCGCGCTAATCTGATAACACCGGGATAGCCCAGAAGCAATCTCGCGGGCACATCGTTTGCTGCCGCGTTCAGAGGTGTATCACTGATCTACGCCCCCTTGCCCGCGCCACCCCTTTTTTTCGCGCCCGCAAGCTTTCGGCCCGTTAATCGAAACGGAGCGCGTGGCCATGCAAATGACGGAGAATGCGAACCGGCGGCACGTGCGTCAGGCACGCCGCCGGGCCCGCTCGCGGGAGATGTCCCGCTATGCGGGCAAGCCCTTGCGGCTGCTCTGGCGCTACATCGCAAGGCGCAAACTTTCGCATCTGATCGTATTGCTGAGCGTGATCGCCGCAGTCGGCTGCGCGCTGGCGTCCCAATACGGAATCAAGAATCTGATCGATTCGCTGCCCTCTGGCCGTGCACATCCGGCCATCGTGATGCATGCCTTTATGTTGCTGGTCGGCCTGATCGTCGCGGATAACCTGTTCTGGCGTCTCGGTGGATGGATTGCCGCTCGGACCTTCGTCACGGTGACGGGGGACATCCGCCGCGAAATGTTCGCTTATCTGACCGCGCATCCACCGGCCTTTTTTGCGGACAAACAGCCCGGCGTGCTGTCGAGTCGCATCTCCGCCACCGCCAACGCCGTCTACGTCCTCGAAAATACCGTTTCGTGGACGGCGCTGCCGCCATGTCTGACCGTCGTCGGGGCCATCGCGATGGTGGCCGCAGTCAGTATTCAAATGAGCGCCGCGCTGGTCGCAATCTCCGCCATTCTTGCCGTCGGGCTGTTCGTGCTGGCGAGCAAGGGCACGTCGCGCCATCAGGCGTTCGCCGCGAGAGCGGCATCGGTCGACGGCGAACTGGTCGATATCATCGGCAATATGGGGCTGGTACGGGCCTTCAGTGCTTTCGGCGCCGAGCACAAACGCTTCGACGGGCACCTTGCGACGGAAACCAAAGCGCGCACCCACAGTCTGCTGTACCTGGAAAAGCTGCGGCTATTGCACGCCATCGCCACAGCCATACTTTCCGCAGCGATGCTCGGCTGGACCCTCTGGCTATGGAGCCAGGGCCGCGCCACCACCGGCGACGTCGTGCTGATCAGTTCGCTCGGTTTTGCGATCCTGCACGGCACGCGCGATCTGGCGGTGGCGTTCGTCGATCTGACCCAGCACGTTGCCCGCCTGGGCGAAGCCTCGTCGACCTTGCTGAGCCCGCATGCGATGCCCGAGCGCTCCGACGCCGCGCCGCTGCTCGTCGAGCAAGCGCGTATCGACTTCACCAACGTGACGTTTGCTTACCCTGGTCGCAGGCCCGTGCTCAACGGCCTGACGCTGCATATCCCGGCGGGCCAGCGCGTGGGGCTGGTTGGTCCCTCCGGCGCGGGCAAATCGACCATCCTCGCGCTACTCCAGCACTTCTACGAGCCCGCCTCGGGCTGCGTCAGCATCTCCGGCCAGGACATCGGGCGGGTTTCGCTGGACAGCTTGCAAGCGGCCATGTCCGTCGTGCCGCAGGATGTCTCCCTGTTCCATCGTTCCTTGCTGGAGAACATCCGTTACGGCGCGCCGAAGGCTGACGAAGCCGATGTGCGCCGCGCGTGTGCGGACGCCAATTGTCTCGACTTCATCGCCGCCATGCCGGAAGGCCTGAATACCATTGCGGGCGATCGCGGCGCCAAACTGTCTGGCGGTCAACGGCAACGCATCGCCATTGCGCGTGCCATCCTGCGGGATTCCCCCATTCTGCTGCTCGACGAGGCCACGTCCTCGCTCGACTCCGGCTCCGAAGCCGCCATCCAGGCGGCGCTCGAGCGGCTGATGAAAGGCCGCACGGTGGTAGCAATCGCGCACCGCCTGTCCACCCTGCAGAGTTTCGACCGGATCGTCGTCATCAACCGTGGACGCATCGTGCAGGACGGCAGCCCTGCCGAACTTGCAGCCCAACCGGGTATCTACCGCGACACGCTCGCACGCGAGCGCAAACGCGTTCCGTCTGCCGGACTCGCCTAACGCTCTACCGAACAATTTCCATAACGTTCAGCAAGACAACGTTTGCGTTACCTGCCGTCTGTCCGACACGCTACGCCAACGCACTCGGACTCGGACTCGACAAAATCCTGAAGATATTCTGAGGAATGCCGATATACGGTGTTTCATCTCACTCCATGCCAGAGGCACTGATGGTGTCGGTAGCTCGCGCGATGGCGGCGTTCAAGGTCGACGTAAGCGATCCGGAGTTGGTCCGGTCGCAGATGCAGGCATTTCGCCGGCAGATTCCGCTGCTTTACTTCATTCTCGTCGTCAGCACGATGGCGGTCGCCGTCACGCACGTGAACTGCGCGCCGGCCTGGGCGTCCATTTATATACCCGCAGGCCTGTGCGCAATTTGCGTGATCCGCTGCCTGCGTTGGTGGCATGTGCGGCACGAGACACTCACCGGGGAGCAAGCCGTCCAGGCGTTGCGTCAGTCCATGCGGCTCGTTGGGCTGATCGCCGTGGGCTTCACCGGGTGGGCGTGGGAACTGTTTCGCTACGGACCTGCCTACGAGCAAGCGCAGGTCGCTTTTTACATGGCGACCACGGTGGTGGGATGTGTTTTCTGCCTGATGAATTTACGCGCGGCGGCGCTGCGACTGCTGACCATTGTGATCGGCTCGTGCACGGTTTGCCTCATCGCGACAGGGCGCCCGGTATTTATTGCCATGGCGATCGACATGGTGTTTGTCGGCGTGGCGCTGGCCTTTATCGTCGACCTGTACCACCGAAACTACGCCGGCCTCGTCTATTCGAAACGCGAATTGCTGGCGAGCCAGGCCATCACGCAGAAACTGAGCGACGACAACTTCCGGCTTGCCAATATTGACAGTCTCACCGGCCTGCCCAACCGCCGCAGTTTCTTCTCCTCGCTGACCGCCCTGACCGAACAGGACACGAGCGTTGTCGGTGGCTTCCATATGGGCCTGATCGACCTCGACGGTTTCAAGCAGGTCAACGATATCTACGGTCATTCGAGCGGCGACCTCGTCCTCAAGGAGGTCGGCGCGCGACTGCTGGCATTGGCCGATCCGACAATGTTTTTCGCGCGACTCGGTGGTGACGAGTTCGGCGTCATCATTCAACGGCGCCTGAGCGAGGCGGAACTCGATCAACTCGGCCAGACGCTGTGCGAGCAGTTGACGCGCCCCTACATGGTGGGCGGCAACACGGCCGAACTGTCGGGGACGATCGGCTGGGCTGGTCTGCCTGCCGTTCGGATCAGCGCGGCTGAAATCTTCGAGCGCGCGGACGCGGCGTTATATGTCGGCAAGGAAAGCCGCCGGGGCACTGCGGTCGTGTTTTCCGCCGAGCATGAAAACCGCGTGCGACGTGCGAGCCTGGTCGCCCAGGAACTCAAGGCGGCCAACCTGGAGGCGGAGCTGTATCTGGAGTTCCAGCCGATCTGCGATGTACGCGAGCGTACCGTGGCGGGTTTCGAGGCCCTCGGACGCTGGCGCAGTCCCAAGCTCGGACAGGTGCGGCCCGACGAGTTCATCCGGATTGCCGAGCGCACCGACCTGATCCGCGGCGTAACTGACGTGCTGTTACGCAAGGCGCTGACCGAAGCCGCAAACTGGGCGGCCGACGTCTATCTGTCGTTCAACCTGTCTGCGCTGGACATTTCTTCCGTGCCCCGCTCACGGCGACTGCTCGACATCGTGGCCGCAGGACCGACCCCGGCCGAGCGCGTGCATTTCGAAATCACCGAAACCGCAGTGACACGCGATTTCAGACAGGCGCGCGCCTCGCTCGCACTGATCAAGCAGGCGGGCTGTCATGTGTCGCTCGACGATTTCGGTACCGGCTATTCGAGTCTGAGCTATGTGCACCGGCTGCCCTTCGATACGATCAAGATTGACCGGAGCTTTGTCGCCGAGGTCGATACGGACCTCGCCTCCGGGCAGATCATCCGCTCTGTGATTGATCTGTGCCGCAATCTGGGGCTGGCGTGCGTGGTCGAAGGCGTCGAGACCGAAGCGCAATGCGAAATTCTGACTGCGCTCGGCGTACGCGTCATGCAAGGTTACCTGTTCGGCCGCCCTGCCCCGGCTGACGCGCTGCCAATGATTCAACGTCGGCTCCAGCTCACAGCGGTGTGAAGAAGCCGTCATCGTCACTATCAACCCGTCGACTCCAGCGGCACCCCACCAAACGCTTGCCGCTGCGCCAGCGAAACGAATGCCTGTGCATCGCGCGCAGCCTGAACGACAGGCGCCATGCCGAAGAACTCGTGCGTCGCGCCGTGATATTCGCGGTGCTCCACGGCAACCCCAGCCGCGCGCAGTTTCTCCGCGAGCCTCTCGCCATCCGAGCGCAGTGGGTCAATGCCTGCGGTCACCACCACCGTAGGCGGTAAGTTCGACAGATCCGCGCTGACGACGTCAATCAACAGACTGCTCAGATCGCGTTCATCGTTGATCACGTTCTGCACGAACCACAGCATCATTTTCTTGTTCAACGGTTGCGCCTTGCGATTCGCTTCGTACGAGATCGAGACAATGTTGTTGCTCGCCACCGGATAGATCAGCGCCTGGTGGATGGGCGGCGGCAAGCCGGTATCGCGTGCGTGGATCGACACGTTGATCGCGAGATTGGCGCCCGCGCTTTCGCCCATTACTGCGAGCTTGAGCGGGTCGCCGCCAAGGCGTGCCGCGTTCTCCACCAGCCAGTGCCACGCGGCGAAGGCATCTTGATGCGCGGCGGGGAGTTTGTGTTCGGGCGCCTGCCGATAACGCGCCGAGACCACGATCGCCTTGCTCTGCGCGGCCAGCGAGCGCGGCGTCGCATCGTAGACGTCGAGGTCCGCGATCACCCAGCCGCCACCGTGAAAATACAGGATCACCGGAAACGGGCCTTCGCCAGCCGGGGTATAAACACGCGCCGCGTTGGTAGCAGTGGTGCCTGCGGCGTCGCCACCCGCTGGAATTTTGATGTCCTCAGTCACCACGGCTTCCACTTCGAGCGGCAGGCGCGTGGCGTGGCCGGCCTGTGTCAGCAGTTTCCTGACGGCGTCGGCAAGCGTGGGCTGTTCGCGCGCTTCAGCAACGCTGCAGGTTTCAATGGGCTTGGGCTTCAGACTCCTGAAAGCCTCCAGCACTGCTTTCATATCGTCGTCCGCGTGCGAGGTCGGATCGAGTCCGATCATCCCTTTGAGCGTTTCGGTCAGCGTCATGGCCATACCCTCGATCAAGTCGTACATCGTCGCGGCGCGAAGTCCGGCTCACATCCGCAAGTGAAAGCAAGGCCGGCACCGGCGGCCCTGCTACGCTTTGCCGGGATCACTTGCCCTTGGTATCGCTGCTGGCGTCCGCGCCGGGCATGTTGGTGGTGTCGTTCGCCGGCTTCGTCGCGGTAGTGTGCTTCTTCTTGGTCGAGTGCGCCTTCGTACTCATGCTGCCGCTGGCAGCCGTCATGGCCGAGTCGCTAGCGACGCCGCCGCCTCCGCCTCCCCCGGCACTGCCGGAGCCACCTGAACTGCCGCCCGCTGCGAACGCAATGCCAGAGCCTGAAAGCAGGGCCGAAATCAATACGATGTGATGGATCTTCATAACGTGCTCGTCTATGAGGTTGGAAGTGTTGAGAAGCTGAGCGACCGAGCCGCGCAGACCCCAACCGTATTCAGCAAGCGGTGTGCCCCTGTGCGGGTGCTGCTGAATCGGGCGAAGCCTGTAGCGACGTGGTGCAGACGAGGCGCCACGGCGGCGCATCGTCTACGCGTTCTGCGTAAAAACTGCGTGGCGTGATGCGTATTGCAGGTTGCGTGGTGTCTTGTATGCGTCATGAGGCGAGCCACAAGCAAAATAATTTGCGCTGCGAAACGCATACCGCAAACCACCTCGAACGATGCCCTTAGCACACCCGTCGACGCTCACAGGCTTACGCAGTGGGGTGCGCGGAGAGATGCAGACGGGCGACAAGCCCGTCGCGAAAGTGACCGATACGGCGTCGGTGCCGACGCGGTCAATGGACAGGTGCATCCGTTCGCATGAAGCGAAACAGATGGGCACGGCGCTTGCTGCTGGGGAACGGCTTTAGCGGCACCGTTGATTCTCCCTTAGCCAGCGCCTTCACTTCTTCACACTATGCCGACGCCGCTCAATGTCCTGCTGGTCGCCTCGGAAGCGGCCCCTCTCGCCAAGACCGGTGGACTCGCCGATATGGTCAGCGCCTATGGCGCAGCGTTAAGCGAGGCCGGGGTCGCCGCGTCGATCCTCATGCCCGCCTATCCCAGCGCCCTCAAGCGCGTACTCGGCGCGACCCGGGTTGCGAAACTGGCCGGGTTGCCCGGCGGGGATGGCGTCATCATCCGCGCCCGCATGCCGGATACCGGACTCTCGGTGCTGCTGTTGCAGATGGATCATCTGTACGATCGTGAAGGACTTTATCTTGACCACCAGGGTCGGGACTATGTCGACAATCTGGTGCGCTTTGCGTCATTGGCTGCGGCAGCGGCCAGAATCGCGCGTGGCGTACGCGGCATCAAACGCCCTGACATCGTGCATGCGCACGACTGGCATGCCGGGTTGACGCCGCTTTTCATGAAGCTTGGCGGGGTGGCCGCGCGCAGCGTCTTTACGATCCATAACCTCGCGTTTCAAGGCAACTATCCCTTGGCCGCAGGCGCCTGGATCGGCGTGCCGCCCGAATTGCTGGCGCCCGCATTGAGTGACGAGCGCAGCATCGAATTTTACGGTTTCCTAAGCATGATCAAGGCCGGCATCGTCCATGCGGACCGGGTGACGACCGTCAGCGAGCGTTACGCCCGCGAGATTCTCACGCCGCGTTTCGGTCACCGCATGGAAGGCGTGCTCAACGCCGAGACGCACAAGCTGTCTGGCATCACGAACGGCATCGATATGCAGAGGTGGGATCCGTCCACCGATCCGTTGATTGCGAGCCGCTACTCGGCTGACAACGTGGCCGGCAAATATGCCTGCAAGCGCTCATTGCAACAGGCGTTTGGTCTGGCTCGCGAGCCGTTCGTGCCGCTGGTAGCGATCGGTAGCCGGCTCACCGGGCAGAAACTCGCCGAGGAAGTTGCCGAAGCAATCCCGGCTATGCTGTCGCGCCATGATCGTCTGCAGTTCGCCATCCTCGGTCAGGGTGACGTGCGCATCGAACGCCGCCTGCGCGAACTCGCCACGCAGTGGCCGGGCCGCGTCGGCGTGTGCATCGGCTATGACGAAACGCTCGCGCACATGCTGCACGCGGGCGCGGACATCCTGCTGCATGCGAGCCGCTTCGAGCCGTGCGGCCTCACGCAACTGTATGCGATGCGCTTTGGCACCATCCCGGTGGCCTCGCGCGTGGGCGGCCTCGCCGACACGATCTCCGACTATGCCTTCGAGCTGGACCGCCACAGCACTGCCAACGGGTTCCTGTTTGAAGGTGAAACTGCCGTGGACATCGCAAACGCCGTGGCGCGGGCTATCGATGCGTTCAAGAATCCGTCGCTATGGCGCGCCCTGCAGCGCAATGCCATGACCCGCGATTCCGGCTGGAACGCTCCCGTGCGGCGCTATCTGGATGTGTATGGCGAATTGACAGATGCCCGTCCTGCCGCGGGTGTCGACACCCGGGTCGAAACGCGGATCAACAAGCGCGAGAACACGAACCTCGCGCAAGCCGCGCTGCGTTCCAGTACGGCGCCCAGCACCCGCCGGTCGCAGGCGCTCGCCGATGACGCCGACAAGCCGCAAGCGGCGGCGCAGTGACCTCGCGTACCCTCACCGCGCCTTGGCAGGAACCTCATGCGCGTTGCACGCAATCTCCAGTTCCGGACGCACGCTAAAGGTAGGCTGGCTCATCCACGCTTCGAGCCACCCGCGCCATGCGGGCCACTGTGCGGCCAGATCGAATTCCCTGTCGATGAGGCCGCTGTCGTCCTCGCGCAGCGTGGCATAGACGATATGCTCGCCGTTCCAGTACGCAACGGCCTGCTCAGTCAGGTCGGCGGTGGTCCCGAACGCGACGTCCCGTAGGATCATCGCGAGCTTGCTCTCAAACTCGTCTCGGGTCATGGTGACCTCCATTGATGCCTGTCCACAGCACGACTGGTGCCCGACGGCGCAAATAGCCCGAGAGCCGGTTTCGTGATGCTCATCCCGCACGCTGGCATGGCCTGTTCAACGATACTCCCCCTGGCCCCACAGCGTAGGCTTGCCGCGCGATCAGTTCGTCGACGTCGTGCGCAGGCTCGGCCACACCAGGGTGAAGTGCACGCCACCGTGGGCCGGCACGTAGACGTCACGGCTTCGCTCCGCGCCCTCCACCGAGGCGATCACGCGATAGTGCCCCTGTGGCAGGCGCGCAAAGAGATACGGGCCGTCTGAAGTCGCGGCAAATACCGTGGCGCCGTCTGCCTTGAACACCTGCACGTTCACCCCCGACAGGTATTCGCCGGAACGTGTGGTAAAGGTCGCCCGCATGTTGTAACCCGAGGCGAGTTCGCGAATCGCGGTGGCCTCATCCTGCCCCACGCCGCCCGTGACGTAAGCGACGCCGTGATCCTGTCCTGCCGGAATGTCATCGGTTGAGCTATTTTGTGTGGGCGGCGGTCCAGCCGGTATGACAGGCGGAGACGGGTTGGCCGCGCTATTCACTGAAGCGGACTCGCGCACCAGCACCTGGGTCGACGCGGACGCGGCCCGGGCGCTGCCCTCACCCGACGGCACGGGCCTGGTTTCGGTGCGTTCGGCTGATACCGGCT
>NZ_JBAURZ010000348.1:0-18751 GCF_049581445.1 Paraburkholderia sp. | reverse complement strand
CCGCATCGCGGCACCGGGTGCGCAGATCGCGCTGCCGGAAGTGAAGCTCGGCATTCTGCCGGGGGCGGGCGGCACGCAGCGTCTGCCGCGCGCCATCGGCCTCGAAGCGGCACTCAACATGATTGTCTCGGGCGCACCCGTGATGTCGGAGAAGCTCGCCGGTTCGGGCCTCTTCGATGAGATCGTCGAAGGCAATCTGGCTGAAGGCGCGCTCGCGTTTGCGCGTAAGGTCGGGGCACAGGCGGGACCGCACCCGAAGGTGCGTGATCGCAAGATCGAACATCCGAACGCGGAAGGCTTCATTCAGTACGCGCGCAATAATGTCGCGGCGATCGCGAAGAACTTCCCGGCCCCGCTCAAGTGCATCGACGCGGTGGAAGCTGGTGTGAAAAACGGCTTCGTCAAGGGTCTCGCGTTTGAACGCGAATGCTTCGTCGCGCTGGTGCAGACGCCGGAAAGTCATGCGTTGCGTCATGCATTCTTCGGCGAGCGTGCTGCTAGCAAGATTCCGGATGTGCCGTCGGACACGCCGGTTCGTGAGATCAAGCAGGTCGCCGTGATTGGCGCGGGCACGATGGGCGGCGGCATCGCGATGAACTTCATCAACGCGGGCTTGCCGGTGACGTTGCTGGAAACGAAACAGGAAGCCCTCGATCGCGGTATCGCGACAATCCGCAAGAACTATGAAGCGACGGTCAAGAAGGGCAAGCTCAAGCCTGAGGCGCTCGAACAGCGCATGGCGCTGATCACCCCGACGCTGTCTTACGACGATCTGAAAACGGCTGATCTGATTGTCGAAGCCGTGTTCGAAGAACTCGGCGTCAAGGAGCAGGTGTTCAAGCAACTGGATGAAGTTGCGAAACCGGGCGCGATCCTCGCCTCAAACACCTCCACGCTGGATGTCGACAAGATCGCGGCATTCACGAAGCGTCCGCAGGACGTGGTCGGTATGCACTTTTTCAGCCCGGCCAACGTGATGAAGCTGCTCGAAGTGGTGCGCGGCAACGCCACCGCCAAGGACGTGCTCGCCACCGTCATGCAACTGGCGAAGAAGATCAAGAAGACCGCGGTGGTCTCGGGCGTGTGCGACGGCTTTATCGGCAACCGGATGATCGAGCAGTACATCCGTCAGGCGCTCTTCATGCTTGAAGAAGGCGCGTTGCCGGCACAGGTCGACAAGGCGATCGAGAAGTTCGGCTTCGCGATGGGCCCGTTCCGCATGAGCGATCTGGCGGGCAACGATATCGGCTGGGCGATCCGCAAGCGCCGCTATCTCGAACATCCGGATATGCATTACTCGAAGATCGCCGACCGTCTGTGTGAGACCGGGCGCTTCGGGCAGAAGACGGGCGGCGGCTGGTACGACTACAAGGCGGGCGACCGCACGGCGTATCCATCGAAGCTGGTGGACGACATGATCGTCGGGTTTTCGCAGGAAACCGGCGCGCAGCGTCGCAAGATCAGCGACGAGGAAATCGTCGAGCGTCTGGTGTTCGCGCTCGCCAATGAAGGCGCGAAGATTCTCGAAGAGGGCATCGCGTCGAAAGCGTCGGATATCGACATGGTGTATCTGACTGGCTACGGCTTCCCGCTGTGGCGCGGCGGCCCAATGCTGTATGCAGACACGGTGGGCCTCTACAACGTCGAGCGGGCGATTCGCGGTTATGCCGCGCGGCCGAACGGCGATGCGTGGAAACTGGCGCCGAGCATTACCCAACGCGCGAGCGAGGGCCGTGGGTTTAACGGCTAGGTGTGCGGCTGGAGCGGACCGCGAACGGACAGGACAGTTCGCGGATGGCTTGCAGTCGGACGTCAAACGGGACCTCGAATAGTCCTTAGCCAGATCTCAAGCGGAACGCGGCGAAATGAACAAAATGAGCGAGATGGCGCAATGAAAAACGCCGACGAAGTACTGCTCGTAGTCGACGTGCAAAACGACTTCATGCCAGGCGGCGCGTTGGCCGTCGCGCATGGCGATGAAGTCGTGCCCGTGATCAACCGTCTTGCGCGCGGCTTTGGTCATGTGGTTCTGACGCAAGACTGGCATCCGGCCTCGCACATTTCGTTTGCCGCCAATCACGCGGGACGTCAGCCGTTCGAGATGCTCACGCTGCCTTATGGCGAACAGGTGCTGTGGCCGACCCATTGCGTGCAGAACACGCCGGGGGCGGCTTTGCACGCGGATCTGGACATACCGCACGCGCGTGCCGTGATCCGTAAAGGACATCACGTGGGCGTCGACAGTTATTCGGCGTTTCTCGAAGCCGATCGCAAGACGCCGACTGGACTCGCGGGCTATCTGCGCGAAACCGGTGTGCGCCGCGTGTGGTGTTGCGGTCTCGCGACCGACTATTGCGTCGCCTGGTCTGCGCTCGACGCGCGGGCGGCAGGATTTGAAGTTGCACTGATCGAAGACGCGTCCCGCGCCATCGATCTCAACGGTTCGCTCGACGCCGCATGGCGCGATCTGCACGCAGCGGGTGTAAAGCGCGTGCAGATCGCGGACCTGACGGGCTGACCCAATCCCGGGCCTCGTCCAGACACCTGGCGCAGCGAACCTCATTCAACATTGGAAGCAGGAGACATGCATGACTGACGCCGTAATCGTATCGACCGCCCGCACGGGTCTTGCCAAATCGTGGCGCGGCGCATTCAACATGACGCATGGCGCAACGCTCGGTGGCCATGTGACCCAGGCTGCCGTCGAGCGCGCCAAGCTCGATCCGGCCCGCGTTGAAGACGTGATCATGGGCTGCGCAAATCCGGAAGGCGCGACGGGTGGCAATATCGCGCGGCAAATCGCGTTGCGCGGCGGCTTGCCGGTCAGCGTGCCGGGTATGACGGTCAACCGCTTTTGCTCGTCGGGGCTACAGACGATTGCGCTCGCCGCGCAGCGTGTGATTGCCGGTGAAGGCGACGTGTTCGTGGCGGGCGGGGTTGAGTCAATCTCGTGCGTGCAGAACGAGATGAACCGCCACATGATGGTCGAAGGCTGGCTCAACAAGAACAAGCCTGAGATCTACTGGTCGATGCTGCAGACCGCTGAAACCGTCGCCAAACGCTATTCGATTTCGAAAGAGCGCCAGGACGAATACGGTGTGCGCTCGCAACAACGGGCAGCGGCCGCGCAGGAAGCCGGCAAGTTCAACGATGAGATCGTGCCAATGACGGTGCTCGCCGGCGTCGCTGACAAGGCGAGCGGGCGTCTCTTCACGAAGGAAGTGACGATTGCCGCCGACGAAGGCATCCGCGCGGATACGACGCTCGAAGGCGTGTCGAAGATTCGGACCGCAATGCCCGGCGGTGTGATCACGGCGGGCAATGCGAGCCAGTTTTCGGACGGCGCGTCGGCGTGTGTCGTGATGAACGCGAAGGTGGCTGAGCGCGAAGGCTTGCAGCCGCTAGGCATTTTCCGCGGCTTTGCGGTGGCCGGCTGCGAGCCGGATGAGATGGGTATTGGTCCGGTGTTCGCGGTGCCGAAGCTGCTCAAGCAGGCTGGCTTAAAGGTCGGGGATATCGACCTGTGGGAGTTGAACGAGGCATTCGCCGTGCAGGTGCTGTATTGCGCGGACAAGCTTGGGATTCCGCATGACAAGCTCAACGTCAACGGCGGCGCAATTGCGGTTGGCCATCCGTATGGCGTGTCGGGCGCGCGTCTGACCGGACACGCGTTAATCGAAGGCAAGCGGCGTGGCGCGAAGCTGGTGGTGGTGACGATGTGTATAGGTGGCGGCCAGGGCGCGGCGGGGTTGTTCGAAGTGGTGTGACGCGCGGGCTGTTGCTGGACTTGTTGCTAGAGCGGGCGGGTGTGGTTGGAAGCGGTGTTAAAACCATGGCTTCCAGTCACACCCGCTTTTCTTTGAGGCCGCCGCCTTTAACTTCCTGCTGGCGTGTTTTCAGCAGCGGACACGGCGTGTGCGGTTCATTGGCCCATGATTTTTTCTGGCGCGTCGCCCTCAACTTCCTGGCGTAAGGTCCTCAGCGCACATTGCCTGTCCCGTTCATTGGCCTGCGAGTCCAAGCCCTGGAAGCGACAACGTACCCTGATCGATAAAGCGTGTTCCTCCCGTCAAGCCGCCGGCGAGCCGGCCGCGCAAGATATAGGGGAACTGGCCAATGGGCGCATCGCTGCCCGCGAGTGAAAAAGCCTGACGCAGCGCAGTAAATGCGGACACCGTGAGCGGCACGCTGACGAGCGTCTCGCCATAGCGCGGCACGCTGCCGTGCTGGTCGCTGACGCCGCTGGCGAACGACTTGCCGTTCACCTGAAGGTCGACGGAGACGCCGTCGAAGTCGAGCGCCGTGTCGTTCGGATTCTGGATTCGCAGCTTCATGTCAAAGCGCATCTCGAGGCCCTCGCTCGCGAGCGGTTCGATACCCGCTACGCTCACCCGCAGCGGATCGTGGCCGAATATTTCCGCGCAACTGCCTAACGTCAAGACGGCTAGCACCGTCACTGCCAGCAAACGGATCGGTCGTGCCGATCGGCGAGACAGCACACGAAAGAAGGACATGGCCTGCACCTCGAGTGAGACTGCGTTGCGCCGTATTGTACCGGGCCAGCCCTGGCTGGCGGTGTACGCGGCTGCACGTTCGCCGGTATTGGCGCCACGAGCCTATTGCACGCATGCTGCATTCTGCTGCGCGAACTCGCTGCAATGACGATGGTCCCATCTGCATCTCACGTGGCGCAGCGCTCAAGCCAAGGTGTGGACCACGAAGCGTAAACCCCAAGCGCAAATGTAACGGTTGCAGATGAGGCGAAAACGGATTTCAATGCCGTACAACGCTGCAAAACGCGCTGTGCAAGCTTTTCGCGCGGGCTTGTTCCTCACTCACTCTTCATAGGAAAGCGACGATGCATCGACGTCAATTCATTACCGGTACCAGCGTTCTACTGGCGGCGAGCGGACTTACGCTCGGGGGCTGCACCACCACACCGCTCGGCTCGGGTGAGACCGCCGAGGACAACGCGCAGCAGCGCAACACCATCAACGCCGGAATTGATTCGACGCTCACTCGTCTGCAGACCACAGTGCATGGTTCGCAAGAGATTCTTGGCAAGGCGCGCGGAGTGCTGGTGTTTCCGTCGGTATTTGCGGCGGGCTTCTGGTTCGGCGGGCAGTACGGGCAGGGCGGTCTGCGCGTCGACGGCCAGACTACCGGTTTTTACAGCACCGTGGCCGGGTCATTCGGGTTGCAAATAGGCGCGCAATCCAAGGCGATTATCTTCGCGTTCCTGACCCAGCCGGCGCTTGACAGCTTCCTGCAGAGCCAGGGCTGGGCAGCGGGTGCGGACGCCACCGTCGCACTCGCGAAGGTGGGCGCGAACGGCAATCTGGATACCTCGACCGCGATGAGCCCGGTGGTTGCTTTTGTGCTGACCAATGCCGGACTGATGGCCGGCATCTCGCTCGAAGGCACCAAGGTATCGAGGCTCCTGATCTGAGCACGTAAGGGCCTTCGTCGATGCGGTGGATAGGCTTGATGCGGCTGGTACGTCATCAGCCTATGTCCACAACCATCTTGCCGCGCGCGGTGCCGCCCGTCATGGCGTCGTAGGCGAGTCCGGCAGAAGCCAGGTCGAAGCGCCGCGGGTCGAGACGCGGCTGGAGTTTACCGGCCTCTGCAAGCCGCGTGGCTTCGCGCAGCATCTCACCGTGGTGAGCGCGATACTCGCCTGTGAGCAGCGGGTGCAGCGTGAACACGCCCGAATAGGTCGCCTCGCGAAACGACAGCGGTGCGAGAGTATGCGTGCCCCAGCCCAAGGCACTGACTACGTGGCCGAAGTGTTTCACCGCCGCGAACGAGGCATCGAGCGTGGTCCCACCTACGGTATCCGCCACCACGTCAAAACCGTTTCCTTGCGTGAGTGCCGCGACGTACTCCTCGACCGGTTGCGTCTTGTAGTCGATCGGTGTTGCGCCGAATCCGGCGACAATATCCTGGTCTCGCGAACTGGCTGTCGCAAACACCTTCGCGCCGAGCGCCACCGCCAGTTGCACGGACACATGTCCCACGCCTCCCGCGCCGCCCTGAACTAGCACCGTCTGGCCGGGGCTCACGTGCGCCCGGTCCACGATGCCGGCATACGACGTGATGAACGCGAGCGGCAGCGCGGCCGCTTCGCGCATCGAGAGATTGGCCGGTTTCAAAGCGAGCAGATCAGCGTCGACCGCGGCGTATTGTGCGAGCGAGCCTTGAATCCCGCCGACCCCGCCCGTCATGCCATACACCTCGTCGCCAACCTTGAATGCGCTCACGCCTGAGCCGAGCGCCACGACTACGCCGGCCATATCGATGCCAAGCACCAGCGGCAACGGATGCTTCGCGTGGGCAGCGGCGCCGGCGCGGATTTTGGTGTCGAGCGGATTGAGCCCGCTTGCTGCGATGCGCACCAGCACCTGACCTTGTGCAGGCTGCGGTACCGACAGTTCGGTGAGTTCGAGTGGGCCGTTGTAGCGGTTGAGAACGAGTGCCTGCATGGACATGATGTTTCCCTTCCGGTTGATTGCGCGATTCGACACGTCCATACTGAGTCATGCAAGAACGCATGTAAATCGACGTTATTGAATAGACGACAAACGAAAATGAATGAGATGGAACTGGAATGGAACGACGTCCGGATTTTTCTGGCGATTGCCCGCTGCGGCACACTGGGCGCGGCCGCGCGCCAGGTCGGACAGACCCAGCCGACCATGGGCCGGCGTCTACGCGCGCTGGAAGAGGCCGTAGGACATGAACTGTTCCAGCGAACCCGCGACGGCTTCGTGGCGACCGACGAGGGCGCGGCCATGCTCGCACACGCCGAACGGATGGAAGAGGAAGCGCTTGGGATCGCCCGCGCGCTGGCCGGCAAGGATGCGCAACTGACCGGATTGCTGCGCGTGTCGTCATCGGACTGGTTCGGCGTCCACGTGCTCACGCCGGTGTTTGCGCGGTTTCTTGCGCAGCATCGCGGCGTATCGGTGGAACTGGTGACGGACTCGCGCCGCTATAACCTCGCCCGGCGTGAAACGGACCTGGCGTTTCGCATCACGCCGTTTGAGGAGTCCGACGTGATCCAGCGCAAGCTGATGCACATGGATTACGCGCTCTATGGCCGGATGGACCTCATTGCGCCCGAGCCGGGCGACGGGGAGGGGTTCAACCTCATCAGCATGGACAGCGCGTTTGGCTCGCTGCCGGACGTGGAGTGGGTCAAGCGCATGCTGCCGAAGGCGCGGATCGCTTTTGGCAGCAACAATCGCGGCGCGCAGGCCCGCATGTGTGCCGAAGGCGGCGGCTTCGCGGTGCTGCCGTGCCCGCTTGGCGACACCACGCCCGAATTGCGTCGCATCGATCTGGGTGAAGCGCCCCCCGGGCGCGACGTCTGGCTCGGCTATCACCGCGACTTGCGCCGCGTCGCACGGCTGCGGGCGCTGCTCGATGTCACCATCGCCGCGCTGGCCAATATCTGACGCGGAATGGCTGGCCCCGGCAGCCCAAAATCTCATCAGTCGGAAACGTGCATAAAACAGTACCTTGCATAAAACAGTAGAGGCTGCTACATTTCAGCCATGTTCACCGCGGCTATTAGTGCGTCCGGTGACAGTGCATAGCACGGTACCTTGCAACGCACACTACAAACCGTGGAATTTGATGAAAACGCAGTTAAAAAAGGGAACGCTCGATATGTGTGTGCTGGCCGTCCTTGCCCGCGGGGACAGCTACGCCTACGAGCTGGTGTCGACGCTGGCGGAAACGATGGAAATCAGCGAAGGCACGATTTATCCGTTGATGCGCCGTTTGCAGGCCGAAGCGTGGGTCTCTACGTACCTGGTGGAATCGAGTTCAGGGCCGCCACGCAAGTACTACTCGCTGACCGGAACGGGTCGCCGCAGTCTGCTCGAGATGGAAGATGAGTGGCGCAGTTTCGTGGATGAGGTCAACGGTGTTCTGCAACAACCCGGCATAAAAATCGAAACAGGGGAAAACCCATGAAGCAGGACGTATTCATTGAGACGCTGCGGCAGGAACTGAGCAGTCTGCCCAAGCAGACGGTCGATGAAATCATTGCGGACTATCACGAGTACATCGGCGACGCGATGGCGGCCGGGCGCCGTGAGGAAGACGTGATTGCCGCGTTGGGCGACCCGGTCAAGCTGGCCCGCGAACTCAAGGCCCAGGCGAACTACCGGCAGTGGCAAGACCGCCGCTCGTTCGGCAACCTGATTCGCGTCATTGTGTCGATCTCCGGGCTGGGTCTGCTGAACGTGCTGTTGCTCATCCCGTTCATGTTGTACCTGGTGCTGCTCACAGCAGCCTATGCGGTGTCGATCGGGCTCACCATCGCCGGGCTGGTCGGCGTGATCGCGTTCAGCAGTCACCATTTCTTCGGCAAGACCGCCCGCGACGCGCTGCCGTTCAGCTTCAGTAGCAGCAGCGAGCATGCGAAGAACGAACCGGCCGCCGGCGCCAGCGGCGCATCGGCTTCGCAAGCTGCGGACGACGATAACGACAACGACGATAGCGACGAGGCCCCCGGCAACCTGAAGGACCTGAAAATTGTCGGTAACCGTTTCGTCTTCGATCTGCAGGATGGCAGCAAGCTTTCGCTGGTGACGCATGCCGGTGCGATCGAGCTGCGCAAGTCCGATGACGGCAAGCTCAAATTCGAAAGCAGTTCCGAAGAAGCGCGTCACATGCTGACGAAAAACAGCGACGGGACATGGAGCATCGCCCGCGACGACGTGGTGGCCCTCGATCTGAAGGATGGCGACGACAACCGGGTCTCGGTGGCGCGTTCGGGCAAGGACGGCAAGTCGATGGTATGGGACGTATCCAGCGACGAGGGCGACAACGTCAAGGTCGAACAGGACGAGCAGGGGCAGTCCAAACACGTGACGGTGCATAGCGGCTCGGACTCGGTGGAAATCGGCGGCGGCAAGGTTGATATCGACGACGGTCACGACGTCATCCGCGTGCACGCATCGCCGGGCGAATACACCTACGCCATCGTGATGTTCCCCATTGGCGTGATCGGCCTGCTGTTGTGCATCTGGCTGACACGCGTGACGTGGCGCGCGGTCTCGCGCTACGTGAAGCGGCAATTCGACGTCATCTCGGCCAGTCTTGACCGCGAGCAGACGCCCTGAAGAGACACATCTGAAGCAATGGACAACTGGTAGTAACAACACTCACTTTTCGCTTTGACCAAGGACATCGTCATGAACACCGAATATCTGCGGCAAGTCTCGAAGGGAACCCGCGTGCATCATGTGCCGGCACTGCCGTTTTCCGGTGGAAGAGAAGTCAATCCGCTGCATATCGTCGAATGGCTCGTAAGTGGCTGCCGCGCGGCCGGCCAGCAGCCGGTGCTGTGGCTGGGCGTGCTGCTCATCTGCGCCGATTTCGCGACGCTGCTGGGCATGCTGCCCTTGCTGCGTCCGCTGGCGGTGTTGCTGGCGCCTCTGGCGGTCGGCGCGTTGATGGTTGCGCAGGACGCCGCGCGCAGGGATGAACCGGTGACGATGCGTGAGATGTTCGCCGCGCTGGCACGTCGCAGCAATGCGCTGTGCGTGATCGGACTGTATGGCGCCGCGATCGTCGCAGTCGGGTATGTGGTCCTGCTGGCGACGTTCCATGTTTCGTTGCAGTCCACGGTTACGGCGAGCGGGCAGCACTTAGTCTCGATCGTCTACGGCGGCGAGCATGGCGTGCGCGGCGTACTCGAATCGCTGCTGGGTGCAGGGATCTTCGCGGTTGCAACCGCGTCGACCTGCTTTGCCCCGGCGCTCGTGATGCTGCACGACTTGACGCCGCATGATGCGATGCTGGAGAGCCTGAGCGGCGCGGCGCGCAACTGGCCGGCTACGCTGGTCTACTTCGTCATCATCGCGGCGGTCGTTCTGCTCGCACCGATGGTGCCGCTCGCGCTGCGCGCACTGGTGCTCACGCCGGTGCTGACCGCGGTGCCGCTGCTGTCGATCTACGGCGCGTATCGTGATGTGTTTGTGGGTCGTTGAACTGGATGCGGTTGGTGGCTGCAAGCGCAAGTCTGCAGTGGCGCGCTGGGCGCAAGCCGGGTAGCGCGGCCCGCGAGAACGCAGTCGCCGCTTTGGCCGCAGGGTTGGTGGGTTTATGATCATGGCTGCGCCGGCACGTGAACGTGTTGCGCTGCCATCGGGCAGGCGATATCTGCTAGCCGCGCGGCAAAGGCGGCGGCCATCCGGTATCGTAACGACTCGCACAACCCAACGAAGGTGAATACTGTGATTCGACACATTGTCATGTGGAAGTTAAAGGAAACGGCAGAAGGCGCGAGCCGTGCGGAAAATGCCGCAAAGCTGAAAGAAAAGCTCGAAGGCTGCCGCAACATCGTCCCTGGCATCTTGCACCTGGAAGTCGGTCTCGGGGGCGAAGGGCTTGATTCCAGCTATGACGTCGTGCTCGTCTCCGACTTCGCCGACAAGGCTGCGCTCGATGCCTACCAGGTTCATCCGACGCACGAAGCGCTGAAAGCCTTCGTAGGTGCGGTTCGCGAAGCGCGTCAGAGCGTCGACTACTTCGTCTGACGCCACGCCAATGAGTGACTTGTTGAAAGGCGGAGGCGGCCAACCGGGGGGCGGCGATCACCAGGCCGACCATCCGGGCGACGTTCAACCCGGCGCCGCCCAATCCGGTCCGTCAAACACCGACCCCACCGCCGCCTCCAACGCGCTGCCTGTGCTCGAAAGTCCCTTCGTCGACAGCCTCGGCGTGCAACTCGTATCCGCGGCTGATGGCGCGAGCGAAGTAATCCTGCCGCTCGCTTCCAACCATATGAACACCTGGGCCGTCGCCCACGGCGGCGTGACCATGACGCTCGCCGATGTCGCGCTCGCGATGGCCGCGCGCAGCCTGGCGGGTAACGGCGTCGGCGTGGTCACGGTGGAGATGAAGGTGAACTTCATGCAACCCGGCCGCGGCGAATTGCGCGCCACCGCGCGCGTGCTGCACCGTTCCACGACGATGGCCTATTGCGAAGGCGAGATTCGCGACAGCGAGGGCCATTTCGTCGCGAAGGCGCTCGGCACCTTCAAGTACATGCGTCGTCTTGCCGTGGGCCGCGAGGTGACCCAACAACGCTTGCGCAGCGATCCGTCAGCTCAACCTGGTCCTAGCGACGGCTGAACGCGGTGGCGGGACGTGCAGCCATGCAGGTCCCGCGCCGGACCCCAACACAGATAAATCATTGGAGACGCTCGTCATGACCCAGATCAACCGTCAGATTGTGCTGGCTTCGCGTCCGCAAGGGCCGGTCTCGCCGGACAATTTCAGGCTCGTAGAAACACCCCTCGAACCGCTTGCCGACAGTCACTTTCGAGTGCGCAACCACTACCTGTCGCTCGATCCGTACATGCGCGGCCGGATGAACGACAGCAAGTCCTACGCTGCGCCGCAACCGCTGGATGAAGTGATGATTGGCGGCACGGTGGGCGAAGTGGTCGAGTCGAAGCATCCGAAGTTCGCAGTCGGCGACAAGGTCGTCGCGATGTTCGGCTGGCAGGAATTCGGTACCTCGGATGGCGCCGGCGTGCGCAAGGTGGACACTTCGCATGTGCCGCTTTCGGCGTACCTCGGCTCGGTCGGCATGCCGGGCGTCACGGCCTGGTACGGCCTGAACAAGATCATTGCACCCCAGTCCGGCCAGACCGTGGTCGTGAGCGCAGCGAGCGGCGCGGTGGGTAGCGTCGTTGGGCAACTGGCGAAGCTCGCGGGTGCTCGTGCCGTCGGAATTGCGGGTGGTGCCGACAAGTGCCGCTATGTCGTCGAGACGCTCGGCTTTGATGCCTGCGTTGACTACAAGGCAGGCAATCTCTATCAGGACCTGAAGGCGGTCACACCTGACGGCGTGGACGGCTACTTTGAGAATGTAGGCGGCGAGGTGCTCGACGTGACGCTCGCGCGGATGAACGCCTTTGGCCGGATCGCATTGTGCGGAATGATCGCCAGCTATGACGGACAACCTCTGCCGCTCAAGCATCCCGCGCTGATGCTCACACAACGTCTGCTGGTGCAGGGATTTATCGTCAGTGAACATCCTGAGGTATGGCCCGAGGCGCTGACGCAACTCGGTACGCTCGTCGCGCAAAAGAAGCTGCATTTCCGCGAGAGCGTGGCACAAGGGCTCGACCAGGCGCCCGAGGCGTTTATCGGTCTGCTCAAAGGCAAGAATTTCGGCAAGCAACTCGTCAAACTGATCTGACGCGTTAAGGCGCCAATTCAGCGCGAGCGGTCGCGCGTCGGTGCAACGGACCGTACGCGCCTCACGAATTGGCGCAATCTGAACAACAATTGATCAGCAACTGTTTTGCATGGAATCAGAGCGCCAATTCTGGTCAACATGCCAACTATGTATGGTCGACAGCGGAGACACCTGATGTTCCAGTTCGAAGGCAAAGTGGCGGTGATCACCGGCGCGGCGAGCGGCTTTGGTCGCGCGTTCGCAGACAAAGGCGCGGCGCTCGGCATGAAGCTGGTGCTGGCCGATGTCGATAGCGCCGCACTCGCGCAAACCGTAGAAGCACTGCGCGCATCCGGTGCCGACGCGGTCGGTGTACCCACCGACGTGTCCGACCCCACCCAGGTCGAAGCGCTCGCCCTCGCAGCACTTGATGCGTTCGGCAAGATCCATCTGTTGTTCAATAATGCGGGCGTGGGCTCGGGCGGCTTTCTGTGGGAAAGCAGCGCGAACGACTGGGCCTGGGTGTTCGGCGTCAACGTGATGGGCGTCGCGCATGGTGTGCGCGTTTTTGCGCCAATCATGCTGCGACAGAACGAACCTGCCCACATCGTCAATACGGCTTCGGTGGCGGGGCTACTATCGCCGTCGGCGATGGGTGTCTACAACGCATCGAAGCACGCGGTGGTGGCGCTCACCGAGACGCTTTATCACGATCTGCAAACTACCGGTGCGCCGGTGGGCTGCTCGCTGTTGTGTCCCGCGTTTGTGCCGACAGGGATTGCCGATGCCGAACGATCGCGGCCCGGCACCTTGCGCAACGACTCGGCGCCGACCCGCTCGCAACAGGCAGCGGGCAAGCAACTGCAGCGCGCCGTGCAGTCCGGCAAGCTGAGCGCGGCGGACGTGGCGCAACAGACCTTCGAGGCGATCGAAGCAGGGCGCTTCTACATCCTGACCCATCCGGCGATCATGCCGACGGTGCGCCTGCGGCACGAGGACATCGAGCAACAGCGCAATCCTACCGATCCGCTGTCGCTCAAGCCGGAGGTGAAGGGAGAGGGGGCTGGGGCTGCCAACCGTGAGGCCGGGGACGCGGTGAAGGGGTAATGAACCGGGAGAGCCTCATGCGTCGTGGCATCATACGGCGCTCATCCACCCGGGGCGCTGCTGCGCCGTCTACCGCGCCATGCCGCTGAATCCGAAGATCGAGCAGGTCCTCGAACTGATCGAGCGGGCCGACCGTCCGCCGTATCACACCATCACCGCGCAGAAAGCGCGTGCTTCGTACGAGCGCAGTGCGCCGATTCTCGACATTCCGTCCGCGCCGATGTTTGCCGTTGAAGATCTCGCTGTGCCCGTGCGTGACGGTTCGACCATTCGCGTGCGACTCTATCAGTCGGCTGAGCCGAGTTGGGCGGAACCGGTGCCGGCGCTCGTCTACTATCATGGCGGCGGCTTCACCGTTGGCAGCGTCAACACCCACGACGCGCTTTGCCGGATGTTTGCGCGTGACGCGGGATGCGCCGTGCTATCGGTCGACTACCGGCTCGCTCCGGAATTCAAATTTCCCACAGCCGTCAACGATGCATTCGATGCGCTGGACTGGCTGCATGCGAATGCTGCGCTCCACGGCGTCGACCCCGCGCGCATTGCCGTGGGCGGCGACAGTGCTGGCGGGACGTTGGCGACGGTCTGCGCCGTTCAGGCACGCGACGCAGGGCTGCCGAAGCTGGCCCTGCAACTGTTGATCTACCCGGGCACCAGCAGTCTTCAACAGACTGCCTCGCACGCGCGGCTCGCGGAAGGCTATCTGCTGTCTGCCGAAACGATCCAGTGGTTTTTCGATCAATACGTGCGCGATCCGGCTGATCGCCACGACTGGCGTTTCGCGCCGCTTGACGGTACGCGTGACGCGCCGGATTTTGGCGGCGTGGCGCCCGCCTGGATCGCGACTGCGGAATACGATCCGCTTGTTGACGAAGGCGCCGCCTATGCAGAGAAGCTGCGTGCGGCGGGCAATGAGGTCACGCTTGAGTGCTACGCGGGGATGATCCACGAATTCTTCAAGATGGGCGGATTTGTGCCGGACGTCGCCAAAGCACATGCGGATGCGGTTAGGGCATTACGCGACGCGTTTGGTCTGGAATGACGATATTGAACGCGAAGCTTCGCTCAAAATCCCCCGGCCGTACCACGCGATGCGAGCCATTGTCATCGCTGCGTTCGGCAACTGCCGCGCTGAGGTGCTCACCGTTGGCGTCGTTGGCTATCACTCTTAACGCGGTCGTGCCGCGCGTCCCATATTCCGGCGATTCGATGAACGCCGCCGACAGCACCCGTTCGCGTTCGAGAGGAATCCCGGTGGACGGCAATTCGTCATCGCGGGCGAGGCGGGGATCGCGCATCAACTCGATCAGGCTTTCGAGCGGCGCGAGGGGATCGCGGGCGAGCAATTTACCTAGCTCGGCACGCTTGCGCGTGAGCTTGGGCCACGCGGTATCGAGCACGGCGTTAGAGATGCCATGCGTGCCGGCCGCGAGCAGCATCGGCGCAGCCGACGAGCGGTTGCAATACCAGGCGAGTTCACGCCGCGTCCAGTCACCGATCAGCAGGTTAAAGCCGTTGTAGATGGCTCCGTCCTGCGCAACACGTTGCAGGTAGTCAAGCGGCGTGAGTTGAGCCGATGGTTCGCCACTCAGCCAGTTGCTCACCAGCGTGCCGCGCGTCGGCGCGTCGGGGCGCATTTCATGCGGTGCGCGGTAATTGGTCAGCGCCGCGAAGCGGCCGTCGCGTGTTATCCCAAGCCATGTGCCGCCGCCCACCAGATCCCGCCCGGCCAGCAGACCCGGCGCCTCGGACCACCAGTGCATCGGCTCGGCGGTGCGGCGAAAAAACTCGTCGCGATTGGCGGCAAGCGTAAAGAGCGGCGCGTCGACCGCGTCTGGCCGCCAGTCGAAAACGATCAGGCACATCGGGGAAGTCTCCCGAGGGATTGGGGATGAGCGGGGCGTCGCACTGCGCCCCTCAATCAGAGCTCAGTCGGCAACGCGTAGGGTAGCGGCAGGAATTTAAGCGCCGGGCCATCGGCTGCGCCCAAATGAACGGAGCCCGTCTCCAGCGCCGCGAGTTTGACCTCAACCAGCACGTCCACACCGCCATCCGGGGCCGATGCCGCGTTGACCACCATTCCGCACGGCTGGCCGGGGTCGTCACGGTGAAACAGTTCCGCACCGGGCCGCACCGTGTCCAGTTCACCCGCGATGTTGGCAAGCGACGTGCGCCGCTTGATCGTGCCGCGATACTGGCTGCGCGCGACGACTTCCTGACCCGGATAGCAGCCCTTGCGGAAATTCACGCCGCCCAGCACGTCGAAGTTGACCATCTGCGGGACGAACTGCTCGACCACTGGCTGCGTGATGCGCGGTTCGCCCGCGCGAATATCGAGCCAATCCCACACTGCCGCCGAGACGCGCGTGAGCTTGCCGTCGAGTTCCGGCAAGCGCGCCTCGACCTCGGCTTTCGGGCCGACCCACAGGTAGCGCAGCTTGCCGAGCGCGTCCGGCACACGGATCAGCGAGCCAGCCGGGCCGTCGACCTTCACGTGCACGCCATCCGGCAGCGCGTCGAACACGCCTGAGAGCGCCTTGCGCACATCGCCTGCCAGACCCACCATCGCGAGTTCGCCGCTTGCGTCAGTGAGCTTTGCCTTGGCGCGCAGCACGAACATCGACAGACGCTTTTGCACGGCGGCCTGCACATCTTTGGACACGAGCAGGCGAATCGTCTCGCCGCAGCGCCAGCTGAGAAACGACGCCAGCAGCCTCCCTTTGGCCGAGCAGTAGCCGGCCAGACGGGCGTTGGCCGCATCCAGATGCTGGGTGTCGTTGGTGAGCTGGCCATGCAGGAAGCTGGCCGCGTCGTCGCCATTGGCGTCGATCACGCCGAACTGCGTGAGCACCATATAGGCGCCATGCCCGCTGACAGCGTCGAATTCCTCGTGCGCGGGACGCGCCAGCAGGGGGAGCGTAGTCGGCGCGGCAGCAGCAGCGGCGCCTGAAGCGGGAGCGAGCGGTGCATTCATGGATTCACAGAGCAGTCAATTCTGACTTTAGCTAAGGCAAACAAGTATTATATGGGCTTCAACCCACCCACGTTCCGCATGTCCCTTCTGAAGAAATGTCTCATTGCCGGCATCGTCACGGTGGCGCTGGCCGTAATAGCTATTGCCGGTGGATATCACTGGGCCCATTCCCCGATCACGCTGACCCCTGCGCAACTCGACGTCACGGTCAAACCTCATAGCAGCCTGCGCAGCGTCACCATGCAGTTAAATCGCGGTGGAGTGCCGGTGGAACCTGAACTGTTCGTCATCATGACGCGCCTGCTGGGGCTGCAAAGCGAGCTCAAATCGGGCAACTACGAGTTCAAGAGCGGCGTGACGCCGTACGAGGTTCTGCAGAAAATCGCCCGCGGCGATGTGAACGAGTACGTGGCGACGATCATCGAAGGCTGGACCTTCAAGCGCATGCGCGCCGAACTGGATGCGAATCCCGCGCTGACCCACGATACGGCCGGCATGAGCGACGCCGACCTGCTGAAGGCCATCGGTGCGCCGGAAGCGTCGATTGGCGACGGCGAAGGGCTGTTTTTCCCGGACACCTATCTGTTCGACAAGAACACCAGCGACCTCGACGTGTACCGTCGCGCCTATCATCTGATGAGGTTGCGTCTGGACGAGGCGTGGCTGGCCCGTGCGCCGGGTTTGCCGTACAAGACCCCTTATGACGCGCTGACCATGGCGTCGATCATTGAGAAGGAAACCGGCAAGGCGTCGGACCGGCCCATGGTCGCTGCTGTGTTCGCGAACCGCTTGCGCGTGGGGATGCCGCTGCAAACCGACCCCACGGTGATCTACGGCATGGGCGACGATTACACCGGGCACCTGCGCAAGCGCGACCTGCAGACGGACACTCCTTACAATACCTACACGCGGATGGGCTTGCCGCCAACACCCATTTCGTTGCCGGGCGTGGCGTCGCTGCAGGCGGCACTCAATCCGGCACAAAGCACCGCGTTGTACTTCGTGTCGCGCGGCGACGGCAGCAGCATTTTTTCTGACACACTCGGCGATCACAACAAGGCCGTCGACAAATACATCCGAGGACAATGATGGCGCGGGGCAAATTCATCACGTTCGAAGGCATCGATGGCGCGGGCAAGACCACCCATCTCGCGTGGTTTCGCGAGCGCCTGGAAGCACATATCGCGTCGAGCGGGCGGTCGGTGGTCATGACACGCGAACCGGGCGGCACAAGCCTGGGCGAGTCGCTGCGCGACATCCTGCTGCATCAGAAAATGGACCTCGAAACCGAGGCGCTGCTGATGTTCGCCGCCCGTCGGGAACATCTGGCGGAGGTAATCGAGCCGGCGCTTGCGCGCGGCGACTGGGTGCTCTCGGACCGTTTCACCGACGCGACCTTTGCCTACCAGGGCGGCGGCCGCGGTTTGCCGCGCGACAAGCTCGAAGCACTCGAACGCTGGGTGCAGGGCGGCTTCCAGCCTGACCTGACGCTGCTGTTCGATCTGGCGCCCGGCACGGCCAGCGAACGGCGCAGCGCAACGCGCGAACCGGACCGGTTCGAAAGCGAATCGGATGCGTTTTTCACCCGCACGCGGGCCGAATATCTTCGTCGTGCAGAGGAAGCCCCGTACCGGTTCGCTATCATTGACTCTTCGCAGAGCATTCCTGAAATTCAGAAAAGACTTGAAGATATCGTCTCAACGCTTTGATTTTAAAAAAATATAAGTCTGGCTCATAACTATCAGTCAAGCACGCCTGCAGCGTAAAAATCAGGCAGAAAATGCTTGAAATATCGACCCCAGCAGATTGAATTAAAAGAGAAAAAATGATTTATCCGTGGCAAGCCGATGACTGGAACCGCCTTCAACAGCTGCGCGAGCACTGGCCGCACGCGCTGTTGCTCCATGGGCAGGCGGGCATCGGTAAGCTGCGTTTCGCGCAGCATCTGGCGCAAGGTTTGTTGTGCGAGGCCCAGCTTGCCAACGGCGAGCCGTGCGGCGCTTGTGCGGCCTGCAACTGGTTCACGCAAGGCAATCATCCGGACTACCGGATCGTGGTGCCCGAGGCGCTCGCTGCCGAAGCGGGCCTGATTGCTGCCACGGACGACAAGGCCGACAAAGGCGATGCCGACGAAGGCAAAAAGACCCGGGCTCCCAGCAAGGAAATCAAGATCGAACAGGTGCGGGGACTGCTGGATTTCTGCGGCGTCGGTTCGCACCGGGGCGGCGCAAGAGTCGTCGTGCTGGCGCCTGCCGAGGCGCTCAATGTCGCGGCGGCTAACGCATTGCTGAAAACGCTTGAGGAACCGCCCGCGGGCGTGGTGTTCCTGATGGTCTCGGCGCGTATCGACCGTCTGCTGCCAACTATCATCAGCCGTTGCCGCCAGTGGCCGATGACAGCGCCGCCGGTAGACGTCGCTACCCAATGGCTTGCCGCGCAGGGTGTGGCCGACGCACCAGCGC
>NZ_JBAURZ010000347.1:0-8898 GCF_049581445.1 Paraburkholderia sp. | reverse complement strand
TCTCAGACTGAAGGGAATCACGCATGAAGATTCACGAGTACCAGGGTAAGGAAATCCTGCGGAAATTCGGCGTCGCGGTACCGCGCGGCAAGCCGGTCTTCTCGGTGGATGATGCGGTCAAGGCCGCAGAAGAGCTCGGCGGCCCGGTATGGGTCGTGAAGGCTCAGATCCACGCGGGTGGCCGTGGCAAGGGTGGCGGCGTGAAAGTCGCAAAGTCGCTGGAACAGGTTCGCGAATACGCGAACCAGATCCTCGGCATGCAACTCGTCACGCACCAGACTGGTCCGGAAGGCCAGAAGGTGAACCGCCTGCTGGTCGAAGAAGGCGCTGACATCAAGAAGGAGCTGTATGTCGGCCTCGTGATCGATCGTGTTTCGCAAAAGGTCGTCGTGATGGCGTCGAGCGAAGGCGGCATGGACGTCGAAGAAGTCGCGGAAAAGACGCCCGAGCTGATCCACAAGATCGCCGTCGATCCGTCGGTCGGTCTGAAGGACGCTGAAGCGGACGAACTGGCCACCAAGATTGGCGTGCCGGCCGCTTCGCTGCCGCAAGCTCGCGCAATCCTGCAAGGCCTGTACAAGGCGTTCTGGGAAACGGACGCGTCGCTGGCCGAAATCAACCCGCTGATCCTGACGGGTGACGGCAAGGTGATCGCACTGGACGCCAAGTTCAACTTCGATTCGAACGCGCTGTTCCGTCATCCGGAAATCGTCGCTTACCGCGATCTGGACGAAGAAGATCCGGCTGAAGTCGAAGCCTCGAAGTTCGACCTCGCGTACATCTCGCTCGACGGCAACATCGGCTGCCTCGTGAACGGCGCTGGCCTCGCAATGGCAACGATGGACACCATCAAGCTGTTCGGCGGCGAACCGGCGAACTTCCTGGACGTGGGCGGTGGCGCCACGACCGAGAAGGTCACGGAAGCGTTCAAGATCATGCTGAAGAACCCGAATCTGACGGCCATTCTGGTCAACATTTTCGGCGGCATCATGCGCTGCGACGTGATCGCGGAAGGCGTGATCGCGGCGTCGAAGGCTGTGTCGCTGAAGGTGCCGCTCGTGGTCCGCATGAAGGGCACGAACGAAGACCTCGGCAAGAAGATGCTCGCTGAATCCGGCCTGCCCATCATCGCGGCAGACAGCATGGAAGAAGCTGCACAGAAGGTCGTCGCGGCCGCTTCGGGCAAGGCGTAAGCCAGGCCAGTCGCTAAACACGGATTACGAATGGCGGCGCGCGAGCGACGCGGGTGATGAACATCCCGCCTCGCTTGCGGCGCCAGACGAACAGAGGTCAATACATGTCGATTCTGATCAACAAAGACACTAAGGTCATCACGCAGGGCATTACCGGCAAGACCGGTCAGTTCCACACGCGTGCTTGCCGTGAATATGCAAACGGTCGCGAAGCGTACGTCGCGGGCGTGAACCCGAAGAAGGCCGGCGAAGATTTCGAAGGCATTCCTATCTACGCAAGCGTGAAGGAAGCGAAGGCTGAAACGGGCGCAACCGTCTCGGTCATCTACGTTCCGCCCGCAGGCGCAGCCGCAGCAATCTGGGAAGCCGTCGAAGCCGACCTGGACCTCGCAATCTGTATCACGGAAGGCATTCCCGTCCGTGACATGATCGAGCTCAAGGCACGCATGCGCGCGAAGAACAGCAAGACGCTGCTGCTCGGACCGAACTGCCCGGGCACGATCACGCCGGACGAACTGAAGATCGGCATCATGCCGGGTCACATCCACCGCAAGGGCCGCATCGGCGTCGTGTCGCGTTCAGGCACGCTGACGTATGAAGCAGTCGGCCAGTTGACGGCGATCGGCCTTGGCCAGTCGTCGGCAGTGGGTATCGGCGGCGACCCGATCAACGGTCTGAAGCACATCGACGTGATGAAGATGTTCAATGACGATCCGGATACGGACGCCGTGATCATGATCGGCGAAATCGGTGGTCCGGACGAAGCGAATGCTGCTGAATGGATCAAGGGCAACATGAAGAAGCCGGTGGTTGGCTTCATCGCGGGTGTCACGGCTCCGGCCGGCAAGCGCATGGGTCACGCTGGCGCGCTGATCTCGGGCGGTGCCGATACGGCTGAAGCCAAGCTGGAAATCATGGAAGCTTGCGGTATCACGGTCACGAAGAACCCGTCGGAAATGGCGCGTCTTCTGAAGGCGATGCTGTAAATCAAAATAGGTCGGCCTGTCCGGCCAATTTTTGATACTCTTACGAAACCCTTTCGTAAAAGCGCAGTCCTAAAGCGAGGGAGCGAGCAATTGCTCCCTCGCTTTTTTTATTGGTTGCGCACTTTCGCTTTGCTTCGCGCCGGCATCCTTCTATTCTCCCGTCCATGCTCGAGTTTTTCGCCACGCTCCATTGGGGCGCCGTCATTCAGATCATCGTGATCGACATCCTGCTGGGTGGCGATAACGCGGTCGTGATCGCGCTCGCCTGCCGCAACCTGCCGCCGGCGCAGCGCACAAAGGGGGTCTTGTGGGGCACTGCCGGGGCTATCCTGCTGCGTGTCGCGTTGATTGCATTCGCGGTGGTGCTGCTCGACGTGCCGCTGCTGAAGTTCGCTGGTGGCTTGCTGCTGCTATGGATTGGCGTCCGTTTGATGGCGCCCGCGCATGATGTCCATGAAGACGTGAAGCCGGCTGACAAGCTGATGGCCGCGATCAAAACTATCGTTATCGCAGACGCGGTTATGAGCCTCGATAACGTGATTGCGATCGCCGGCGCAGCCGAAGCCGCCGACCCGGAACACCGGCTCGCGCTGGTTATCTTCGGGCTGGTCGTGAGCATTCCGCTGATCGTCTGGGGCAGCCAGATCGTGTTGAAACTGCTGGACCGCTTTCCCATAATTGTCACGCTCGGCGCGGCTCTGCTCGGCTGGATTGCGGGCGGCTTGATCATCAACGATCCGGCGGGCGACCGGTGGCCGGTTCTCGACTCGCCGGTGGCCGAATACGGCATGAGTATCGCGGGCGCGTTGTTTGTGGTGATCGTCGGTTATTTTCTCAAGCGCCGTAACGCGAGTCGCGCGGTGGACCAACTGCCGCCCGGCGCACCGTGATTCAGGCGCGGCTCGGGCAGGCGGTGCCCAGGCGTTAGCCATCCGGCTGACTATGTAGGCTCCCCGCCGCTGGATACGATCAAAGCGCCTGTTCCGATTCGCGGAGCAGGCGTTTTTCGTTTCAGGAGTCTGCCGATGATCGCCACTGTTTATTCTTCCACCTCTTCCTTTCCTCCGCCGCGGCGCGGCGGTGCATTGGCTGACGCAGCCATTTCCTTCGGCGCGCACTGGCCGGTACGGCTTGCGAAAGCGTGCCGTCAGCTGGGTTTCACTCTCATCGAACTGATGATCGTGCTCGCCATCGTCGGCGTAATTGCAGCCTATGCGATTCCCGCCTACCAGGACTATCTCGCGCGCAGCCGGGTGGGCGAGGGCCTGTCGCTCGCCGCGTCGGCCAGGCTCGCGGTGGCGGAGAATGCTGCTAGCGGTGGTGCCTTTGGCGGTGGATATTCATCGCCGCCTGCTACGCGCAACGTCGAGTCCGTGCACGTCGACGACGGCACGGGACAGATTACGGTCGCCTTCACGACGCGGGTCGCCCCTGCCCGTTCGAATACGCTGGTACTCGTGCCGTCCGTGCCCGACAACGCCGATGCCCCGACCGCCCGCATCGCGCTCGCCAAGGGTACCCTGCAGCCCGGGACGGTAACGTGGGAGTGCTTTACCGGCGGCAAGGCCGCCTCGTCGCTCCCGGCACCGGGTGCAGGGCCGATTCCCGCGGATACGCCGACACTGCCGTCGAATCTCGCGCCGCCAGAATGCCGGGCTTGAGGCAGCAGCGCGGGTGCAACGCAATGGTAGGAGTTGCTGTGATGCGTCCACGCTAAGGATGGAAGAGGACGCACGGTGAGCGGCGGGGAAACTGAATTGCCGCTAATTTCGGCTTATTTACCCCGCTCCGGCGCACAGCAAGAGGATTTTTTTGTATAGTGCGCCGGTTGCTGACGCCCCCGGTTACTCATGTCCTCCCCATTCGCGCGCTATTTATCTCTGGTTGTACTGGCTTGTGCGTTGATTCTGCCTTACGCAGTCGTCAATCATACCTATCCGATTCCGACCTTTTACGCGGAATTCACCGCGCTGACGCTTTACGTCCTGACCAGCGCCACAGTCGTGCTGATGGTCGGGACGGCCCGGCCGCGCAGCGCGTTTGCGTCGCCGACGGTAGCGCTTGTGCCGCTGCTGTTCGGGCTGTTGCTGATCGCCCAGACCTTTGTGCTGCCGGTGGCGCAGCCTTCCATGAACTGGCTCGGCGCCGGCTACCTGCTCGCGGCCTTCTTGGCAACGCATGCGGGCTATGGCTTCACGCGCCTGAAACTCACCGAGACGACGTTTCGCTGGATGGCGGGCGCGTTGATCCTCGGCGGTCTGTTCGCGGTGTTTTGCCAGATCGTCCAGTTGTTTCACCTCGAGACCAAGGTCACGCCGCTGGTCGTGGCGTACAACGTAACCGTCGAGCGTCGGCCGTTCGGCAATATGGCACAGGCCAATCACCTCGCCACGTACATTGCCTTCGCGATGGCCGGGGCCTTGTTCCTGGTGCAGACACGGCGACTGAACGTGATCGTCTGGGCGCTGCTGTCGATCATCTTCTCGACCGGTCTCGCGTTGACCGTGTCGCGCGGGCCGTGGCTACAGATGGGTGTAATCGTGGTAGCGGGTTTCTGGATGGCGTTGGTTGAAGTCCGCCATAACCCGGCCCTGCGGCGCAGCAACCGCGAATGGTTGATTCCGGTGGTGTTAGGCGTGCTGTTCTTTGTCGTCAACGCGGTGATTCGCTGGGCCAACGTGCACTACCAGCTTGAACTGGACGTGTCGGCGGCCGAGCGCTTCAAGGACGCGGGCCAGATTGCCCCACGTCTTGCGCTGTGGAAGTACGGGTGGACGATGTTCAAGACGCATCCTCTGCTGGGTGTCGGCTGGGGCGAGTTTCCGCGCTATCAGTTCGACTATGTGAGGTCGCTGGGCGGCGTCGAGATCGCCAACAATTCGCACGACATCTTCCTTGATCTGCTTGGCAAAACCGGGCTGATCGGCCTCGCTATCGTGCTGTTGGGGCTGGTTGCGTGGTTGGTGCGGGCGGTGCGCGTACAGCACACAGCGGCTCGCGTGTTCGGTATTGCGTTGATCGGCGTGCTGGCGATGCACGCGCTCGTCGAGTATCCGCAGCAATACATGTTCTTCCTGATGCCGGCGATGTTCGTATTCGGTTTGCTTGAGACTCGGCCGCTGCAGGTGGTGTCGGAGCGTGTGTCGTTTGGTGTGTTCGCGGTGGTCGTATTTGTCGGCCTGGCGGCGCTGTACCCGGTGTTCCGTGACTACAACCGCGCTGAGGTGCTGTACTACGGCGCGCGCCCGGCTGAGCAGTACACGGAAGATCCGTCGTTCCTGTTCGGCGCATGGGGCGAATATGGGATGGCGACGCTATTGCCGATGAACGCGACGGACCTGGATCATAAGCTTGCGATGCACAAGAAGGCGCTAGCGCTGCTGCCGGGTGAAACGGTATTGCGCCGCTATGCGGTGCTGCAGGCACTCGCTGGCGACACGAATGACGCCTTCGATACGGTTGAGCGTCTGCGGATTTTTGCAGTCGAACTGAACGACTGGCCGTCGCAATTGGGCTACCTTTACGAGCTATGCGATGAACAGAAGTCGCTTGTGGGCTTCAAGGCTGAACTCGTGAAGAAGTACGGCATGCCGCCTAAAGACATCAACTCGGACGATGACGACAGCGACGATTGACGGGCTTCGCTGAAATTTGAGGGGCGGGCGGGAGGACAAACGATCTATCCCGCCACCCAATCCCCCGACTTCCCACCGTGCTTCTCCAGCACCTTCACATCCGTGATGGTCATGCCCCGATCCACCGCCTTGCACATGTCATAGACGGTGAGCAGTCCCACTTGCACGGCGGTCAGCGCTTCCATTTCCACACCCGTGCGTCCCAACGTCTCGACCTGCACCGAGCAATGCACGCCAGGGAGCGCCTCATCGAGTTCGAAGTCAACCTTAACGCGCGTGAGCGCCAGCGGGTGACACAGCGGAATCAGATCGGCGGTGCGCTTGGCGCCCTGGATCGCTGCGATGCGCGCGATCCCGATCACATCGCCTTTCTTGGCGTTGCCGTCGCGGATCAGTGCAAACGTCGCGGGGAGCATGCGGATCGAACCGCGTGCGATGGCGATGCGTTTCGTCTCCTGCTTACCGCCGACGTCCACCATATGCGCCTGTCCAGCGGCGTCGAAATGAGTGAGTTCGGGCATGGTGGGGCTCCTGGTGAGAGCGCCTATCTTACCAGCGCGGTGTGCGCAGCTTACGACCCGGCCTGACTGTCCGCCGCCGCCTGAGCAGGGCTCGCGACAAATCCAAAGCGCGTCGCGACGTCTGCATGAGAGACAGCGTGCAGCGGCAGCGTCACATCAGCGCGCCACCGAAACTGCCCGCTCCCGCCGTCTTCGGCGAGCTCCGCGTGTTCGGAGAACAGATCCAGATCATGATCGTGCAGCACCGCAATGCGCGGGGGCTCTGAGGTATCCGAGAACAGGACGCCGCCTTCGTCATCGAGCCATGCTGTGGCCGGTTCGAACGTATTGCCTGCCTGATCGGTAAGCGTGAGCTCGCCGCCGACCGCCGCCGCCGCTGCAAGGCGCACCACCCAAGGCGTATAGCCCAATTCCACATACACTCGCTGCGGCCCATTCTGAAAAAACCACTGGCCGCTGGCGTCCGCTTCATAGTTCCGGTTGATGAACGCAAGCAACGCCGTATGACGGATCGGTTCGCCCGGTGCGCCGCGGGCCTGGGCGTCGTCATCGCGCATGCGCCAGTTGCCGCGCCGGTCGAGCAACAACCAGCCGGTGCAATGCGGTACGTTGGGCCATTTGGCAAGCGCCTGGCGAACGATGTCATCCATGGTCGACGAAGGGCCTCAGATAGTTGAAGACGCGCCGCGACAGCCAGTCGATGCGCCCAGGAAACGGCCCCGTCATAAAGCCGACGTGGCCGCCATGTTGGGGTTGATCCAGTTCGATCGCCGCGGATACCTCGTGCCGAGCCGGCAGTACCGTACCCGGCAGGAAGGGGTCGTTGCGGGCGTTGAGCACGAGGGTGGGCACGGTGACCTCCGGCAGTAAAGGCCGGGTGGTGGCGCGGGTCCAGTAGTCATCGGTGTCGCGAAAGCCGTGCAGCGGCGCGGTGACGACGTTGTCGAACTCATACATGGTCCGGCTCGCGAGCATCGCGTGGGCGTCGAAGAGGCCCGGATACTGTTCAAGCTTCTGCAGCGCCTTCACCTTCAGCGTTTTCAGGAAGTTGCGGGTGTAAATCTTGCCAAAGCCCTGCGATAGCGCGTGCCCGCCGGCGTGGACGTCGAGCGGGGCGGAAATGGCCGCAGCCGCGCTGATGATCGACGCATCCTCGCGCCGCTCGCCGAGCCAGCGCAACAGCACATTGCCGCCCAACGACACGCCCGCTGCAACGATCGGCCCGCGATGCGTATCGCGTAGACGCCGCAGGACCCAGTCGACCTCATTGCTATCGGCCAGGTGATAAAAGCGCGGCAGCAGGTTCAGCGATCCGCTGCAACTGCGAAAATGCGGCACGACCCCGTCCCAGCCCAAGTCACGGGCGGCCGCCATCAAGGTCCGGGCGTAGTGCGAGCCGGAACTGCCTTCGAGGCCATGAAACAGGACGAAAAGTGGCGTATCGGGGGTGAGCGGTGGGTTCGCGCCGTTGCCCGTGGTGGCGTGCGACCCGTTAACGACAGCAGCGGGACGCGTAGGTGCCTCATGCACCAGCCAGTCAAGTTCAATGAAATCGCCATCCGGCGTATCCCAGCGCTCGCGCCGGTAGTTCACAGCAGGCAGGCGGGCAAACAGCGCGGGAACGATGGTCTGGATGTGACTGGTCGGCAGCCAGAGCGGCGCCCTGTAGAACATCTCGACGCTCGCCTCAGCAGCCGCGGCCACGCGGGCAGCGCCGGAGGAAACGGTCTTGTTGTGCGTCGTACTCATACCAGCAACCGGAAAAAACAAAAACGGAAAGCGTCAGTGCAATGACCCTTGGCCATGACGCATTTTCGCAGCGAACTGGTTGGCCGCTTCGTTCGGCATCGCACTTGCGTGAATATGTGCAATGCGCCATTCCCCACGTTCGTGGACCATTACGTAGGTCGTGAACACCATGGTGGGCGTGGCAGTCAAATCGGCTGGCCGATGCGCTTCGGCAATCGCATACACGACGGTGCCCAGGCTGTCGTACACGCGGATGTCGATGGGTTCGATCGAAACCGGGTTGAGTTCCAGCTGGACCAACAACCCCGCGCGGATGCTGTCGAGCCCGTGCAGATGCGAGCCGTCGGCGCAGATGCAACTGGCGAATTCTTCGTCGATCCACAGGCCCATCAAACTGTCGATATTGACCTCCGCAATCGCCTGGTAATAGGCGTTGAGGGTATCCGCAGCAGCTTCGAAGATGTGGGCAAAACGTGGCATGGCTCGTCAGTCTCTTGTGCGCAGCACGCGCGGTTGCGGGACAGCTGTCAGCGGGACAACCGCGAGGATGCCCGCGCCGCGAGGCGCGGGGATGACACCAGGCGGCTCAGATGCCACGCGGCGTGCGGTGTCGGAAGTTCAGCGTTGCGCGAGCAGCATGCCGCGCAGGTCGCCGAATACCTGTTCGGCGCTCAGTTGCTTCAGGCAGTTCAAATGACCGAGCGGACACTCGCGCTCAAAACAGGGACTGCATTCGAGATGCAGCCATTGTACCTTCGCGAGGTCGGACAATGGCGGGGTGTGGCGCGGATCGGTCGAACCGTAGACCGCGACC
>NZ_JBAURZ010000346.1:0-20232 GCF_049581445.1 Paraburkholderia sp. | reverse complement strand
CGCTCGCGCCGCACGCAGTGGGCGAGCCGCGACGAAGCCTGGCGGCACTTTTATTCGAAGCCCGCGTTCGCCCGCTGGGACGCACGGATGCTGTCCGACTATATCGACTTCGGCATTCCGCAGAGCGCGCCCGACGGCGCCCGCTCGCTCGCGTTCGACCGCCGCACCGAATACAAGATCTATAAAACCTTGCCGCATACGTTAGGCTCGCGCCTTGTGCGCGGTGCGCCAGTACCGGTCGGGTTTATCGCCGGCACGCATTCGAAGGAAATTCGCCAGGTCGGGCTCGAAGCGACGCGACGCGCCACGGGCCGCCATCTCGAGTGGATCGAGGGCAGTCATCTGTATCCAATGGAGAAACCGCTGGAAACCGCCCGTGCCGTGCAGCGGATGTTGCGTGAGTTGGAACGCAGCGCCTGACATCGCGCGGGAGGGCAGGCGAGAGCAGGCGAGTGATCCCGCAGCACTATAGGGCGCAAGACTCCGCCAGGCGGCACAAAAAACGGTGCAGGATCGGCATGGACGCCGTGCATTTCGCTGGGTTGAGGCCCTTCTTTACGGTATAATCCGTTTTTCCCGCGAGCATCCAGCGATGACCAAATATGTTTTCGTCACCGGCGGCGTAGTTTCTTCCCTCGGCAAGGGTATTGCCGCCGCTTCCCTCGCCGCGATCCTCGAATCGCGCGGTCTGAAAGTCACCCTCCTCAAACTCGATCCCTACATCAACGTCGACCCCGGCACGATGAGCCCGTTTCAACACGGCGAAGTGTTCGTGACGGAAGATGGGGCAGAGACTGACCTCGACCTTGGCCACTATGAGCGCTTCATCAGCACGAAGATGCGCAAGGCCAACAACTTCACCACGGGCCAGATCTACGAATCGGTGATCCGCAAGGAACGTCGAGGCGATTATCTGGGCAAGACCGTGCAGGTGATCCCGCACATCACGAACGAAATCCAGGCTTTCGTCGAACGCGGCGCAGCGTCTGCGACGTGTGGCGAGCCGGACGTGGCAATCGTCGAAGTGGGCGGCACGGTGGGTGACATCGAATCGCTGCCGTTCCTCGAAGCCGCCCGTCAGATGAGCCTGCGCCTTGGCCGCAACAGCGCGTGCTTCGTGCATCTGACGCTGGTGCCTTGGGTCGCCACGGCTGGCGAACTGAAAACCAAGCCTACCCAGCACAGCGTGCAGAAGCTGCGCGAGATCGGTATCTCGCCCCACGTGCTGCTGTGCCGCGCCGACCGTCGCATTCCGGACGACGAGCGCGCGAAGATCTCGATGTTCTCGAACGTGCCGGAAGACGCCGTGATCTCGGTGTGGGACGCGGACAGCATCTACAAGATTCCGCAAATGCTGCACGACCAGGGCATGGACGCGATCGTCTGCGAAGAGCTCAAGCTCACGCCGAAGCCCGCTGATCTGTCCATCTGGTCGGAAATGGTCGACAAGCTCGAACATCCGAAGCACGAAGTTACGATCGGCATGGTCGGCAAGTACGTCGATCTGACCGAGTCGTACAAGTCGCTGATCGAAGCGCTGCGCCATGCGTCGATTTATACGTCGACCAAGGTCAATATCGAATACATCGATTCGGAAGAGGTCGAGACCGAAGGCGTCGAAAGTCTCAAGCATCTGGACGCCGTGCTGGTGCCAGGCGGCTTCGGCCGGCGCGGTACCGAGGGCAAGATCGCCGCGATCCGTTATGCGCGCGAAAACAAGGTGCCGTACCTGGGCATCTGCCTCGGCATGCAGCTGGCCGTGATCGAATTCGCGCGCGACGTGGTGGGTCTGAAAGACGCCAACAGCACCGAGTTCGATCAGAACACGCCGAACCGCGTGGTCGCCTTGATCACCGAGTGGTACGACCGTGACGGCCGTGTCGAAACGCGCAGCGAAGAGTCGGATCTCGGCGGCACTATGCGTCTTGGTTCGCAACGTTGCCCGATCAAGCCCGGCACGATGGCCGAAGAGATCTATGGGAAGGATGTGAACGAGCGTCACCGTCACCGTTATGAAGTCAATAACCGCTTCGTGCCCCAACTCGAAGCCGGTGGCCTTATCATCAGCGCCCGTACCCCGAGCGAAGATCTGCCGGAAATGATGGAATTGCCGCGTGACATGCACCCGTGGTTTGTCGGCGTGCAGTTCCACCCGGAATTCACGTCCACACCGCGTGACGGACATCCGCTGTTCAAGTCGTTTGTCGAAGCGGCGCTGGCGCACCAGCTTCAGGTGTCGAGCGTCGAGGAGAAAGCATGAAACTGGGCGATTTCGAAATCGGACTGAACAAGCCGTTTTTCCTGATCGCAGGCACCTGCGTCGTCGAATCTGAACAGATGACGATCGACACGGCCGGCCGGCTCAAGGAAATCTGCGCGAAGCTGAACGTCCCGTTCATCTACAAATCGTCGTACGACAAGGCCAATCGCAGTAGCGGCAAGTCGTTTCGCGGTCTGGGCATGGACGAAGGCCTGCGCATCCTGTCAGAAGTGAAGCGCCAGTTGGGCGTGCCGGTGCTGACCGACGTGCACAGCGAATCCGAGATCGAGCAGGTTGCGTCAGTGGTCGACGTGCTGCAGACGCCGGCTTTCCTGTGCCGTCAAACTGACTTCATTCATGCTTGCGCGCGTTCAGGCAAACCGGTCAACATCAAGAAGGGCCAGTTTCTCGCGCCGCACGACATGAAGAACGTGATCGACAAGGCGCGGGAAGCGGCGCGTGAAGCCGGTCTGTCGGAAGACCGCTTCATGGCGTGCGAGCGGGGTGTGTCGTTCGGTTATAACAATCTCGTGTCGGACATGCGATCGCTTGCGATCATGCGGGAGACCGGCGCGCCGGTCGTGTTCGATGCAACCCATTCGGTGCAGTTGCCGGGTGGTCAGGGCACGACCTCGGGCGGCCAGCGCGAATTCGTGCCGGTCCTCGCGCGTGCCGCAGTCGCAACGGGCGTGGCGGGACTCTTCATGGAGACCCATCCGAATCCGGCAGAAGCCAAATCGGATGGTCCTAACGCCGTGCCGCTGCATCGCATGGCCGAACTGCTCGAGACGTTGCTGACGCTCGATCAGGCCGTGAAGCGCGCGCCGTTCCTCGAAAGCGACTTCAACTGATGCTGTTTCGTGTGCTGTGCCGACCTGATTGCCGGCGCAGCGCGTCTGATTCCGATTTGAACCCAATGGTCGTCGAGAGTGTCTGGTTAGAAGCGCAGCTTCGCACGCCAGACGCTGTTTCACCGTAAGAATCCAACGTCATTTCTTGAGGAAACCATGAGTGCTATCGTAGATATCATCGGTCGAGAGATTCTCGATTCGCGAGGCAACCCCACCGTCGAATGCGACGTCCTGCTCGAATCGGGCACGATGGGCCGCGCTGCGGTGCCGTCGGGTGCATCGACGGGTTCGCGCGAAGCGATCGAACTGCGCGACGGTGAAACCGGCCGCTACGGCGGTAAGGGCGTATTGAAAGCGGTCGAGCACATCAACACGGAAATCTCCGAAGCGATCATGGGCCTCGACGCTTCCGAGCAGGCTTTCCTCGACAAGACCTTGCTGGAACTCGACGGCACCGACAACAAGTCGCGCCTCGGCGCCAACGCCATGCTGGCTGTGTCGATGGCCGTCGCCAAGGCTGCTGCTGAAGAAGCCGGCTTGCCGCTGTACCGTTACTTCGGCGGCTCGGGCGCGATGCAACTGCCGGTGCCGATGATGAACATCGTCAACGGTGGCGCGCACGCCAACAACAGCCTGGACATCCAGGAATTCATGATCGTGCCGGTCAGCCAGCCGACCTTCCGCGAAGCACTGCGCTGCGGCGCTGAAGTGTTCCACGCGCTGAAGAAGATCCTGAGCGACCGCGGCATGAGCACGGCAGTGGGCGACGAAGGCGGCTTCGCGCCGAACTTCGGCAGCAACGACGAGTGCCTGTCCACGATCCTGCAAGCCATCGAGAAAGCCGGCTATCGCGCTGGTGAAGACGTGCTGCTGGCGCTCGACTGCGCAGCGAGCGAGTTCTACCACGACGGCAAGTACCAGTTGGCGGGCGAAGGCCTGCAACTGTCGTCGGCGGAATTTACCGACTACCTCGCCGCGCTGGCCGACAAGTTCCCGATCGTGTCGATCGAAGACGGCATGCACGAAAGCGACTGGGCCGGCTGGAAGATCCTCACCGACAAGCTTGGCAAAAAGATCCAGCTGGTGGGCGACGACCTGTTCGTTACCAACACGCGCATCCTGAAGGAAGGCATCGAGAAGGGCATCGCCAACTCGATCCTGATCAAGATCAACCAGATCGGTACGCTAACGGAAACCTTTGCCGCGATCGAAATGGCCAAGCGCGCGGGTTACACAGCAGTGATCTCGCACCGCTCGGGCGAAACGGAAGATTCGACCATCGCGGATATCGCGGTTGGCCTGAATGCGGGTCAGATCAAGACGGGCTCGCTGTCGCGCAGCGACCGTGTCTCCAAATACAATCAGCTTCTGCGGATTGAAGAAGATCTGGGCGACATCGCAAGCTACCCGGGCAAGTCGGCGTTCTATAATCTGCGTTGAGCGTCGTTTTGACCGCTCATTTGACCGATGAGCGGGCTTCCCTTCGTTTCTGATTCAGCACGCCGCCCTGCGTATAGCGCAGGGCGGCGCGTATTTATTGTGCTTACCTCATGCGGCTTGTCACTGCTGTCCTGATCGTACTGCTGGTGTTGATTCAGTACCCGCTCTGGTGGGGGCACGGCGGCTGGCTGCGCGTCCACGAGTTGCAAAATGAACTGGGGCAACAGCTCCAGAAAAACAACGACGAGAAGCTGCGTAACGAGCGTATCGGCGGGGAGGTGCAGGACTTGCAAACCGGCACGGCCGCGGTTGAAGAGCGCGCGCGCTATGAGATGGGTATGGTGAAGGACGGCGAGGTGTTCGTGCAGTTCGTGTCGCCGAATGCACCGTTACCAGCGACGAATAACGCGTCGGGGGATACGTCGACACGCGGTGAGGTGTCGGCTGCGCCGGTGCGGGTCGTGCCGAACCCTGAATCGCGTGCGAAGCCGGATCGTAAGCATGGTGGCAAGAGTTCTAAGGACACGGTTGCGAAAGACAAGAAGCCTGCGCATTGAGTCCGACGGATTCTTCTTGAGGAGCGGTGCCGTTTAGCGTTCGGCTGATGCGGAACGCAGAACCCAGAAGCAAAAAAGCGCGGTGAAAACCGCGCTTTTTTATTGGCTGCGTCTCGGGAAGTGCGAGAGGTCCGGTTCATGCTGCGGTCCTCCATCGGTCGGACGCCTAAACAAAATGGCGATGACACGCCGCCGACGAGCAGCGAAACTGCGCCGCCTCGACCCTCCCGGCCAAGCGGCGCATACCACGTCTCTTAGTGCCGCTGAGCAGCAGCAGGCGACACGCCCTGCGAGAGTTCGCTGGCGACAAAAAGTTGCGCGACATCGACTGGATCGAACTCGTAGCGCTGGTTGCAAAATTCGCAGTGAATCTCCACATGGCCGCGCTCTTCTACCACGCTGTCCACTTCCTCACGGCCTAGCATTTTCAGCATTGCGCCCACTTTTTCACGTGAGCAGGTGCATTCGAAACGCGCTGTAGTGGGTTCGAAGTGCTGCACATTTTCTTGCCAGAAAAGACGTCGGAACAAGGTCTCCGGTTCTTCCTTCAGCAGTTCGTCTTGCGACAACGTGCCACCCAGCACGCACACGCGTTCCCAGGTGTCGGCGTCCAGTGCGCCCGGATGCGGGACGATACCGCCGTCGCCGGGCAGCTTTTGCAGCAGCATCCCAACCGCGCGCTCGGTATTGGCCGCCAGCCACAGGCGCGTGTCGAGCTGCTCCGAGTGATGCATGTAATGCTCGAGCACTTCGGCCATCGACTTGAGCGGGCCGTCCACACCGGACAGCGGCACGATACTTTGATACGGCTGCTGGCCTGGCTGCTTGACGCGCGGGTCGAGCGTGATCACGCAGCGGCCGTGGCCGCTTGCATTCACGAGATCGATGAGCGGCGTGCCTTCGACGATCGTGCTGTCCGCTTCGCCCGAGAACTTGGCGGTGGCACGCATTGACAGGTCGGAGCTGCACTGCACGACCAGCATCTTGACCGGGCCGTCGCCGAAAATCTGCATGACGAGCGTGCCGTCGAACTTCAGGTTCGCCGAGAGCAGCGCGCACGCGGCCATCATTTCGCCGAGTATCGTGCGCACCGGCGCTGGGTAGTCGCGGCGGGTCAGCACTTCCTGCCACGTGTTGCGCAGCGAAACGATTTCGCCGCGCACAGGCGCCGCGCTGAACATGAATTTTTGCAGCTGGTCGTTCACAACTTTTCCTCGGTCGAATGGCGCAGCAGATTGCTGCGCCGGCACAGCGCGCGCAACGGCAGTTCTAGCCGATGCGCACGAGCTGCGCCTTGAAATAGGCTCGGCGCTGCGCGTAACTTTCCGCGCTTTGGCGTATGCGGGCCATGTCGGCTTCCGTCAGTTCGCGGACGACTTTGGCCGGTGCACCCAGAATCAGGCAATTGTCGGGAAACACCTTGCCCTCGGTCACGATGGCGCCCGCTCCGACCAGACAGTTGCGGCCGATAACCGCTCCATTCAAGACCACCGCCTGAATTCCGATCAGCGAGCCTTCCTTGATGGTGCAGCCATGCAACATGACCTGGTGGCCGATGGTCACATTGGCTTCAATCGTCAGGGGAAAGCCAGGATCGGTGTGCAGTACGGCGTTTTCCTGGATATTGCTGCCCACGCCGAGGGTAATCGGCTCGTTGTCACCGCGAAGTGCCGCGCCAAACCAGACGCTCGAATTTTCCTCGAGCGTCACTTTACCGATGATGGTCGCCGTATCCGCGACGAACACGCTTTCATGGATAGTCGGGGCTGCATCGCCAAGCTTGTAGATTGCCACAGTGTCTCCTGTTGACCAGCGTGGGCGTGTCGAGCGGAGCGGGTGCCTAAGCGGTCGACCAGGCTTCGCGCTTTAGCGCTTGAGTCTGGCCTCATGTACGGCATTTGCTCTGTTCGTATGCCTTCCTCCGGTCCCATGCAAAATGGTTGCTGTTGATCGGTCGCCCGAGCCCGGGTTAAGGGCGCGGTAGCGCAGACGACGCGCCACATGGTCGAATCGCGTATTGTAAACGGTTGTGTGGAGTGGCCACGGTGGCTCCGCCATGACCCCACTGTGCCCCTCGCCAGGGATAGCGCAGCAGGTCGCGTTGCGCTAATAACGCCGACACCACGAGCCTTTCCGTCGACTTTCCGCTTCTTTCGTGCATCTTCCATGAATTCAGCTGCTCCCTTTACGGCCCCCGCCGCAATCTGCGCCCGTAGCGAGGCGCTCGCGGCGCTGTGTCAGCGAGATCCGTTGACCAAGGCGGCTGCCGTCCGCGCACTGTATGAGGCTGTGCTTGACGGCCGCGCCGCCTGTCTTCCCGCCACCGCGCTCGACGAGCCACCCGGCTTGCCGGGGCGCCCGGTCCGCCCGGAACTGGTCGAGCCGCGCAAGCTCGGACGACGCAGCATGCAGTCACCCGAGGGCCGTGCGGTGCTGCTTCACGCACTCGCGCATATCGAATTCAACGCAATCAATCTCGCCCTCGACGCCGTTTGGCGCTTTGCGAACATGCCCGTTGTCTTCTACACCGACTGGCTCAAGGTCGCCGCAGAGGAGGCGCATCATTTTTCGCTGCTGATCGCCCGGCTTGCGGAATTCGGCCACGCGTACGGCGATTTTCCCGCGCATGACGGCCTCTGGGATATGTGCGAGCGCACGCGTGGCGACGTGCTGGCGCGCATGGCACTCGTGCCGCGCACGCTGGAAGCGCGCGGCCTCGACGCGTCGCCGCCCATCCGCGCCAGGCTGCAACAGGCGGGCGATCATGCATCGGCAGCGATACTCGACGTGATCCTGCGCGACGAGATTGGGCACGTGCTGATCGGCAACCGCTGGTTTCGCCACCTGTGTGAAGAAGGCGCCCTCGACCCGCACACCACCTACACCCGTCTTGCCGACCAGTATCACGCACCGAAATTACGCGGTCCGTTCAATTTTGAGGCGCGCCGGGATGCCGGTTTCGACGAGGCCGAACTCGCCGCCCTCGCTGGACTTGACGCCAGCGCGCCGGCCGCGAACTGAGCCTCATCTCCACGCGGCGCGCGAGGCAGCCCGAGCGTCTTCGGTTCTATCTCGTTATAATCGAACGACCATTCTTTTTTGGGTACGCCTTTCCCATGAACACGTCAGAGTCCGACTTCATCACTGTCCGCGGCGTACCTTTGCATGTGCGCCGCTGGGGTAACCCGGGCGCTCCGGCGCTTTTCATGCTGCACGGCTGGATGGACGTCGCGGCGTCGTTTCAGTTCGTAGTGGACGCGCTGGGTGGCGACTGGCAGGTCATCGCGCCGGACGCGCGCGGTTTCGGGCTCTCGGGTTGGCCGGTGGCGGAGCGGGGCGGCAGCATTTATTGGTTCCAGGAATATCTGTCCGATCTTGATGCGCTGCTCGACCACTACGCACCGTCGGGTGAAGTCAATCTGATTGGACACAGCATGGGCGCAAATGTGGTCTGCCTGTACGCGGGCGTGCGCCCCGAGCGCGTGCGGCGCGTCGTCGACCTGGAGGGATTTGGCCTCGCGCCTTCGAAGGCTGCGCAGTCGCCACACCGTCTGCGCAGTTGGCTCGACGAGCTGCGCGCACCGCCACAACTCAGGCATTACGGCTCGTTGGACGAGGTCGCGGCACGGCTCACCAAAACCAATCCGCGTCTCGCCTCGGGACGTGCACGCTTTCTTGCGGAGCATTGGTCGAAGCCGGACGGCAATGGAGGCTTCATGCTGCTGGCCGATCCTGCCCATAAGCTGCGCGGCCCGCTGCTGTACCGTCTCGACGAAGTCATGGCTGTATGGACCAACGTGCGTGCGAAGGTGCTGCACGTCGAAGCGGCCGCGTCGCCGACGCTCGCGCACATTGCCGGAGACATTCCACTCGACGAGTTCAAGGCACGGTTTAGCGCCTTTCCTGATTGGCGCGAGAAGATCATCGAGGATGCCGGTCATATGGTGCATCACGACCAGCCTGAACAGGTGGCTGCGTTGATCGAGGCATTCTGCGCGTAGACCTTGCGCGTAGCCTTGGGTGATGGCGCAGTAATCCGCCGACGCATGGGCACTAACGAATCGCCTGCGTTCAATTACTGCGTTGCAGTAAAATGATTGCAGAACCTTCTTAAGACCCACATGAACGCCGATCTGCATTGCCATTCAACCGTTTCCGACGGCCAGCTTGCGCCAGCCGACGTCGCGCGCCGCGCGCACGCTGGCGGCGTGACGCTTTGGGCGCTGACTGACCACGACGAGGTGGGTGGCCAGCACGAGGCCCGTGAAGCCGCCGAGCAACTTGGCATGCGCTACCTCGCGGGCGTCGAGATTTCGGTGACGTGGGCTTCGCGAACGGTGCATATCGTTGGCCTGAACATCGATCCAACCTGTCAGGCGCTAATTGACGGCCTCGAGCGTACCCGCAACGGCCGCGCCGCGCGCGCGGAAGCGATCGGCGAGCTGCTTGGCACGCTCGGTATTCCAAATGCCTATGAGGGCGCGTTGAAGTACGTGTCCAATCCCGACATGATCTCGCGCACCCACTTCGCCCGGTTCATGGTCGAGCATGGCTATGCGAGCTCAACCCAGGACGTTTTCACGCGCTTTCTTGGCGACGGCAAGCCTGGCTACATTGCGCATCGCTGGTCCAAGCTGTCGGACGCTGTACGCTGGATCCAGATCGCGGGCGGCGAAGCCGTGGTCGCCCATCCGGGGCGCTACGACTACACGCCGGTCGAATTCGACGCGTTGTTCGGCGAATTCATCGAGCTGGGCGGCAAAGCCATTGAAGTGGTGACCGGCAGTCATACGCCGGACCAGTACCGGGAGTACGCGGATGTGGCGCGCCGCTTCGGTTTCGAAGCCTCGCGCGGCTCCGATTTCCACGCGGCGGGCGAGGGACGCGTCGATCTCGGCACGTTGCCGCCGTTGCCGTCCGATCTGAAGCCTGTCTGGGAACGCTGGCTGTGAGGGCGTCCGGCGCGTCGGGAGGGCGCGTATCGCCGAGGTTTCGCGGGGACTCCGCGCGTAGTCTGTGGATCTTTGCTGCGCGTGTGGACGAGCTGATTTCCCTCTAATCACCATGTCCCAATTCTTTCGGCTCCATCCGGATAATCCGCAGCCGCGCCTGATCAAGCAGGCCGCGCAGATCATCAACGACGGCGGCGTGGTCGCGTTGCCGACCGACTCGAGCTACGCGCTCACCTGTCACCTGGACGACAAGGACGCCGTGGAGCGGCTGCGCCGCATTCGTGGTCTGGACGAGCGGCAATTGCTGTCGTTGCTGGTGCGGGACCTGTCTGAACTCTCCAACTTCGCGCAGGTCGACAACCGTCAATACCGCCTCATCAAGTCGGTAACGCCCGGCCCGTATGTATTCGTGCTGCAGGCCACCAAGGAAGTGCCGCGGCGCCTGTCGCATCCGTCGCGCAAGACGATCGGGCTGCGGGTGCCGGATCACGCGATCACGCTCGCTATACTCGAAGAACTCGGCCAGCCACTGCTTGGCACCACCCTGATCATGCCAGGCGAGACCCAGCCGCTGAACGACGCGGAAGAAATTCGCGAGCGGCTGGAGAAACAAGTTGATCTCGTGATCGACGGCGGCGCGTGCCCGTGTGAACCGTCGACGATCGTCGATCTGACCGGCCCGGAACCTGTGCTGGTGCGGGCAGGGCGCGGCAGCCTCGCGCCTTTCGGTCTCGAACTGCCGGCATGAGGCTACGCTATCGAACTGACGTCGCCGACACACGTACCCATTCAAACGGCCACTTGCGCACCCACATAAAAGCCCGCATGAGTGAAAGCGGACAGACGCGTGCAATCGCGTTGTTACAATAGCAGGCTATGGACTCCTCCCTGATACAGACCATTGCGGTCTACGCATTACCGGTGATCTTCGCCATCACGCTGCACGAAGCCGCGCACGGCTACGTAGCGCGTCTCTTGGGGGACAATACCGCCTACGTGCTTGGCCGCGTGTCGTTCAATCCGATGCGGCATATCGATCCGCTCGGCACGATCGCCATCCCGCTTTTGCTCTATTTCGCCACCAGCGGCGCGTTCATGTTCGGCTACGCGAAGCCCGTGCCGGTTGCCTTCGGCAATCTGCGCAATCCGCGCTGGGGCAGCTTGTGGGTGGCGCTGGCCGGTCCCATGTGCAATTTCGTGCAGGCGTTGCTGTGGGGCGTAGTTGGCGTCGCGCTGGCGGTAATGAGCGTCGACGAGCCGTTTTTTAACCGCATGGCTGCGGCCGGCGTTGGCGTCAACCTGGTGCTTGGCGTGATCAACCTGTTCCCGCTGCCGCCGCTCGATGGCGGCCGCGTGCTGATGGCGCTGCTGCCGCCGCGTCAGGCGATTACGCTGTCGCGCCTTGAGCCGTATGGTTTCTTCATCGTGATGGCGCTGGTGATGACCGGCATTCTGACTCGCTACTGGCTGAGCCCGCTCGTCAATCTTGGTTACGACGCTGTCACCGCTATCCTGACCCCACTCGTTTCGCTATTTCAATAAAACCATGTTCCCTGACCGTATCTTCTCTGGCATGCGGCCTACCGGCTCCCTGCACCTCGGCCACTATCACGGTGTGCTGAAAAACTGGGTCCGGCTGCAGTCCGAATACCCATGTTTCTTTTGTGTGGTCGACTGGCACGCGCTCACGACGCACTACGAAACGCCCGAAGTGATCGAAAAGAACGTCTGGGAAGTGCTGATCGACTGGCTCGCATCGGGCATCGATCCGGCGCAGGCCACGCTCTTTATTCAAAGCAAGGTACCGGAGCACGCCGAACTGGCGCTGCTGCTCGGCATGAGCACGCCGCTGGGTTGGCTCGAACGCGTGCCGACCTACAAGGAGCAGATGGAGAAGCTGAAGGACAAGGACCTGTCCACCTACGGCTTCCTCGGCTATCCGGTGCTGATGGCGGCCGACATTCTGCTGTATCGCGGATCACTCGTGCCGGTCGGCGAAGATCAGGTGCCGCACGTCGAGATGACGCGCGAGATCGCGCGCCGTTTCAACTATCTGTACGGACGCGAGCCTGGCTTCGAAGAGAAGGCCAACGAAGCGGCCAAGAAGCTCGGCGGCAAGCGCTCGAAGCTCTACCACGAACTGCGCAACGCCTATCAGCAGGAAGGCGACGACGAGGCGCTCGAACAGGCGCGTGCGATGCTGCAAGAGTCGCAAAGTCTGTCGATGAACGACCGCGAGCGACTCTTCGGTTACCTGGAAGGCTCGCGCAAGATCATCCTCGTAGAACCGCAGGCGATGCTGACGGAAGCGTCACGCATGCCGGGGCTCGACGGCCAGAAGATGTCGAAGTCGTACGGCAACACAATCGGCCTGCGCGAAGACGCGGAGACGATCACCAAGAAAGTCCGCACCATGCCGACCGACCCGGCGCGCGTGCGACGCACTGATCCGGGCGACCCGGACAAGTGCCCGGTATGGCAGCTTCACCAGGTCTATACGGACGAAACCACTCACGAGTGGGTGCAGAAGGGTTGCCGCACGGCAGGTATTGGTTGCCTCGACTGCAAGCAGCCGGTGATCGAAGGCATCCTGCGCGAGCAGCAGCCCATGCTCGAACGGGCGCAGAAATACATGGACGATCCGTCGCTGCTGCGCGCGATCGTCGCCGACGGTTGTGACAAGGCTCGCAAGTTCGCCGTCGAAACGATGCGCGACGTGCGTGAAGCGATGGGCCTCTCGTACAACTGACGCGACGGGTCGAACAGACTGGCTGCCCCTCGACTGTGGCGACCGATCTGGGCGGCGCGGCCTGTACACGCGGACGCACGAATCGAACGACGTTTAACCCATTTGCCGCCCAGCCATGAGCGAATCCTTAGGCGCCGGTTCCCACACAACACTCGGTGAGCCGTCGCGCTGGGTGTGCGACTGGGCGCATCTGGTTGCGCCGGGCGGTGCCGTGCTCGATGTCGCTTCGGGGGCGGGGCGGCACGCCCGCTGGTTTGCGGCACGTGGTCATCCTGTGACGGCGCTCGACCGGGATACAGCAGCGCTCGCCACGATGCGCGATGAAGTGCCCATTACGACGATGCTCGCCGATCTGGAAGGCGCACCCTGGCCGCTGCCGGACGACGCGAAATTCGCCGCGGTAGTGGTGACGAACTACCTGCATCGGCCGTTGTTCGGGTCTCTGCTGCGCTCGCTCGCGCCCGGTGGTGTGCTCATATACGAGACCTTCGCGCAGGGCAATGAAACGGTCGGTAAGCCTTCTAACCCAGCCTTTCTGCTGCGGCCAGGCGAACTGCTCGACGCGGTGCGGCCGCATCTGCGCGTAGTAGCATTCCAGGATGGTTTCCTCGCGCAGCCTCGTCCGGCCTACGTCCAGCGGATCTGCGCGGTACTTGAGGCGGACCCTGCCGCCGCTCAGCAATATGGCGAGAGGCAAACTGCTCCCCCAGGTTGTTACGGACTGACAGGCTAATCCGCTACAATCGCGGTTTACTGATTAAATTCATGGCGTTTCATGACTAACAGCACTCAGGTCAACGGCCCCCAGATTCGCGGCAGCATTCCCGCCATCATTACCCCGATGCTTGAAGATGGCAGCCTCGATCTGCCGGCGTTTCGCAAGCTGATCGACTGGCATATCGAAGAGGGCACGAACGCGCTCGTCGTCGTCGGCACGAGCGGTGAATCGGCAACTCTGTCGGTCGAAGAGCATGTGCTGATGGTCAAGACCGCAGTCGAGCACACGGCGGGCCGCATTCCGGTGATCGCCGGGTCGGGTGGCAATTCCACCACCGAGGCGATCGAGTTGACGCAGCAGGCCAGGCAGGTCGGCGCGGATGCCACGCTGCAAGTCGTGCCGTATTACAACAAGCCGACTCAGGAAGGCATCTATCGCCATTTCACCAAGATCGCCGAGACCGTCGATCTGCCGGTGATCCTGTATAACGTGCCGGGCCGCACGGTTGCGGATATGTCGAACGAGACGATCCTGCGCTGCGCCCAGGTGCCGGGCATCATTGGCGTGAAGGAAGCGACGGGCAATATTGACCGTGCCGCGAACCTGATCAAATCGGCACCTGCGCATTTCGGCATTTACAGCGGCGACGATCCGACCGCGATCGCGCTGATGCTGTTGGGCGGCCACGGCAATATTTCCGTGACGGCCAACGTTGCGCCGCGCGCAATGAGCGAGTTGTGCAAGGCCGCGCTGGCGGCCGACGCAAAAACCGCGCGCGAGATTCACATGAAACTCCTGTCGCTGCACAAGAACCTCTTCATCGAATCGAATCCGATTCCGGCGAAGTGGGCGCTGCAGCAATTGGGGCGCGTGCAGGGCGGGATCCGCCTGCCGCTCACCCCGCTCGATGCGCGCTACCACGAAGTGGTGCGTGCGGCGCTGCGCGAAGCGGGCTTGCTGGGCTGAGTCGTTTCAGCACTGCGCAGCCCGTCACCGGCATTTCCTTAACCGACGTCGATATCGCCCACGTTCCCGGCATAGAACCAGGCACCGCGTTCCAGCTTCACGAAGGACCTCATGAAACGTTCCGCACTTTCCCTCCACGCAACCCGCATGGCGGCGCTGGCGCTTGCCCTGGTAACGCTCGCCGGCTGTGACACGCTGAACGACTGGTTTGCCTCCGACCGCGTCAATTACAAGGGCGCGGGGACTGCGCCGCCGCTCAATGTTCCGAGCGATCTGCAGGCTCAGCAGACCCAGCAAAAATACGTCGCACCGCCTGCCAATCTGGCCTTGGGCGGCGCGCCTACGCGGGCCGTGACGGCCGCCGGCAATTCCACGGAAGGCGTGCCCAACGCACAAGATCCGCTGGGCATGCACATTGAACGCGACGGCGATCACCGTTGGCTGGTCGTCGACGGCCGTACGCCCGAGCAGTTGTGGCCCCAGTTGCAGGAGTTCTGGCAAGACAACGGCTTTGTGCTGAAGACCGATGCGCCGACCACCGGCATCATGACGACCGACTGGGCCGAGAACCGCGCCAACATTCCGGACGACTGGTTCCGCCGCACGATCGGCAAAGTCGTGGATTTCGCCTATTCGTCCGGTACGCGTGACAGCTTCCGCACCTTGGTTTCGCGTGGGCCGACCGACGCCACCGACATTTCGATCACGCACAGCGCGATGGAAGAAATGTTGACGGGCCAGGACAAGGTTTCGTCGAAATGGGTGGAACGTCCGCGCGACCCGGCGCTCGAAGCGCTGTTCCTCGCCAAGCTGATGGAAAAGTTCGGTCTGACGGACGCGCAATCCAAGCAACTGCTGACCGACGCACGTCCGGCCACCGCACCGGTAACGGTCGCTATGGCGGCTGGCGCGGAAACGCTGGACCTGCAGGAGTCGTTCGACCGCGCCTGGCTGCGTGTGGGCCTGGCGCTTGACCGCACGAACTTCGCCGTGGATAACCGCGATCGCCAAAAGGGCATCTACTACGTGCGCTATGCGGATTCCGCGCAGGAGCTAAAAAAGGAAGGCCTGTTTGGCAAGCTTTTCTACAGCGGCAATTCCAAGAAGCCGGGCCAGGAGTTCCTCGTGCGCGTCACTTCGAATGGCGACACGGCGACCCAGGTGGCAGTGATCGATGCTAATGGCCAGATCGATACCTCCTCGGACGCACAGAATATCGTGTCGCTGCTGCACGCGCAGCTGAACTAAGGCGAGCCGTGCGGTTCGCCAGTCTGGGAAGCGGCAGCGAAGGCAACGCTTTGCTCGTGGAAGTGCAAAGCGGCGCGACTACCACGCGCGTTTTGCTTGACTGTGGCTTCTCGGCGAAGGAAGTCGAGCGCCGTTTGCTGCGCCTCGGCGCGGGCGTCGAGGGTCTCGACGCCATTCTGATCACCCACGAGCACACCGACCACATCGGCAGCGCACTGACGCTGGCGCGAAAGTGGTCTGTTCCTCTGTACATGAGCTGGGGCACCGCGCGAGCGGTAGGTGCGGATGAGGCTGATGTCGACCTGCATGTGCTCTGGGGCGACGAAGCCGTGGCAATCGGCGATGTGAGCGTTTTGCCTTATACCGTACCGCACGACGCACGCGAGCCCTTGCAATATGTGCTGTCCGACGGCGCGCAGCGATTGGGCGTGCTGACCGATGTGGGTACGTCGACGTCGCATATCAGCGCCGTGCTGAGTGGCTGCGATGGGCTCGTCCTCGAATGCAACCACGATGTCCAGATGCTGGCGGCGAGCCGCTACCCGCAGTCGCTGAAAGCACGGATTGGCGGTAACCACGGGCATCTGAACAACGATGCGGCGGCAGAGATCCTTGCATCACTCGATCGCTCGCGCTTGCGCCATCTCGTTGCGGCACATTTGAGCAAGCAGAATAACCGGCCCGAACTGGCACAGGCTGCGATGGCCGGCGTGCTGGGCGTGGCTGCCACGGAAGTGGTGGTGGCAACGCAGGACGATGGGTTCGGCTGGTTGAGTCTTTGATCCCCGATTCCAGCCCGCGACGACATCGCGGCCGGTGTGCAAAAAACAAAACGCCCATGACATTTGACTGTCATGGGCGTTTTGTTTTTTGCTTGATGTCGGTCTAAACCTGGTTACGGTTTATTACGGCAAGTATTTCAGCGGGCGGCGTCTGTTTCAATCAGCCGGCCCGCGCCGACCAGTTGGCTCCACTTAGTTGCGGTTGCCGCCGAAGATGCCGAGGAGCGCCAGCAGATTCACGAACACGTTGTACAGGTCGAGGTAAATCGCGAGCGTAGCCGTGATGTAGTTCGTTTCGCCGCCGTTCACGACGCGTTGCACATCGAACAGCATGTACGCGGAGAAGATCACGATAGCGAGGACCGACACAGTCAGCATCAGCGCCGGCAGGTGCAGAAACATATTCGCGACCATGGCCAGCAGCAGGACAATCACGCCAACGAACAGCCACTTGCCGAGACCAGAAAAGTCACGCTTGCTCACCGTGGCGATGGTTGCCATGGCGGCGAAGATCACACCCGTGCCACCAAAGGCCAGCATGATGAGCGACGGACCGTTCGAAAAACCGAGGATGAAGCTCAGCATGCGCGAGAGCATCAGCCCCATGAAGAACGTGAAGCCGAGCAGCACGAACACGCCGACCGAACTGTCTTTGGTGCGCTGGATGGCGAACATGAAGCCGAAGGCGATCGCGAAAAACGCCAGCATGCTCATGGCCGGGCTGGTGGCGGCGAACAGCGAGAAGCCGGTGGCAACGCCCACCCACGCGCCGAGCACCGTTGGCACCATTGACAGCGCCAGCAGCCAGTACGTGTTGCGCAGCACGCGGTTACGTGTTTCAGCCGTGCCGACAGCGCCATTGCGGCCAAAACTATAGGGATGATCGTTCATGGTTTCTCCTTGCGTCAGGCGTAGTGTCTCGCCGTGGTTATGCAGCTTTTCCAGTGGCGATTTTCGCCGCCAACCGGTAGTTCTGTACATCCCTAAGATTAGCGCCAGGGCAAGGAGTTTCAATGCCCCGCGACTGGTTCTGAAGGTAACTACAGACTCTTGCTTAGAGTCTTTCAATGCTGTAAGGGTTCAATCGCAATCATACATCGGAACATGCTACAATAGCGGATTCATTTGAATCTGTAACCTCTTAATTTTCTGGAGTTTTTATGGCGATCGAACGCACCCTGTCGATTATCAAGCCGGACGCAGTGGCCAAGAACGTGATCGGGCAGATCTACAGCCGTTTCGAAAACGCTGGTCTGAAGATCATTGCATCGCGCATGGTTCATCTGTCGCGCGGTGATGCAGAGAAGTTCTACGCTGTGCACGCTGCACGTCCGTTCTTCAAGGACCTCGTCGATTTCATGATTTCCGGCCCGGTTGTCGTGCAGGCGCTGGAAGGCGAAAACGCCATCCTGAAGCATCGCGACCTGATGGGCGCAACGGATCCGAAGAAGGCCGAAAAGGGCACGATTCGCGCCGACTTCGCTGACAGCATCGACGCCAACGCAGTGCACGGCTCGGATGCTCAGGAAACGGCCAAGGTCGAGATCGCGTTCTTCTTCCCGGAAGTCAACGTTTACTCGCGCTGATCGCTCGGCAAAGTAGTAAGGTAAAGCAGCAGGAACGGGCGCGAACGGCACATACGTTCATGCAGCTTGTTGCATGAATGAAAGTCTCGCACTGAAATGGCAGGATTCGATATGACGAGCAGTCCAACCGTCAACCTTCTCGATCTCGACGCCCAGGGGCTGGTCGCTTACTGCGGCAGCCTGGGCGAGAAGCCGTTTCGCGCCAAACAATTGCAGCGCTGGATTCACCAGTACAACGCTGCCGACTTCGACGGCATGACCGATCTGGCGAAGTCTTTGCGCGAAAAGCTCAAGGGTCGGGCAACCATCGCGATGCCCGGCATCGTCAGCGACCATATCTCTACCGACGGCACACGCAAGTGGCTGATCGACGTCGGTAACAGCAACGCAGTCGAAACCGTTTTCATCCCCGAAGAAACGCGGGGCACGCTGTGCGTGTCGTCGCAGGCGGGGTGCGCGGTCAACTGCCGTTTCTGTTCAACCGGCAAACAAGGTTTCTCACGCAATCTCACCACCGCCGAAATCATTGGCCAGTTGCGCATGGCCGAATTCGCGTTGCGCGCCTCGCTGGGCGCGGCGGGCGGTCGTGCCGTGGGAGGCGAAGGCAAGGGCGAGCGGGTTGTCACGAATGTCGTGATGATGGGCATGGGCGAGCCGCTCCTCAACTACGACGCCGTCGTGCCGGCCATGCGGCTGATGCTCGACGACAACGCGTACGGCCTGTCGCGCCGGCGCGTCACGCTGTCCACCTCGGGCGTCGTGCCGATGATGGACCGGCTTGGCGCAGATCTGCCGGTGGCGCTCGCGGTTTCCCTCCATGCGCCTACCGATCCGCTGCGCGACATGCTGGTGCCGCTCAACAAGAAATACCCGCTGCGTGAACTGATGGCGGCGTGCGAGCGTTACCTGAAAGTCGCGCCGCGCGATTTCATTACGTTTGAATACTGCATGCTGGATGGCGTCAACGACAGCGAGGCGCAAGCGCGCGAGCTGCTCGCGGTGACGCGCGACGTGCCGTGCAAATTCAACCTGATTCCGTTTAATCCGTTCCCGGAATCGGGTCTGCTCCGTTCGAAGAATGAGCAGATCAAGCGGTTCGCTCAAGTGCTGATGGATGCTGGCGTTGTCACCACCGTGCGCAAGACACGCGGCGACGACATCGACGCGGCGTGCGGCCAGTTGGCTGGCGCCGTCAAGGATCGTACGCGTCTTGCTGAGCGTACGGGCAAGTTGGCCGAGGTGATCGAAGTCCGGGCGATCTGAGCGCGGCTGCGGGGAGCCGCGGTTGTTGGCAGGACCGGTGCGAAAGGGCGAAAAACTCGCCGCGCGCCGGGGTGTTGAAAAGAAAGTTTAAAGAAGCGATCGGAAGCGGCACACGAGGCCGCACATTTTGTTATAAACGGTCTGCGAACCTGACTCGAGGCATGTTGCCTGGTGGGATCGCACGAATGAAAAGAATCGACGCGAAAGGATTTGGGATGAGTGAGCCGCAGCACCCGCACCCGCAGGACACAGGGACCGACGCAAGCCATCCGGCGCCGACAGGCGCGCGGGCTGCTGTGCAGCCTGCCGGAGAGACGGGGTTGGACTCGCTGACGGCGGTGGGCGCGCGGCTCGCGCAACTGCGCGAATCGAAGAACTGGTCAATCGACGATGTGTCGGCGCGTCTGAAAGTTTCGTCGGCGAAGCTGCGCGCGCTCGAGGCGGGCGACATAAGTCACCTGCCTGACACAACGTTTGCGCTTGGCGTGGTGCGCAGTTACGCGAAGATGCTGGGAGCCGATCCGGCGCCGTTTACGCAGGCTTTGCGCCGCGAAAAAGGCGTGCCGGCGCCGAACCTGTCGATGCCCGCTTCGTCAGGCAGAGATCTGCCGCGCGGGCGTGTATCGTTGTCGCTGGGTGACGGCGGCCAGAAACATCGCTCATGGATGTGGGGCATTGCGGCGCTGATCGTCGCGGTGATCGCGCTGGCAATGTGGCACACCAACGGCGGCGATTCGTCAGCGTGGCTAGCGCGCTTGCGCGCGACCGCTAACCAGGCCGCTGCAGGTTCAAACGGTGCTTCGGGCGCGGTGGCGCAAGGGGAAACGGCTAGTTCGGACGCAACGGCGCAAGCGCTCGCG
>NZ_JBAURZ010000345.1:0-36797 GCF_049581445.1 Paraburkholderia sp. | reverse complement strand
GCTTCGTGCCCAACGACTATCAGGTGGGCCAGACGGGCAAGATCGTCGCGCCACAACTTTACGTGGCGGTGGGTATCTCGGGTGCGATCCAGCATCTGGCCGGCATGAAGGACTCGAAGGTGATCGTCGCGATCAACAAGGACCCGGAAGCGCCGATTTTCTCGGTTGCTGATTACGGCCTGGTGGGTGATCTGTTCACGGCGGTGCCTGAAATGACAGACAACCTGTAGCACGTGCCGAACCGCACCACTCGTTTGAAATCCCGTCCCTACTGACTATCGATGGAGTAGCCATGAGTGAAGCAGTGATGACAGACACGGCTCAACGCCAGGCGTTGGTCGATGAACTCAATGAGTACAACTGCCGGGTCGCGCAGCCAACCGACGGCCCGCTTTTTACGCGTGACCCACAATCGGCCATGCAACCCGCGCACTGGAAAGCGCGCGATCTCGAACGGTTGCTTGAAAAGATCGGCGCAAATCTTAAGCTCGAGGCAGGTGGCCAGCGCAGGACACTGCGGCTGGCCAATCGCGGGCTGCCGTTCGGCACGACGCCGACGTTCTGGGCATCGATCCAGTACATCCTGCCCGGTGAGATCGCCACGGCGCATCGCCATGCGGCCAGTGCGCTGCGTTTCATCATGAAGGGTCGCGGCGCCGACACGATCGTCGACGGCGAACGCTACGAGATGAATGAAGGCGATCTCGTACTGACTCCGGCATGGACGTGGCACGACCACGAACACAAAGGCGACAAGCCGATGATCTGGCTCGACGTACTGGACATTTCATTGGTTCGCTCGATGCACGCGACGTTTTTCGAGGGATCCGCCGAGCCGCGCCAGCCTGTGTCGTCCATCCCCGACCACTCCTATCGGCGCTACGGCAGCGGCATCATGAAGCCGCTCAACGACCGGACGGTGCCTGACGTCAATCCGCTGCTGGTGTACTCGGCCGAGCGTTCGCAGGAGGCGCTGCGCGCGGCGGCGGGATTGCCGCCCGATCCATTCGATGACACGGCGCTCGAATATCTGAACCCGCTAACGGGCGGCTCCGCCATGCCGACCATTGGTACCGTGCTGCAGTCGTTGCGGCCCGGTATGCACACGAAGGCCCATCGTCACACGGGAAGCGTCGTGTATTACGTAATGCGTGGAACGGGCGCCACGATCGTTGATGGCACAACCTTCGAATGGGGTGCCGGCGACTTCCTCGCGATTCCGCCGTGGGCCGTGCACGAGCACATTAATCGGTCGTCCGACACGGAAGCGATGCTGTTCCAGGTCAACGATATCCCCGCTCTACGCAAGCTCGGTCTGTACCGGGAAGAGGCCGTCGAGCCGGACGCGCAACGGGCCGCCGGGTAACGGGTACTCTCACTTGGAGACGATAGATGCAAACACCTGTATTGATAGTGGGCGCTGGCCCGATCGGACTGGCGCTTGCCGGTGACCTGGGTTTTCGTGGCGTGCCGTGCCTGCTCGTCGAGCGGACCGACGGTGAGGTGATCCAGCCAAAAATGGATATGGTCGGTGTGCGGACGATGGAATACTGCCGCCGCTGGGGCATCGTGCCGTGGGTGTACGAGGCAGGGTATAACCGCGACTATCCACAGGACTGCGCGTGGATCACCGGGCTGAACGGTTATGAGTTCGGGCGGGAAGCCTTCCCTAGCCCGAAAGAGGAGAAATGTCCTCCGCAAAGCCCTCAAAAGCGGGAACGGTGTCCACAAAATTTCTTCGACCCGGTGCTGCGCCGGTTCGCGCTGCGAACGCCTGACGTAACGATTCGCTACAACACCCAACTGGTGGAGTTCACGGAGACGGAAGAGGGGGTGACAGCCCGCTTGCGAGACACGGCAAGCGGTGAGGAAACAGTCGTCGAGGCTTCATATCTGGTCGGATCGGACGGTGGTGCGAGTGTCGTACGTCAGGCGCTGGGCATTGGTATGACCGGCGAACCCACGCTGACTTACACCACCAATGTCGTATTTCGTTGCAAGGACCTCGAGTCGTTGCATGACAAAAAACGTGCTTATCGTTACATCTTTATCGGACCGGAAGGCACATGGGCGACGCTGGTGGCGATCAACGGCCGTGATCAGTGGCGCTTCTCGCTAGTCGGCGACGAGACACGCCAGACGCACACCGAAGAGTATATGCGCAGCGCAATCGTGCGCGCGGTTGGCCGCGAGTTCGAGTTCGAGATTCTCTCGATGTTGCCGTGGGTGCGCCGTCAATTGGTGGCCGACCGCTACGGCACGAAGCGCGTATTCCTTGCAGGTGACGCGGCGCATTTGACCTCCCCGACCGGCGGATTCGGCATGAATACCGGCATTCAGGACGCGGTCAATCTGTCGTGGAAGCTCGCTGCGAGCCTGCAGGGCTGGGGCGGCGAACATCTGCTGGAGACCTACGAGGCCGAACAACGGCCGGTGGCGATTCGCAACGTCGCGGAGGCAACCGGCAATCTGAAGCGGATGCTGTCGCCGCGTGTGTTATCGCCATCGAAGGAGATTTTCGAGGATGGTCCGAACGCTGGGGCGGCGCGAATCGAGTTCGGCAACCGGTACACGGAGCTAATGAAGCGGGAATGGTTTTCGATCGGTATTCACTTGGGCTACATGTACGAGGGCTCGCGGATCATCGTTCCTGACGGCACACCGCAACCTCCCGATGAGGTGTCGAGCTACGAGCAAACGGCGAGGCCCGGCTCGCGCGCGCCGCACGTGTGGCTGAAAGACGGCCAGTCTACGCTTGATCTGTTCGGCAAGGAGTTCGTGTTGCTTTGTTTCGAAAGCGGAAAGCCTGGCACCCAGTCGCTGCTCGAAGCAGCGAAGATGCGCAACGTACCGATCAAGGCGATCGATATCGACAACGAGGCGGCTCGCGGGTTGTACGAGCGAGCCTTCGTTCTGGTCCGGCCTGACGGTCAGGTCGCATGGCGTGGCGATACGCTACCGGACGATCCTCTGGCGCTGATCGATACGGTGCGTGGAGCGGTGCGCGATCACACTCCAGTCAAACAGCCTGAACAGAGCGCGGTGTAAATGAAAGGCGCGTTCTAGTCACGTCCCTTTCCTGCGTACAACGGTGGGAAATTCTCGGAAAGCAAGGACTAGCATGAAAGCGATAACGACGGGTCGTTGGAGACGAATGGTGGACGGCGTCGCAGATGCAGCCCGGATGGTCACGTCCGCGATGATGCTCTGCGCGCTGGCTTACGTCGGCAGTCTGCCCAGCTACGAATGAAAGAAACGCACGCCGCTAACGCGGTGTGCGTTTTTCCCTGGATTGCGACCTATCGCCCGAAGGGGATTTAGACCGTGGGTGGGTGCCGTTCGAGAAACGGCATGATGGCGACGTTGAAAGCCTCATTGCGGTCGCCAGCGATCATGTGACCTGCGCCGGGCACTGTGCCGATTTCGAGTTGCGGCAAACGCGTGCGCAGTTCGTCAATGCCGTTCAGGTTGACGACATCGCTCTCGGCGCCATGCACCAGCAATGTCGGAATCGTAATCTGCTGGCACATTTCCAGTAGTCGGGCCGATTGCCGTTCGCGTTGTTCGTCGGTGCGCGCGCGGAAAAAGCCCGGATCCCAATGCCAATGCAGTCTCCCGTCTTCACGCAAACGCAGATTCTTCATCAGGCCTTGCGGGTTCTTCGGGCGAGGTCGGTGAGGGTTGTAGGCGGCGACAGCGTCCGCGGCTTCCTCGATATTGGCGAAGCCGTCATGATGGCCGTTGAGGAAGTCGTTTACGCGCTTAAGTCCCTTCGGATTGACGCGCGGCGCGATGTCCACGAGAACCATCGCACGTGCGAGCGATACCGTTGCACGGCCGATCGCGTGCATCGCGGTCATGCCTCCCATCGACGCGCCGATCATCGCCGGCACGCAGCCCATGTGCTGGCTGACCGTCTCGAGGTCGTCCGCGAGGCGGTTATACGAATAGTCGGACTTCGGCGACCAGTCGCTGTCGCCGTGCCCGCGGGCGTCGAAGGCCATTGCGTGGTAGCCGAGTTCCCCAAGCGTCCTGACGGTGCCGCGCCAGGAATGGCGCGTCTGGCCGCCGCCGTGTAAAAGAATGACGCCCGGTTGCCCGCGTTCGCCGCTGACGGTGGCCACCAGAGTCAATTCGTCGTCCGTTCTGACGCGCTCGGTGCGCAGCGCGGAGCGCCCGTGCGATTGTTCGATGTGAGCGGAATTCATGCGCGTCGTGGCCCTCGCTTAATTGACCGGCTTGTCCCAGACGGGATGAGCACCGCCTTCGCTTTGCACGACGTCGATTGCCATCGAGCCGACCCGCGCGATCTCGATGACGACCTTATCGCCGCCTACGATCGGGCCGACGCCCGCGGGCGTGCCGGTCGCGATGATGTCACCCGGATACAGCGTCATCACCGCCGATGCCATGCGAATCATCTCCGGGATATCGACAATCAGATCACGTGTACTCGCTTGCTGGCGGACCTCACCGTTGACCGAGAGCTTCAGGTCGATCGAATCATAGGCGGGCACTTCGTCTGCGGTCACGATATATGGTCCGACCGGACAGAACGTGTCGTAGGACTTGCGCATCACGCGCTCTTCCTTGCCGCGTACGACGACGTCGATCAGGCAGGCATAGCCGAAGACATGGCCAAGCGCATCTTCACGGGCGATATCGCGGCCTCCTTTGCCAATGAAGATCGCGAGCTCACATTCGTGATGAATCTGCCGGTTGGCGATACGCGGGAGCACGATGGGATCGGCTGGCCCGCTCAGGCTCGAATTCGCTTTCAGAAAGAAGCCCTGGCCGTCTGCCTTGAAGGGGGAGATGAGGCCCGTGCCTTGCTTCATCTCCTCGATGTGAGCGTGATAGTTGGCGGGAAATGCGATCACCTTGTTCGGCCAGGCAACCGGCGTTTCCAGTCTGACTTCGGCAAGCGGCTTGCGAGGCGCGGTTTGCACGAAATCTTCCAGCCTGGCCTTCAGTGACGGGAAACGATCGATGACGTGCAGCATGCCGACCGGCGGCCACGCGTCTGGGGTTGCGTTGACGTGGGCGGTGACGTCGACGATTTCATCGCCGACCACGACGCCGATGTGTCCACCGTTGAAGCTCGCGAGTTTCATGTTGGGTTCCTATGGTTGAGCGTACCGGTGCGGGCTCCGTATTTGCGTGACGTGCGCCGGGCACCGGCCGGGATAAAACGCCGTCGTCAATGTCCGCCGATATCCTGGTCGTGCTCGCCAATCGAAGGCGGTCCCGAACGGGCGGCCAATCTGCGCTCATCGAAGGTGGCCGGGTAGCGGGCCGTTCTGATGGGACCGACCGGCGAATCCACGAATTCGAAGACACGATTGTTTTGCACCTGCGCATCGTTCAGATAGTCGTCAAGCGAAAACACTGGTGCAGCAGGGACGTCCAGAGCTTCGAAACGCGCCAGCCAAAACGCGGTATCGCGCTCCTTCACCACCTCGCTGACGCGTCGGAAGAATTCTTCGGCCATGGCGACTGGATCGCGCATCTGCTTGAATTCGTCTTTCCATTGCGGGCGATCGATGGCATTGAGCGTCTTCGACATTTGCGCGCCGTTCGCGGGTGAGATGACAACGAATCCATCTGAAGTCTCCAGTACCTGGGAGGCCGGCGGCTTCCATGCTGAGGTGTCGCCTTCGAAGGTACGGTGCTGGAACATGTCGGGGAAGTTGAAGTAACCCATGACATCGAGCATCGGCAGTTTGATGTGGCCGCCACGTCCAGTCTTTTCGCGCTCATAGAGCGCCGCGAGAATTGCCTGGACACCGAATACGCCGGTGACCTTGTCGACCATGTTGAACGGCGTGACCGCAGGCTTGCCGTTGCGTCCCTCGGCCGCGACGATACCGCTGCGCCCCTGGATCAGCGAGTCGAATGCAGGCGCATTCGCGAGCGCGCCAGTGTCGCCGAAGCCATTGATAGACAGGCGGATCAGGCGCGGATTGAGCGTCCCAAGAACGTCATGGCCGAGACCTAGCGACGCCGCCACGCGAGGCCGCCAGTTTTCGACCAGGATGTCGGCCCCCGCGATGAGATTTTTCAGCCGACGCGTGCCTTCCTCGGTCTTGAGGTCGATTACCACGCTACGCTTGCCCCGGTTTGCGTTGGTCCATGAGGCGCCGAAGCCGTCGCGATTGTGGCCGAACTTGCGAAACCCATCGCCGCCGGGCGGTTCGACCTTGATGACGTCGGCGCCGAGGTCGGCAAGCATCATCGCGGCGAATGGGCCCGTCAGGAAGCTGGACGTTTCCACTACGACGACGCCGTCAAGTGGGCGCTGCGATGAAGAAGAGGTGACCGGTGCGTTACGGTCGAGGCGCTGAGGATCGGACATCGGGCATCTCACTGGTAATAGGCGCGTCAATCAGGCGCAAACGAATGTCAATGGATCAACCTTTATAAATAATGATGCATCGAATGAGGCATCGCTGTCAAGCGGGGCGCCCTTCGAAACGCAAGCGGCCGGCATGAGACGCCGGCCGCTGGTCCTGCTCGCCAAAATTGAAGCGCTCAGAACTTATGACGAATCCCGATGCGAGCGACTACCTGCTTTGACGTGTCGGACGGCGTCAGCGTCACGAAGTACGGAACCGCTGACTGTTTCGTCGAGTCGACGCCCGATGCCTTCATATACGCACCGGTGATGTAGATGTCCGTGCGCTTCGACAGGAAGTAGTCGAGGCCCGCGTTGATGGTCTGATATGCGGCGCTTTCCTTGCCGTCGATGGCGCCGCCGCGCAGATAGTTGTAGGATGCACCCGCCTGGAGCGTTGGGGTGATGAAGTAGCTGGCGTAAGCGTTGTAGTTGTTGAATGCAGCCGTGCCCGTATAGCCGAATGGATTCGTCAGGCTAAGCGTGCCCGATGCAGGGTCGTTGAGATCCTGGAAACGGATATTCGAGTAGGCCACGCCCACAATGGCTGAGCCCAACGCGTACTGGGCGGCCGACGAAAAGATCTGCAATTTCCCGGCGGAGGCGAAACCGCCATAGATCGGGTTCGCCTGCACACCGCTGGTTGCGCCGAGGTTGTTGGCAGTGGTGGAGCCCGTCGAATTGTTGCCGTAGAACGACTGGTTCGGATTGTTGATATGCATGTAGCCCGCTGCGACGCTCAACGAACTGTAGTCCCAGTGCGCGCCGAAGGAGTAGATGCTGTCGCGTCCGAATGAACCGGCGACGCCTCCGAAGCTATATAGGCCGGTGAGGGTAAGGCCGCCGATTACGGGGCTGGTGTACTTGACTGCGTTGTTGATGCGCTGGAGGTCGGCCACGTTGTCGATGTCGCCCGGGTGGTCGGCGAACGCGCCCATTGCGAAGGAGCCGGCCTGCATCGGGCCAATTGAGTCGACAATCGAATCATACTGGCGCCCGAGTGTAATGGTACCCAGCTTCGCACTGTTCAGCCCAACATACGCTTGCCGGCCGAAGAAAGTGCCGCCCTGCTGAAATTTTCCGGTGCCCACGTCGAAACCGTCTTCAACGACAAAGATGGCCTTATAGCCGCCGCCCAGATCCTCGCCGCCACGCAGTCCCCAGCGTGATGCCTGCATGATTCCGCTGGACATCAGCCACTGGCTCCCGCCCGTGCGTCCGTGCGGCGCACCAGCTTGCGCGGCTTGCACGTTATTGACGTAATTCAGGCCTTCGTCAAGCAGTCCATAAAGTGTTACGTTGCTCTGAGCAAACGCGGAACCTGCCGCGGCAAGCGTAAGGACTCCAATAAATATTTTTGCAAGCTTCACCTTTGTCTCCTGAATCGCGTTATGTCGCCAATTGATTGGAACCGTCTTTTTCGTCGCGGCGCGTGGTGGTATCAGTGGATCAACCATTGATAAATATTAGAGTGTCCACAATGAGTGTCAAACCGAGCAAACCCTAACTTCGCTGCACAACGCCATCCGCCTGCAGCGTGTGGAGCGGCGTTGAGGGACTGGTCGTCGCCAGTGCGAGTGCTGACAAGCTGTCGGCGATCCGACTGATCGGGCCGGTGTCGAGAGTCATCACGGCGTTGCTGAGTTCCCGTGCTGCATTCTGTAGCGCCGGTGGACCGTCGCCCCGCTCGCCGAGGCCGACCATGACGTTGAACTTGCGGCTAATCTGTTCATTTGAGAAGAGCGTTGAAGCGGACCATGGGTCGCCGCTTGCGTGATCAGCGGTGCAACTGAAGACCTGTCCGCGTGCATATATATCTACGCCGCCAGGCACGCCTCGCCATTGCCCGCCCGTCATCCACTCCGCGATATTCGAAGAACTCGGCTCCGCTGTTACGCTGACCCGGCTGCGGAATGCGACGATCCGCTCGTCGAGCATGGTTTGCGGTTCATACCAGAGAGGCCCAGCCGGTATTTGCCACGCGGCGGCCGCCAGCGCATGCGCATGACTGAACTCCGCACTCAGCGGATCGCGCGGTTGCTGCTCGAGAAAGATGGGAGTGAGGGCGAACGGATTGGCGCGCACCACGACCCGTTCTATCTCTTCCGGTCGCAGTTCGTGCTGCGCAAGTAGCCGGGTAAAAGCGGTCAGCGGATGATGAATCCACCGGCAGCACGGCCAGGGCTTGTAGGTGGTGTTGAGGATTTGCCAGTCGGAACCAAGCCCCGCCAGCAGCGCCTCGTCGTCGTGGCTCGGGGAACCATAGAGTTTCCAGAAGGCGTTTGGTCCGTCCAGAATGTCCTTGAACCCTGTACTGCCCAGCCGGCCAAGCAGCGCGGACGAGACACCGATTTCCGCGCACCAGCCGGCATCGGCATATTTGTACATCGGTTGTTCAACCGATTCGGCCCACTTTCGCAGTGTCGGTTGCGGCGAGTTGCTGCCGCCGATACCGAATGCGTGGTTCGCCTGTTTCGCGTCGAGTCCCGCGACGTTCACGGAGGCGCCGATTGCTGCCCACGTGATCGTCGCAGCCGGACCGCCCAGTTCATTCCAGCCGATCACCTTGCCGTTCTCGATCTGCATCGGCGCGCCCATCCAGCTTCCGATCCGCGCGCCAACATCGAAGCCGACCGCGATTGCCGTTAGCAGGTCGCGGCCGCTGCGGCCGTCCAGTTCGGCCAGCGCCAGGGCTGAAAAGACTGTCGCGTTGCCGAAGTGCGTCGAGGTTGGGAAGGTATCGTCCGCGTCGAGCACGTTGGCAAGGCGCGCATTGGCGTAGGCTGCGGCGGTCGCGGAACTTCGCTGCGTGGTGCCGAGAACGGTCGCATGAGGCTTGCCGCCGAGTAGATGGACGTAGTCGAGTGCAATGCGTCCACTTTCGGTCCGGACTGCGCCAAGCGCGCAACCGATCGTGTCGAGCAGCAACCGCTTGCTCTCGGTTACCACAGTCGCCGGGAGATCTTCGAAACGGGTATGGGCGGCGAAATCGGCAAGTCTTTGCGTAAGACTCGTCATGTTGGTTTGCTCCTGTTATAGCTGTACGATGTTTTTCGAAAGTCTCGCCCCGACTACCGATCGCGGGCGGGGCTCGGGCGGTTTCAGACAAACAGGTCAATGGATTAGTTGATGCTCGACGACCGCCTCGGTGTATTCATCCTCAGCCATTGCGTTGAAGGCTGCGAGCTCGGCACGGGCGGCTTCTTCGCCGTCCAGCAGCGAGCGACTCGCCACCAGCAGTGCCGTGATCGACACAGGTAATACTGCAAGCGCGCAAAGAATGGCGAGGCGCAGATTGCCCGACGCGTCGCTGATCAAGCCGACGCAATAGGGCCCAAGACCCAGCCCAAAGATATTCGGCCCCAACGAAAACGCGGCGAATGCCGTGCCGCGTAGACGTGGAATCACAAGATCCTGCGTGGTAGCCTGAAGCGGGCCAAACCACATCGGCACAAAGAACGTCGCGACGGCGTAGGCACAATAGAAGGTCGTTACACTGAGGGTGAGGTACTGAACGACGCTTGCCGCTGTGAAAGCCGACGCAGTAAAGCAGACGAAATAGAGGCGTCCGAAAGGATGTTTGCGCTTGGCAAAATCGCACAAGTAGCCGCTAATCGTGATTCCGAGGCCCCCCGCGATGATCGCGATGATGCCTAGGTGCAGACCCGCTTCTGCCGTCAGGCCAAGCTTGCGGCTCGCGTAGACGAATACGAAGCCGTTGACCGCATTCATCGCGAAGGCGAGAAATGCGCCGGCCACGGTGACTGCTGCGAAGGTTTTCGAACCCGTAATCAGGCGATGGGCCGCTGGGTCGCCGAGACGTGTGGCCTGATACCAGTTGGAGCAGACATACACGGCAATCGCGATGGCGAGCCACTGAACCAGATTGCTCGTTATCGACAGCCCCAGCACCGAGCCGATCTCGACGTTATGACTGGCGGAGAGGACATGGTTCGTGCCCCAGGTCGCCAACACGGCCAACAGCGCCGCTAGCAAAAGGTAGGTAGCGTTGCGTACATACTCGCGCGGGGGGGCGGCGGTCGCTCGCAGATGCATCCAGCTCCACGGCGGCACCATTGCGCCGAGGTCGCGCAGCGCATGAGCAAACGGGTGAGGATCCCGCTTGGGCGGTACTGCGTCGAGCCTGCCGCGCATCGGTTCCCGAATGGTCAGCAGCACGATCATCGCAAAGATCAGACCCGGTACGCCGACGCCGATGAACGAAGCCTGCCAGCCAGTCAATCCGAACGGCGCAGCACTGGGATCCTTGCCGTAGGCGTGTTGCCAGGCTGACACGATAGCGCCGCCAATAGCCAGCGAGGCACCGGCACCGACATAGACGCCTACCGAATACAGCGCGAGCACTGTGCCGCGGCGGGCGCGTTCGAAGTAGTCCCCCAGCAGCGAAACCGCGGCCGGGGTGGCGCTGGCTTCGCCCACGCCGACGCCGATCCGGGCGACGCCAAGTTGCGCAAAGTTGCGCGACAAGCCTGATAGCGCGGTCATCATCGACCAGAACGAGAGACCTAGCGCCAGGGTTTTCACCCGGCTCCAACCGTCGGCCAGTCGAGCGAGCGGAATGCCGAATACACAGTAGAACAAGGCGAACGAGGTGCCGTACAGCAAACCGAGTTGCGCATCGGAGATGCCCATATCCTTCTTCAGGTACGGGGCAAGAATAGTGACGATTTGCCGGTCGACGTAGCCGAACGTATAGATCAACGTCAAAATGAATAAAACGTACCAGCGATACCAGGGGCGTTCATCAGTCATGTTTAGACTCCTCAATATCAATCGACTTACCACCCGATTGGACCGGCGACGAGAGAGGGCCACCTCTGGCCATCCGTCTGGGCGAGGAGGGTTGCGGGGGCATGAAAACGGATCGCCCGAGTTTGAGCGGTGCTGCCGATACCAAGGTATGCATGGATGTCTCCAAACGGATTTATCGTTTTAGTCGCGTCGACTGTCGCCGAGCCGACAACCGTTCACAGAATAGACACGCACGGGGATGCGGCACCAATACGATTTTCCGATCCTCTTAGAGGAAGAATATTGGTGTCCCTCAAGAGGAATATCCTCTCGAAACCTTCGCAAACAGTATTGGCCCAGGTATCGCTTCGCTCGGTACAGTAGCTCCAGATCGTTTCACCTTGAGTCGATTCAGACCGGTGAGCCGTCCAGTCAAATCGACGTGTAATGGATGATGGAGCTTGCAACTATGGCGCAATTGAATTCAGCGGAACGCACGCCTGTGGTCATCGTGGGAGCGGGACCGGTCGGCCTCGCGTTGGCCGGCGACCTTGGATGGCGTGGCGTGCCGTGCGTGCTGATCGAGAAGGGCGACGGTGAGGTATTCCAGCCCAAGATGGACATGATCGGCATTCGTACAATGGAGTTTTGCCGGCGCTGGGGCATCGTCGACGATGTCGAAAATGCCGGATATAACCGCGACTATTCGCAGGACTATGCGTGGGTGTCGCAGTTACACGGCGGCTACGAGTTCGGCCGTGAATCGTTCCCCACCGTGCGTGCCGAGCCTAAGCCTGAGCAGAGCCCGCAAAAGCGCGAGCGTTGTCCGCAAAACTTTTTTGACCCGGTGTTGACGCGTTTCGCTGCGAAGACCGGCAACGTCAAGATCCATTACACCACCGAGTATGTGAGCCACATTGAGGGTGGCGACGGAGTGACGGTGCGGGTGCGCGACCTGAACTCGGGCGAAGAGCGGGACATTGAGTGCCAGTATCTGGTGGGCTGTGACGGCGGCGCGAGCCGGGTCAAGGAGACGCTGGGTATCAAGATGAGCGGCACGCCGGCCCTGACCTATACGACCAACGCAATCATTGAATGCAAGGGTCTTGAGCAACTGCACGATAAGAAGCCGGGCTACCGCTACATCTTTATCGGTCAGGAAGGCACCTGGAGCACGGTTGTCGCGATCAATGGGCGGGACTGGTGGCGGTTCTCGATCGTCGGCGACGGGACGATGCAGACCCTCTCCGAAGACGATGTGGCCCAGGCATTCCGCCGCGCCGTGGGTCGCGATGATTTCGAATTCAGGATCATTTCGCTCATGCCGTGGATTCGTCGCCAACTAGTTGCCGATGATTACGGTACCGCGCGCGTCAAGATCGCGGGCGACGCGGCCCACCTGACCTCGCCGACGGGCGGTTTCGGCATGAACATGGGCATTCAGGACGCCGTCGATCTCAGCTGGAAGCTGCAGGCGATGACCGAAGGCTGGGGCGGCCCGCACCTGCTCGATACCTATGAATTCGAGCGCCGGCCGGTGGCTATCCGCAACGTGAACGAAGCAACCAATAACCTCAAGCTAATGCTTACGCCGCGCGAAAGCCTGAGCCAAACGGTCTTCGAGCCTGGCCCGGATGGCGATAGGGCGCGCCAGATCTTCGGTGACGCCTACACGCAGATGATGAAGCGCGAGTGGTACACCATCGGCGTTCATCTCGGTTTTCGTTACGAAGGTTCGTCAATCGTGGTTCCGGACGGCTCGCCGGAACCAGAAGACACCATCAACACCTATGTCCAGACTGCCCGGCCGGGTCATCGGGCGCCGCATGTATGGCTCGAGCCCGACCGCTCCACGCTTGACCTGTTCGGGGGCGGCTTCGTTCTGGTGCGTTTCGACAAGGCGCTCGTGGTCGATCAGATCCTTGACGCTGCCAGGCAGGTGGGCCTTCCGCTGAGCGTGGCCGATATCGATGACGAGCGGGCGCGTGCACTGTACGAACGCAAGCTCGTGCTGGTACGCCCCGACGGACATGTGGCCTGGCGTGCGGATGACCTGCCTGAAGACGTGGGCGCGCTTATCGACATCGTTAGAGGCTTGCAGCCGTTGGCTGCAAGCGTGGCGGCACCGGAAGAGATGATGGCGCGATGAGGGCCATTCTCATCGAGATGGATGAAGCCAATGCACGCTAGGAGGACGGAGTGAAATTCAGCGAAGAGCAAGAGATGCTGCGCGATATGGTCCGCAAGGTCGCGGAGGAGCAGGTCCGCCCGCTGGTGGCGGGCATGGAAGAAACAAAGCGCTTCCCCGAGGAACTTGTCGAGGTCTTCGGCGATCTGGGCCTGTTGCAGATGTGGGTGCCGGAATCTTACGGCGGCCCGGGCGGCGACCTGACGTCCGTCTGTATCGCCAAGGAAGAAATTGGCAAGGTATCGCTCGCAGCGTCGACCTTGTGCGCGAACAACTCGATTGGGCTGATCTTGCCACTGTTGCATTTCGGTAGCGAAGCACAGAAAGCGCGCTACCTGCCGGAGGCGGCGCGTGGTCGCACGATTTCGGCGGTCGCGATCAGCGAGCCGGAAGCGGGCTCCGACGTGTCGGCGATCCGCACGACGGCGCGCCGCGACGGCGCTTCGTACGTGATCAACGGGCAGAAGAGCTGGATCACGTGGGCCGCCCAGGCCCATTACATGTTGTTGTTCGCCAGGACTGCCGAAGGACGCGGTCACGACGGTATCAGCGTGTTCCTCGTCGATACCAAAACACCAGGACTCAAGATCGGACGCAAGGAGGTCAAGATGGGCCGGCATGGCTCGCCGACCTACCAGGTGTTCTTTGAGGACATGCGTATCGATGCTGATTGCCTGCTGGGCGGCGAGGGCAGCGGCTTCAAGGCATGTATGAAGATTCTCGACCTCAACCGGCCCTCGGTGGCGGCGTCGTCGCTGGGTCTTGCGCAGGCGTCGGTCGACGAGTCGATCAAATACGCGAAGGACCGCCGTCAGTTCGGTAAGCGTATCGGCGACTTCCAGGCTATTCAGTTCAAGCTCGCCGACATGGCCATGAAGGTAGAAGCCGCGCGCAGGCTCCTGTATTCAAGCACCCAGGAGATAGACAGCGGCGACACCAGCCGTCTGACGATTCTCTCTTCAATGGTCAAGTGCTACGTCACCGATGTGGCGATGGAAGTCGCCCTGGAAGCCGTCCAGGTGCATGGCGCTTATGGCTATTCAACCGAGTATCCGGTCGAGCGCTTCATGCGTGACGCGAAGCTGAACCAGATTCTCGAAGGCACGAACGAAATTCATCGGCTCATCATCGCCCGGCAGTTGCTGGGTAGATGAGCAGGGTTCTTTTTCCTTTAAACGGAACGACATCGCCATGACGACGATTTTTCATCCCGCCTTGGGTGAAGCCGCGCGAAGTTTTCTTTCCCGGCAGCACCACTTGTTGATTGACGGCCGTATGGTCGAGTCGGATTCCGGGCGGCGCACCGAGATTCTCGATCCGGCCACCGGCGAACTGATTGCCACGGCAGCCGAGGCCTCGGCGACTGACGTCGACCGAGCTGTCGACGCCGCACGCCGCGCGTTCACAGGGCCGTGGAGCAAGACCACGCCGGCGGAACGAACCCGGATCATGCTGCGGTTTGCGTCGTTGATCGAGGCTAACGGCGACGAGCTCGCCGAGCTCGAATGCATCAACAGCGGCAAGCCGCTGCCGTTCTGCCGCAACGGGGACGTAGCCGGCATCGCTGAAATGCTGCGCTACATGGCGGGCTGGACCACCAAGATGGGTGGGGAAACGCCGAACGTGTCGCTGCCCGGCGAATGGCATGCCTATACTTTGCGCGAGCCGGTCGGTGTCGTTGGTCAGATTATTCCGTGGAACTTCCCACTCAACATGGCGATGTGGAAGATCGCACCGGCACTGGCCACGGGTTGCACGATCGTACTCAAGCCGTCAGAGCAGACGCCGCTCACAGCCTTGCGCCTTGGTGAGCTAGCCCTGGAAGCAGGGGTCCCGCCGGGTGTACTCAATGTCGTAACCGGATTCGGCAATCCGACAGGCTCCGCAATTGCTGCTCACCCGGGAGTCGACAAGGTCGCTTTCACCGGCTCCGGTGAAACCGGGCGGCGCATTCTCCTCGCCGCGGCCGGCAATCTGAAGCGCGTTTCGCTCGAGCTGGGTGGGAAGTCGCCCGTCATCGTCTTTCCGGACGCGAACCTTGAAGCCGCCGCTGCGGGCGTGTGCTCGTCGATCTTCTTTCACGCCGGCCAGATCTGTGCGGCTGGCTCGCGGCTCTACGTGCACGAGCGCGCCTACGATCAGGTGCTTGAGGCCGTCACGCGGCGGGCGAAGAGCATCAAGCTGGGCCACGGCATGGAGGCCGGCACAGAGATGGGGCCGGTAATTTCCCGCCGCCAGCTCGATCGTGTGGCGGGCTACATCCATAGCGGGCAGGAGGAAGGCGCGACCCTTCATGTTGGCGGCGGCACGGTTGGCGAGCGTGGCTTCTTCGTGCAGCCGACTGTGCTGACGGGGGTGAAGCCAGGTATGGCGGTTCACGACGAAGAGATTTTTGGCCCGGTGCTGTGCGCGATGTCGTTCAACGACGAAGCTGACCTGGAACGTATCAGCGCGAGCGCCAACGCCACGACCTACGGACTTGCCGCGAGCATCTGGACGAAGGATCTCGGCATCGCACACAAGATGGCGCGGCGGCTTCAGGCCGGCATTGTCAACGTCAACGCACTGTCTTCCCCGGACGCTGCGCTGCCATACGGCGGCTACAAGCAGTCGGGCTGGGGTCGTGAACGCGGTTTCGACGCGATCAAGCTTTACACCGAGGTCAAGGCAGTCGCGATCAATCTCAACACATGAGCCATGGGGCAACGAAAGGCGGCGCAACGCCGTTGGTCGAATCCGCAGACAAGACATTTCATTACCAGACAGGCGACCGGCATTAAACCGGGCGCGGAGGAGAAACAGCATGACAGGCAGTGTCGATTATCTGGCGAAAGATGGCCGTGCCTACATCACGATCAATCGTCCGGAAAAGAAAAATGCAATGACTAATGCGATGTTCGAGCAGCTGATGGACGGCTACGATCGCGCCGAGCTGGACGACGACGTCCGCGTAGTCGTTTTGCAAGGAGCTGGCGACGACTTCTGTACCGGCCATGATCTGGCGGAGGTCGGTAAGGAGTACGGAGAGACCACGTACGACGACAAAGGCCGTCCGCGCAAGCCGAGCCAGCGTGCACGCCTGCTGCACGACAAGCGCTACCTCGAGCGCTTCGAGCGGGTGTTCAAGTTTCTCAAGCCAACCCTCGCGCTCGTCAAAGGCTACTGCCTTGGAGGCGGTCTGTATCTGGCCGAGGGCTGCGATCTCGTGATCGCAGCGGACACCGCCAAAATGGGTCATCCCGAGCAAAAACTCGGACTGTCGGGTGCTGCCTACTTTGCCGCCTGGGAAATGATGACCCTGGGGCCGCGCAAGGCGCGCGAACTGCTGCTGATGGCCGACGTGTGGGACGCGCCGACCTGTCTGGCGACTGGCCTCGTCAATAAGGTGGTGCCACTCACGTCGCTCACCGACGCCGGCGAAGAGTGGGCCGAGCGTATCGTGCGTCTGCCGCGCGACGGCATTGTCATGGGAAAGGCGGCGACGAGCCTGGCGATGGATTCGCTGGGCATTACCAGCCAGTTTGCATATGGGCACGTGCTGCATTCGCTTGCCACCAACGTGCGCTACGAGGCAGACGAATACAACTTCATGAAGCAGCGGCGCGACAAGGGAGTGCGTGCGTCGAATCACGATCGCGAAGCGTTCTACGTGACGAAGGAAAAGGAATGAAAGCGGCACTGAAGGGACTGAAGGTGCTCGACTTCACGCAGATGATGACGGGGCCATTCGCGACGATGATGTTGGGCGACTCGGGCGCGGATGTGCTCAAGGTCGAACAACCCGACGGCGATCCGTTTCGCCATTCCGGCGAAACGACGCTGGGTGGCGATGGCGCGTTCTTTCTCGGTGTCAACCGCAACAAGCGCAGCGTCGTGCTGGATCTCAAGACTGAAGAGGGAAAGGCCGCAGCATTGGCGCTCGCGGCACAAGCCGACGTGCTGATCGAAAATTTCCGGCCAGGGCTGACCGACAAAGCGGGCCTCGGCTATGAGGAACTGCACAAGATCAATCCGCGGCTCGTCTACTGTTCAATCTCCGGATTCGGACGCACGGGGCCGGACCGCAACCGGCCCGCGCTGGACATGGTCATCCAGGCTGTATCCGGAGTCATGCAGGTGACCGGCACGGAAGAATCCGGACCGCTGAAGACGGGCTTCCCATTCTCGGACCTGGTGACTGCTCTGATCGCAACGATAGGCATTCTCGTCGCGCTGCAGGCGCGTGAGCGCATGGGAGAGGGACAGCGTGTCGATCTATCGATGCTCGATGCGAGCATATTCAGCCAGGTGCCCCGCGACGTCTACTTCGACCTGACGGGAATTACACCGGGGCGCATGGGCAACCAGCATTGGGACATCGTGCCGAACAACACCTATACGACCTCTGACGGCCGGGACATCATGATCATCACGATCAATGACAAGTTCTGGCAGATCCTTTGCGACGCACTCGGCGCGAGCGAACTCAAGACCCATCCGGAGTTTGCGACCAAGGCGGCGCGGCTCGCAAACCGGGAGCAGGTGGATGCCCGTTTGTCGGAGATTTTCGCAACGCGCGATCTGGCCAGTTGGGAGCAGGCACTATCTGCCTCTGGCGCTATCTATGGAACGGTGAGAACCTGGCCGGAGGTATTCAGCGACGAGCATGTCGTCAATACGCTGCTTAAAACGCTGCACCATCCAAAGGGCGGCGCGTTCAAGGTGATCAACAATCCTCTGCAATTTTCCGGCACGCCCACACAGATCTTGCGTGCGCCGCCCATGCTGGGTGAACACAACGCACAGGTGCTGACGGAAGCGGGCGTGGCTTGGCCCCCGTTGGACCAGTAAGCGAAAGGGGCCTCTCATGGACGACACGTGCATCATCGTTGGCGCGAGCCACGCAGCGGCTCAACTGGCGCCTAGCTTGCGCCAGGAAGGCTGGAAGGGGCCGATTGTGGTGATCGGCGACGAACCCTGCCTACCTTATCATCGTCCGCCGCTCTCAAAGGCGTACCTGCTCGGCGAGAAGAATGCGGACGACTTGCTGATTCGTACAGCGGATGTGTATGCACGGTTTGGCATCGAATTCCGGCTCAGCGAGCGCGTCGTCGCGATCAATCGCGGCAGCAAGACCGTCACGCTGCGTGGCGGTGAAGTGCTCAGCTACGGCAAGCTGGCGATCTGCACCGGAACGCGGGTGCGCAGCGTCACGTTGCCGGGTTCGAGCCTGGGTGGCATTCACTATCTGCGCAACATCGGTGATATCGATCGCATCCGCACCGACGTGCGTGCCGAAGGCAGCGCCGTGATCGTGGGCGGCGGCTACATCGGGCTCGAGACCGCAGCGGTGCTGACCCGGCTCGGCATGCGCGTCTCGGTGCTGGAGATGGCGCCCCGAGTGCTGGCGCGGGTCACGGCGCCTCAGGTCTCCGAATTCTTCGAGCGTGTGCATCGCGAAGAAGGCGTGGCTATCCGCACCAACATCGCGGTCAGTGGATTCGAAGGAGGCACGCGGGTCGAGCGGGTCATTTGCGTCGACGGAACCCGTCTTCCAGCGGACCTGGTGATCGTCGGCATCGGTGTTACGCCGAATGTCGAACTGGCCGAACAGGCGAATCTCTCGACCGACAATGGCGTATTAGTGGACGCATGCGCGCGCACGTCCGATCCGGATATCGTCGCGGTGGGCGACTGCACGATGCATCCGTCGCCGCTGTACGGCTATATCCGGCTCGAGTCGGTGCCCAACGCGACAGAACAGGCGAAAAGTGCGGCGGCAACGCTATGCGGCAAGGAGAAGCCTTATCAAGCATTGCCGTGGTTCTGGTCGGATCAATACGACATCAAGTTGCAAATGGCCGGGTTGAACCATGGTTATGACCAGGTGGCCGTGCGTGGCGACCGTGCCACGGGCCGCAGTTTCAGCGCGTTTTATTTGAAGAACGGCAAGCTTGTCGCGGCGGACTGTATCAATCGGCCTCAGGAGTTCATGTTCAGCAAGAAGCTGATTGCCGAACATATCGAGGTGAGCCCAGCTCATCTGGCGGATGAAAGTCTTGCGTTCAAGTCATTGCTCGACGGCGTAAAGATAGGGTGTTAATCGATCCATGCAACGACGAGGTGTGCTATGCCAGTAGTCAAATATATTCAGGTTGATGGACAAGCTTTCGAAGTGGAGGTGCCCATCGGCAGTTCCGTCATGCAGGGTGCCGTCGATAACCTGATTGAAGGTATCGCAGCCGAGTGCGGCGGTGCGTGTAGTTGCGCGACTTGTGAAGTCTATGTGGATGAGGCGTGGATGCCGCTCGTAGGCGAGGCCTGCGACATTGAAAGGGGCATGCTGTCCGCTTCCAGAGATCTGCGCCGCAACAGCCGCCTGAGCTGCCAGATCGAGATCACGCCCGAACTCGAAGGCCTGATCGTCGCGATTCCTGCGGGCTGACGTTTGGCAGTGTCGCTGCTGTCGGCTCGATAGGAATTCGATCTCAGGACCTCTTTAAATAATATTGGACCCACCCTGCATTTGAATTGAATCTAGAGGCTGGTTCTCGTTCGCGAGGACGACGCTAACAGCGCATATATCGTAACGAGACATATTGTGAAACGAGGTGACGTATGACCAGCAAAGTTGCAGTTGTCACAGGCTCCAATGGCCTGACCGGGCAAGCCATTTGCAGCAATCTGACGGAACGCGGATATACCGTCGTCGGGCTCGATGTCGGCGACGTCGGCAAAGGCGGCTACGCGTATCGCAAGTGCGATGTGACGGATCACGAACAGATCAAGGCGTCCATCGAAGCGATCGATGCGGAGCACGGAACGATCCGTGTGCTGGTGAATAACGCCGGCGTATGGCACGGCAAGACCTTTTTCGACATCGCACCGTCGGACTACGACTTCACGTATGGCGTGAACGCACGCGCGCCGTTTTTTCTGAGCCAGGAAGTGGCAAAGCGTTTGATCAAGGCTGGCGGTGGCGGAGTCATCGTGAATCTTGCGTCGATCGTCGCGACCAACGGCAGCGGCGTCACCGATTACGGTGGTTCGAAAGCCGCAATTGTTAATTTAACCAAGAGCCTGGCGAAACCTCTGGGACCACACGGTATCCGTGTGGCAGCCGTATCGCCTGGCACGATCAATACTGCGATGGGCGAAAAGGTACCGAAGGAAATCCGCGACCGACTGATCGCCGGTTCGGCCCTGCAGCGTGCAGCCGAACCGGAAGAGATCGCCTCGGCGGTGGGCTTTCTGGTGAGCGACGACGCCCGCTACGTGACGGGTGCAACGCTCGATGTCAACGGCGGCCTGTAGGACTTCCCTATCGAAGGGACCTGTTGGAGCGCCTGCCGATCCGTGCCGCGTTGGGGATCGGCGGGCACGCATACGATACGAGTGGAGGAACAATGTCGGAATGTCCGTTTAGCAAGCCATCGTTTCCGATGGCGAGGCAATGCCCATTCTTGCCACCGCAAGAATATGCGGATTTTCAGCAGCAAGCAGGGCCGGTAAAGGTTCAGATGTGGGACGGCACCGACGCATGGCTCTTCACACGCTATGACGATGTACGCGCGGTGCTGGGCGACAATCGCTTCAGCGGCGATCCGGCCACGGCGGGTTTTCCCAGCCTGTCAGCAGCGCGGAATGCCGTGCTCGACCTCGAGCCTGCCTTCATTCGCATGGACCCGCCGCAGCACGGACAATTCAGGCGCATGCTGACGAAGGAGTTCATGATCAAGCGTGTCAGCGCGATGCGTCCGACTATCGAGACGATCTTCAACCGCTTGCTTGACGAGCTGTTGCAGAAGGGACCGCCTGCGGAGCTTGTCGAGGAACTCTTCCTGCCGCTGACTTCGGAAGTGATTGCGGGTCTGCTCGATGTCCCCAGCAAGGACCATGGCTTCTTTCAGGAGCAAAGCCGGCTCAAGGTCTTGCTCGATGTGGATCCGGAAGTGCCCAGGGAGGCTTCGGCGCGCATTCTTGGCTATCTCGACGAGCTCATCACCGAGCGGGAAAAGGACGCGGAGCAAAGAGAGGATCTGCTGAGCCGTCTGATCGTCGAGCAAGTGCGACCCGGACATCTGAGCCACCGTGAACTGGTGGTGATGGCGGAGCTACTGTTGATGGCCGGCCATGAAACCACGGCGAACCAGATGGCGTTGGGCGTATACAGTTTCCTAAGTAATCCAGATCAACTTGATCTGCTTATAAAGGACCCGTCGTTGGTGCGCAATGCGGTTGAAGAAATGTTGCGCCTCCATACGATTGTGCATTTCAACGCCTTCCGCACGGCGCTCGAAGACGTCGAGGTTGCCGGCCACATGATTCGCAAGGGCGAAGGCGTGATTGCCCTGATTGCCGGCGCCAATCACGATGCGGCAGCATTTCCGGATCCGCAAAAATTCGACATTACGCGCAAGGCCGATCATCACGTCGCGTTCAGTTATGGAATCCACCAGTGCCTTGGACAGCCGCTCGCTCGGGTCGAACTGCAGGTGGTGTTCGGGACGCTTTTCGAACGCATTCCGACGCTACGGTTCGCAGTGCCGCACGAGCAGGTGCTGGGGAAGGGCGATCATTTCGTGCAGGGTCTACAGGCACTGCCGGTGACCTGGTAAGTTGTGGGCACTGCGATAAGGACAGGGAGAGTCACATGTCAAAGAGCGTCTTGAGGTTTCGGGTGACGGCGGACCAGAGCGTCTGCGTCGGTGCGGGTTTATGTGTTCTGTCGACAACAGAGGTGTTCGACCAGCGCGACGAGGACGGCGTGGTCAAGGTGTTGCAGGATTATCCGGACGAGACGCTCTACGAAAAGGTGATGGGAGCGGCCCGCAAGTGCCCATCAAAGGCGATTCGGGTAGAACAGTTGCCCGCCGACGGAATCGACCCTGTTGACGGGCGGTGAGAGCAGGCGCGTATCCTGTGCCGGCTTTCATTGCATCGAGGTGCATGTCGCGCAAGCTTCGGCCTTCGTGATGGGGTACGCTGAAATCTAACGCCTCATTCGGCTTCGACCACTGCGCGCGAGCGCGAGGTGTCCAGAAACAGCTCGGGGTGTTGCGCCATCAAGATTGCTGCATTTGATCGCGCGGCTTCACGCCAGGGTCCGAGCAAGGGCGGAACGCGGTCCTTGTGCCACGCGAGCGAAAGTGAAACACCTGGGGACTCGGTATTGAGCGGCCGGTAGGCGATTCCAAGCGGCTTCATGAGCTGCATGATGGCCGGTACCACGGCGACGCCCATTCCAGCAGCGACAAGGCATGCGGACGTATGCATGTCGTAAGCCTCTCTGACGATGGTGGGCTTGTGGTCTTCATCCTCGAAAATGTCGAGGACCCGGTCACCATAACCCCGCTCGGTCGCGTTGCCGCGCGCCACGGCGATCAGGGGCCATGTTGCCAGATCTTTCAGGTCGACCGGGCCGGGCTGGTCATACTCGCTGTCGGCCGGCACCGCCACCACCAGCAGTTCGCGATACAGCAATTCGGTCACGATGCTGTGGTCGTAGATGTGGCCGCGGACGAGGCCGACTTCTATAGCGCCTTCCTTTAGCCCGGCGATTTGCTGGGCAATTGTCATTTCCTGCAGGCTAACATCGGAGCTGGGGGTTAGTGCTTTGAAGAGGCGCAATGTATTGGGCAGGAAGCAATATATTGCGGTGTAGATTGCACCCACGACGAGTTGAGCCTGCGCCCCGCGGCCGGACGCACGAACTGCTGCAATGGCGGCTGAGGCGGTGTTCAACACGCGCTGTGCATGTTCAACGAGGATGTCGCCCGCTGGCGTCAGCATCACCTTGCGCTTCTCACGCGTAAAAAGCGGTGTGCCCAGTTCTTCTTCGAGCGCAATGATCTGGGCGCTCAGCGCAGGCTGGGCGATGTTCACGCGCTCCGAAGCGCGCGTAAAGTTGAGTTCCGCTGCCACTGCCAGAAAATATTGAAGCTGGCGCATGTTCATTTCCGCGTTCCTTCTTCGGTGGTCCTCATTCGGCGCGCGTAGAACCTGATGTAGCGAGAAGCGGTTCTGGCGTCGGCTCAATGAATCAATCAGTCTTAACGGGCGCGGTGACGGTCGCGTTGCGGTTGCTGGGCAAGGGCGGTCGTGGCCCCCGAATACTCGGCGACGAGCCGCGGATCGAAAGCGGTGGCGACAGGATCGACCATGTAGAGCCCGAGTGCGACGCGGCGCAGAAGGCGTTCGATCCGCTCGCCCAGCGCCCATGTCGCTACAAGGGAATCGAGCCGATTCAATAAGCTCGATGCGGGCTGGATGCGCTTTTGCATGATGTCGTCTCCTTGTGCCTTACCTGCTGCGATCAGATGAGGGTCGACGGAGCGGCCGGGAATATCGCTCAATCAACGCCTTACCGCAGCACTGCGATCGCTGGCTGCACGTATCGCAGACGGACGCTGGGACTTGCTGCGCCAGAGACTGCGTGCAACCGCCGTTTTGCCTTAGTGAACGCCGCGCCAGGCCAGCGTCCCAGCGTCAATGCTGAATACGCTGCCAGTCGAAAACGAAGCCTCGTCGGAGGCAAGAAAGCAGACAAGCTTCGCAACTTCCTCGGGATGGCCCAGGCGTTTGATGAGGTGTGTGCCCCACAGCCTTGCTTTCGCCTTGTCGCGGTCCGCCGCGTGCTCGACACTGTGGCTCAGCATGGGCGTGTCGATGGCGCCGGGGGCGTACGCGTTGCAGCGGATGCCGGCGTCCGCGAGGTCAACTGCGATCGCCTTCGTCAGCATGACGACTCCACCTTTGCTCGCGGCATAGGCGGGTAACCCAGGATAGGCCACGGTGCTTGCAACTGAAGCGCCATTGACGATCGACGGGCTGCGGGTGGACTTGCGCAAATAAGGCGCGGCGAATCGGGAGGTCAGCCACATCGACTTCAGGTTGACGCTCATCACCATGTCCCAGATAGCTTCGGGCAGGTCTTCAATGGTCGGCGAGCGCCCCGTTAGTCCATCGTCGGTGACGCCCGCATTGTTGACCAGGACATCAATACCGCCGGCGCGCCGCGCGGTTTCGTCGATCATGTGGCGGATCGATTCCGTGACCGACAGATCTGTGCGGATGTAGGCGGATCGAGCGCCCGCCGCCTCGACCTGTGCCGCGGCGGCAATGCCGTTTTCCTCGTGGATATCGGCGAGGGTCACCCAGGCCGCGCCTTGCCGCGCCGCCTCGATTGCGATGGCGCGCCCCATGCCTTGTGCCGCGCCTGTGACGATGACGATCCTGTCTTTCAGCTTGCTCATTCGCGTCTCCACCATGCTTTATCGGGCCGTTGGGGCGCCCTCTGTGGTGCCCGTCGAGTTCCCGTCCGTCGGCCGCAAGGGCCGTTGACACCGGGCATAACGGGTGAATTTTTAAAGTACATTATCGAAATGCGCGGAGATGATCTATAACTAACCATCTCTATAAATTTACCAATCGTCTTGAATGGACCTGCTCACCGATATCGTCAGACTGATGCGTCCACAGACGGTCCTTTGGCGAACCGTCGAAGCGCGCGGGCGGTGGGGCATGGCGGTGCCATATCGGGCGGAGCCACGCTTTTGCCTCGTCGTAGCAGGGCATTGCTGGTTTGTGCCGGACACCGGCCCCGCGCTGCTGATGCGGCAAGGGGACTATTTCCTGATGGCAGCGACGCCGCGCTATTGTCTGGCCAGTGATCTCGACGTGCTGCCGCAACTTGCCGCCCTCTCGGTGAACGCTGGCAAAGGGGATTACGTCCGCTGGGAAGACCCCAGCGAAGGCGAGCCGACGCGCCTTGTAGGCGGCTATTTCCAGATTGATCATGAGCATTCCGCGCTGCTTTCGGGCCTCTTGCCGGAACTCATGGATATTCGTTCGTCGGATGAAGCGACTGGTCGCCTGACCCGTTCGCTCGAACTCATCGGCGAAGAGGCTAGCAGCAACTTGCCAGGCCGCGAACTCGTGATGAGCCGTCTGGTGGAAATCATGCTGGTCGAGGTGCTGCGCCGCCCCGTGCTAAAGATGGAAGGACAACGCGCTGGCTGGTTGAGCGGGATGGCGGACCCGCAGATTGCGATGGCACTTCAGGTGATGCACTCCGATGTCGCCCAACACTGGACACTCGACATCCTGGCAAAACAGGTCGGCATGTCCCGCGCTGTTTTTGCGCGCCGTTTCACCGAGCGCGTCGGCGTGGCGCCGGCCACATATCTCTCGAACTGGCGGGTCGCGCTCGCAAAAGACGCGCTGCTCAACAGCGATCGCTCAATCGGGGATATCGCGCTATCTATCGGCTACCTGTCAGATAGCGCCTTTTGCACCGCATTCAGCCGAATAGTCGGACGCCCGCCTGCGGTGTATCGAAAGATCGGCCGCAAGAGCCACAACGGCTAGGTTAGCTTAAGGGTTCGGTTGAACCTGTACGTTGTAGCCGATCCGGTCCGGTCCGCGCACGTGGATTGGAGCGGCCGGGCCGAGCTATCGGTGGATATGCTTGATCAATCGTTTTTTCGTATTTGCCACGGCATTAGGTCCCGCCTTATCTTCTGCACATCATGTGGTCTTGCAGGCGTGCACGCATGTAGCTGGCACGCACGCGAACGCATGGCACCACTCAACGGATAAGCAAGAGAGTTCACCATGCTGAAGGTGTGCATTTTCGGGGGCGGCGCGATTGGCGGGTATATTGCGGCCCATTTGGCTCGCGCGAAACAATGCGAGGTTAGCGTGGTCGCTCGTGGCAGGACGCTCGAGGCGATTCGAAATAACGGTATTCGGATTGTCAAGCCGTCCGAAGAGTTCTCGGTGCCTGTCAATGCCTGCGCGGCCCCCAGTGAACTGGGCACACAGGATTACATCTTCGTCACGCTAAAGGCGCATCAGATGGTTGATGCGCTCGATCAGATCGTGCCGCTGATGGGTAGCCAAACGACCGTGTTGCCCCCGACCACTGGAATTCCCTATTACTTTTTTCACGATTGGCACGGTGGTCTGAAAGACCGGCAGATGGATGGGATCGATCCGAACGGGCGCCAATGGCGCGCGCTGCCTCCTGAGCAGGCGCTAGGTTGCGTTTACTGGATCGGCGCTCATTCGATCGAGCCGGGTGTGATCGTTCAGGATGGCGAAAAATCCGGATGTCCAATAGGAGAGCTGAACGGAAGCCAATCAGAAAGAGTAGGGCGTCTCGCGGAGTTGCTGAACGCAAGTGGAATTGCGTCGAAGGTCAACAACGACATTCGTGCCGCAATCTGGGTCAAGTTTGTCAACAGCCTATGCTGGAACCCGGTTGCCGTTTTGACGCAAGCTACGCTCGGCGAGATGGGCAAGGCGGGCGATGTCGTGCCGGTCGTCAAAGCGATGATGAAGGAGGCCGATACGGTGGCGTCGCGGCTGGGTCTCAACATCGGACCGGATCCGGAAAAGCGCATCGCGATGACGCTGAGCGCGCCCTATCACAAGATGTCCATGCTGCAGGATTTCGAAGCTGGCCGTCCGCTGGAACTCGAGATGCTTGCGCAGTCGTTGCATGCGGTGCGCGAGCTTGCGGGTGTGCAGACGCCGGTGCTCGATTCCATGCTGGCATTGGCACGACTTCGTGCGCAAACGGCGCGGCGCTCAGGTGCCGTCGCGTCTCATTGAACGCGGATCCGGCAGCGCGCTCGCCAATGTGCCGACGCGGGCCGATTCCCACCCTTCATTCGATTTGAGGAGCAGTACCGATGACATCCTGCCCAGCTTCTTTTGCGAGCGCTTCGAACCGCACCGCCCGACGTCCCCTTGAAGGTTATAAGGTCATCGAGGCATGCAGCTATATTTCCGGACCGTTCTGTGCGCAGATGCTAGCAGACCTCGGAGCGGACGTTATCAAGGTAGAGCCACCTTCAGGCGATCCGTACCGTAACTTCGGGCATAGCTGGGAAGGTGTTGGCACCGTGTGGACCAATTCGAATCGAGATAAGAAAAGTGTCGTGCTGGATCTCAAGTCGCCGGTCGACCTGTCCCGTTTCAAAGCGCTTTTGAGCAGTGCGGATATCTACATTGAGAACTGGCGTCCCCATGTTTCGGCTTCGCTCGGTTTAAGCTTCGATCAGTTAAGCCAATTGAATCCACGCCTCGTGCAGTTGTCGATCACTGGCTATGGTCCTGACGGCGAGCTCGCAAAAGAGCCAGCCTTCGATGCGCTGATCCAGGGACGCACTGGACTGTTGAGCTATGAGGCGGCCGGCGGCACGCCGCGCACGACTAATACGTTCCTCGCCGACAAGGTTGCGGCTGTGTTCGCCGCGCAAATGGCACTGGCAGGACTGATTGAGCGTGAGAGTACGCAACGAGCGGTTCATCTCGAGACATCGATGCTGGACATCATGTCTTACTACAATTTTCCAGACATGTTCCATAACCAAACCTTCGTCGATGACGATGCTGCGGTCACGTTGGCGCCGCAGCCAGTGCTCGCGACAAAGGACGGCTATCTGGTGCTGTCGCCCGTTTCCGGAAAGCAGCTCAGCAGGACGCTAGATGCGGTCGGACATCCCGAGTGGAAAGAAGAAATCAAGCAGATTGCCGATCGTAAGAAAATGACGCATACGTTCTTCCTGCGGATTGCCGAACCGCTGAAACAGAAGACCACGGCCGAGTGGCTCGAGCGCTTTCGCGAGCTGGACGTTCCTGCTGGTCCCGTCAACGAGCCGCGTGACCATCTGACCGATCCGCAGGTCATCCACAACGAACTCTATTCTGAACTGGACACGCCGACAGGCAGGGTACGGGCGATCCGGTACCCAGCACGCTTCAACGGGCAGTTACTGAAGCCTCGCAGTCCGGCTCCTGGACTCGGCGCAAGTAATAGCGATGTATTCGAGGGTTGAAGGACAAAGCGTCGAGCCGTCTGCGTCTGCGTCACGGCGTTGGTGTACTCGGCAGCGTAAACGCAGGGTGTCAGATCACCCCACCACGCCTGAGCGACGGAGGCTAACGTGCCGATACTCCTAAGAGGTGTCGAGGGGATCCAGGCCTATACTGGCTTTGATCTTGGGAAAAGCAGCTGGGTCGAGATCGATCAGGGGATGGTCAACAGTTTCGCCTCAACAACCGATGACTGGGACTGGCTATGTGTTGATGAAGACAGAGCGAAAATCGGGCCGTTCGGTAGAACCGTTGCGCAAAGTTACCTGATCCTGAGCTTGGTGACGCCTATGTTGCGCGACATTTATCTGCTCGAGGGAATCGGGTATAGCTCGCACCACGGGCTTAACCGGTTGCGCTTTCCGGCGCCTGTCCCGGTAAACTCGAGTGTTCGACTGGACGCGACATTGCGATCCGTCGAGCCAGTGACGGAAGGCGTGGAACTCGTGCTTGAATGCGCGATGGAGTGCGATGGGACGAGTGCCCCGGTCCTCCTGGCCGAAATCATCTATCGTGTGTGGCCAGAGGATTGCGCGGAAGCGGGCTCGGCTATCCCTGGATGAGGTGCATCTTTTAGGCGTTGTTACGCTTAGTTGTCCAGTTGCTTGACCTGATTGCTCGTGATTCGCAGGATAGCGCCGGTAGGAAGGATGCCCAGGTGCAGTAAATGGGCCAGATAACGCGCGTCGGTCTCGTCCCCGATGTGCTTGAGCCCATCATATATTTTTAGTGCCGTGGTGTTAACGAAGAGCGATGCATCCGATCCTTCCGGTGGCAGGGTGCGCCCCGTCGCGGCGACTCGGCCACCGCCCATGTGGAAACGCTGCACAAGTGCTGCCCCGATGCCCTTCGAGCCGCCCGTCACGAGGACTCGCTTGCCGTGAAAGTCGTCATTCTGCACTTTGAGTTCGTAGACTGCGTTCATCTCGCAGGTCTCCTTAGTAAGGCGAAGGTTGATTGAAGATGATCGTGAGGGAGACGATTTTTTCGTCGACGACGCGGAAGTAGTTCGACAGGATCACCACCTCGGGGAGATTGGTTTTGTCGTAGTTGCCGTCATAGGCCGCACGCACGATAGTCTCGCCATAATGGTTGGCGACCTCCCGTACATTCATCATGACCCGATCTCCGACCAGCTCTTTTTCTACCCAGCGTCTGATCGCATCGATGCCTACGATCTCGCGCCGATTGTCGTTGACGTAGGCGTCACGGTTGAACGTGGCGACGATTGCATCCGTGTCGAATGCGTTGACAGCCCTGATGTGTTCGGCGATGACGCCGGCAAGCCTGGTTTCCATGCGGCGTCTATTTGAATGCGATATTCACCGAGGCGCGGCGGCTTACCAGATTCGAATGGCTGCTTTCGGACGAGCCGACTGGCCGCTCCGGGTCGGCTACGGAAGTTCGAAAGTGTTGACGAAAGTGAAGGGGTGGATAGTGGCAGCAGCCATTCGCGTTTGCCGTGAGCGCTTCATTTGAGAGACAGGCTGCCTGGCATTGGACTGCAATCGTACTATTGAAATAAATCGCGTTACCGCCGCTAAGGCTGTACGGGTGCTATCGCCCTGGAAGCGACATTTGTCCGCACTTTTACTCTGACATTCAGGCGTCCGTTCCACCTCAGGAAGCGGCCATTCAATTCGCCATGTTGAAATGTCGCTTGTCGATCAGGCGGTCGTCATGTCGCTATAAACAGGCGTACGAACCCACAGATTTCCGTATTAAAACGTGCGGCCCCACGCCAGGAGGACATGTGCATAGAGTTGACATGACCGCACCTAATCCGACTCGAGAACGGGCAATCTTCCTGGTCGCCCCGGACGACGGCGAGCGGGCGAACTTGCTGGCGACGACGGGCAAAGACCTGCAAGCACCGTCCTCGCGTGTTGCCGGGCTAACGTTGCGAGGTCCACCGGTTCAAACCCGAGCGGTGCCAGGACCTGCCGAGACAGGATTGCAGCAAACAGCGGGCCGATCAGAGAGAAAACGTGAACACGTGGGTCGCCGTCGCAGACTTCACCTTTCCTCTGCGAGCGCTCAATAAGCGCCTGCAGCGCTTCGAACATGGGCGCTACGACCTCTTCGACCCAGATCCGCCCCAGGTCTGGAAAGCGTTCGCTTTCCCGGAGGATCAGCGCTGCGATTCCCGGGCTAAGGCTGCTTCCAATCGACGTCGCCGCCTGCGAAAGAAAGAGCGGTACGAACTCAGCAAATGAGCTATCGAACTGGCGAATCGTTTCACTCAACTGGCGCACGTTCGTCGCAGTCACCTGCTGCACGACCGCGCGAAACAGCTGCTCCTTGGTTTCGAAGTACAAATAGACCGTTCCCTTGGCGACGCCTGCGCGCCGCGCGACGTCATCGAGTCTGGTCGCTTCATAGCCCGCCTCAAGAAAGCAGGAGAGCGCGACGTCGATGATCTCACCGGGACGCGCATCCTTGCGACGCCGGCGTTTGTCGGGTTCGGTAGCGGAGCGGGCTGGCTCCGCCAATTTCTTTGCGATGGGTTCGGTACGTTTCATCTTCTATTCTGCAAATCAAAAATTCCGCCCGTCTGGATATGGCTGTGCTTCGAACCGACTCTGGCAAACAGGCTTCTCCGTCACACATGCCATGATAGTCCGTCGCAATGTGTGTTCGTCGTAGCTCTGCTGCAAGCGAACATCATCGTCTACGAAGTCACCACGGCGGCTCACCTGTTCATTGCAGTCTCATCGGCCGCATGTCAACGTTACGCGGGAAATTCAACCGTTGCTAACGCCCGAAAGTGAAGCTTGCGTATTACTGACTTTGAAGTCATTATCTACTTTTGAGGCATGACGCGGGGAATCTGCAGCAAGGCGGCACCCCGCAAGCGTAAAGGAAGACCACCGTTCGTGCGCCATTGTGCGTGTCCAATGTACAAGCATGAGGAAAACGTTGAAACCGACCCATACACCAATGGCGGCCGCAGCTGTGGTCTGCCGGATGTTCGTGCTGTCAATTCAACATAAATCTGGTGGCGACGCTAAGGCAGGTCGCTACTCGGAGAGCACGCTGCGTGCTCTCCGCAGTCGGCTCACGAAGCGCGTCGCGCTCATCGCGGGCGGCATGCTCGCCGTTGCTGCGCTCCCGGGCTGTTCGCGCCACGAAACGACCGCTTACCAAGGCTATGTCGAAGGCGAATTCGTCTACCTCAGTTCGTCGCAGTCGGGCACGCTTACGCAGCTTGCGGTTAGGCGCGGCCAGGCGGTCGGCTCAGGCGCATCGGTTTTTTCGCTCGAATCCGGAAACGAAACAGCCGCCTTGAACGAGGCCCAGCAGCAGCTCATGTCGGCGCGTGCACAATTGCACGATATCCAGACTGGCAAGCGGCCAGTTGAAATTGACGTGACGAAGGCGCAACTCGCGCAAGCCATCGCAAATGCGCGGAAGGCTGCGCTGCAACTCACGCGTGACGAAGCCCAATACAGCGCGGGCGGCATTCCGAAAGCGCAGCTCGACGATTCGCGCGGCAACGCCGAATCGACCGCGGCTCAAGTTCGTGAGCTTTCATATCAGATCGATGTCGCCAGGTTGCCCGGACGCGAGCAGCAGGTCAGCGCACAGTCGGCGCAGGTCGAGGCCGCGCAGGCCGCGGTCGCACAGGCGCAATGGAAGCTTGATCAGAAGCTGGTGACGGCGCCTGCCCAAGGCCGCGTGTACGACACGCTGTTCCGCGTGGGCGAATGGGTGCAGGCCGGTAGCCCGGTCGTCCAGATGCTGCCGCCGCAAAACGTCAAGGTGCGGTTTTTTGTGCCAGAAACGGTTGTGGGAGCACTGCAACCGGGTCGCGCGCTGACGATCCATTGTGACGGCTGCGCAGCCGATGTGGCGGCAAAGATCACCTACATTTCGAACCAGGCGGAATTTACGCCGCCGGTGATCTATAGCAACGAGCGCCGCTCAAAGCTCGTCTATATGATCGAAGCGCATCCGGCAGTCGCCGATGCCGACAAGCTTCGTCCCGGGCAGCCCGTCACGGTGACGCTGCAATGAGCCAACCGGACCAACAGTACGCGATTGACGTGCACGGGCTGAACAAGCATTTCGGCGACAAGCATGTCGTCAACGATGTTTCGTTACAGGTCGCGCAAGGCGAAATATTTGGATTCCTCGGGCCGAACGGCAGCGGCAAGACCACCTCGATCCGGCTGATGTGCGGATTGTTGACGCCGGACTCGGGCAGCGGCACATGCCTCGGCTACGACATCGTGCGGCAAAGCGCGCTGATCAAGCGAAACGTCGGCTACATGACGCAGCGCTTTTCGTTCTGGGAAGACATGACCATCCGCGAAAACCTCGACTTCGTCGCGCGCGTTTATCAAATGAAGAACCGCCGCGAGAAAGTCGACGCGGCACTCGAAACGCTCGGCCTGCAAAGCCGCGCGAACCAGTTGACCGGCGCGCTATCAGGCGGGTGGAAGCAGCGGCTGGCGCTGGCCGCCTGCATGCTGCATGAGCCGCGTCTGCTGTTGCTCGACGAACCAACCGCCGGTGTCGATCCGACTGCGCGGCGCGATTTCTGGGAGGAGTTGCATCGTCTCGCGGCGCGCGGCATCTCAGTGCTCGTCAGCACGCACTACATGGACGAGGCAGAACGCTGCCACAAGCTTGCCTACATCGCGTACGGCAAGCTGCTCGCGCATGGAACGTCAAAGGAAGTGATCGATTCGCAGAACCTCGCGACATGGTCGATTTATGGCGAGCATCTCACCGAACTGTCGGAACACTTGCGCGGGATGGAAGGTGTCGATCAAACCGTCGTATTCGGCTCGGCATTGCATGCAAGCGGCCACGATCACGCGGCACTGGAAGCTGCGATCCGTCAGGCGACCGACGGCAAGCCGGTACGCATCGAGCAGATCGGAACGGGCCTTGAGGACGTCTTCATCTACATGATGAACCGCTCAGCTGACAACTACGGAGCCAGGCCGTGAACTTCGATGCCTTTTTCTCGCCGACACGTTGGTGGAGCATTGTGCTGAAGGAACTGTTACAGCTACGACGCGACCGGATCACGTTCGCGATGATTGTCGGCCTGCCGGTCGTGCAACTGGCGCTGTTCGGGTTTGCGATCAACACCGACCCGAAGCATCTGCCCACCGCCGTGATTCTTGCCGACCAGAGCCCGTTTTCGCGCAGCTTCGTCGCGGCAATGGAGAACTCTGAATACTTCACGATTGTCGAGACGCTGCATACCGAGGAGGAAGGACGTCGCGCGCTGGCAGAAGGGCGCGTGCAGTTCGTGTTAACGGTCCCCGCCGATTTTTCACGGAGATTGCTGCGCGGCGAACGGCCCGCGTTGCTGGTCGAAGCGGATGCGACCGACCCAACCGCAACCGGCACCGCAGTCGGCGCGTTGCCGAGTCTCGTTCAACCTGTGGCAGACAAGGACATCACCGGGCCGCTTGCGCATCTGAACGGTACACCCGCCGCTTTTAGCGTGCAGGTGCAGCGTCTCTACAACCCGGAGGGCATCACGCAATACAACGTCGTGCCGGGGCTGATGGGCGTCATCCTGACCATGACGATGGTGATGATGACGGGCCTCGCCATCACGCGCGAGCGCGAGCGTGGGACGATGGAAAACCTTCTCGCGACACCTGTCCTCCCGCTCGAGGTGATGACCGGCAAGATCGTGCCCTACGTGGCGATTGGACTGGTGCAGGTTTCCATCATCCTCGCCGCTTGTCGCTATGTGTTCAATGTGCCATTCGAAGGCAGCGTGCTGGCGATTTATCTGACGTCACTGCTATTCATCGCGGCGAACCTGACCGTCGGCATCACGCTGTCGTCTCTCGCGCAGAACCAGTTGCAGGCCGTGCAGCTAACATTCTTCTACTTCCTGCCTAGCTTGCTGTTATCCGGCTTCATGTTTCCGTTTGCAGGGATGCCGCGCTGGGCGCAATGGATCGGCAACGTACTGCCACTCACCTATTTCAACCGGCTAGTGCGCGGCATCCTGCTCAAGGGCAATGGATGGACCGAACTGTGGCCGTCGGTCTGGCCGCTGGCGCTGTTCACGGTGGTTGTGTTGGGCATCGCATTGCGCTTTTACCGGCGCACGCTCGACTAGGAGAATCCGGTTGATGAACCCGCTCGTAAGCTATGCTGTTCTTGTAGCCTCTCTCGCGCTCGGCGGCTGTGCGGTAGGCCCGGACTTCCAGTCGCCAGCCGCGCCCACCGTGCAGTCTTATACTCGCGACACGCAGCCTGCGTCCGTCGAAGCGGCCGGCACGACGCAGACCTTCATTCACGCCGACAACGCGCTGTCGATGTGGTGGACGCAGTTCGGCTCAGATGCGCTGGACCGTCTCGTCGACGCTGCGTTGCACAACAGCCCCACGCTGGCACAAGCGCAAGCCAAGTTGACGGAAGCGCGCGAAAACTATGCGGCGGAGGCCGGCGCGACCGAATATCCCGCGGTCGACGCCAGTTTTTCGACGACACGCCAGAAATTCGACCTGAACTCACTCGGCATCACGACCGTGCCGAGCCCCGCTCCATTCACCATCTATAACGCGTCACTTAGCGTGTCGTACGCGCTGGACATATTTGGCGGCAACCGGCGTGCGCTTGAAGGGCTGATGGCCCAGGTCGATTACGAGGCGTACGAACTGGATGCGGCGAGGTTGTCGCTCGCCGGCAACGTCGTCGCGAACGCGATCCGGCGCGCGTCGCTGCAACAGCAGATCGACCTGACGGAGCGCCTCGCCGAGACACAGGCACACCAGTTGACGATCATCGAACGTCGATTCGCGGCCGGGGGGGTGTCAAAGCTCGACGTTCGCAGCCAGCGCACGCTGCTCGCACAGACACGCGCGACGCTGCCGCCGCTGTCGACGCAACTCGCCCAGGCCGATCACCAACTGGCGATATTGATCGGTAGCGCGCCCTCCGAGGCTGATTTTCACGACATCACGCTTGACTCATTACACCTGCCGTCAAGCGTGCCGCTCACGCTGCCTTCGACTCTCGCGCACGAGCGGCCGGACATTCGCGCGTCGGAAGCGCTGCTGCATCAGGCGAGCGCGAATGTCGGCGTGGCAACAGCCAACATGTATCCCCAGTTTGCGATTTCTGCGGGGATCGGCTCGGAGCGCACGCGGATGGCGGATGTGCTAAGTGGAATGAATATCTGGAATATCGGACTGAATCTGACGCAGCCGCTGTTTCGCGGCGGAGAGCTGCATGCGAAGAAGCGCGCTGCGCAGGCCGACTATGATGCTGCGTTGGCGGGGTATCGGCAAACGGTGCTACAGGCGCTTCAGCAGGTCGCGGACGCATTGCAGGCTTTGAATAATGATGCGCGGACGTTGAGCGAACGCAGTGATGCGCAGCGGGAAGCTCAAGCAAGTCTCGCCATCGCGCAGGCGCAGTATGCGGCGGGTGGCGTCAGCCAGTTCAGCCTGCTCGATACACAACGCTCGGCGCTGCAAACCGCGCTCGATCAGAGCCGCGTGCAGGCAGACCGGTTGTCGGACACCGCGACGCTATTTCAGTCACTAGGACGCGCGTGGTGAGTGCGCATTAAGTCCGCAATCTTCACTAGTGTTGCTCGGCAACGAGCGGCAATGCGACTTTGTTCCGTGCGAAAGTGCGGCTAGCAGAGTGCCAGTTTAAGGTCGTTGGCAAAAGCGTTTCTGCGCTATATAGGGGCTGTCGGCAGTGGAAAGCAAATAGCCTTTTCCGTACAGTCCCGGCCGACGCTGAACAATCCCGCGTGGCGCCTGACGCTCGCCATCGAGCAGATCGAACGCTTGCTTTCGAGTGATCGAGGCGGCTGGCAAGCCGGCAATCGGGGCGATCTTTGTCATGACGCGCCGACGGGACTGCGCGGTGCCGAGCGAATCGCGGTGCCGTTCAATGTGGCCCGTGAGGAAATCCTCACACAGATTTCGCACCGTGTATGATTCCGGCGTCGAAACCATCACAGGCTCGTTTGCTGTCTTGCAAGTGAGGGCGGGGTCTTCGCCAGCACCGCGGCGCGCCCGGATTTGTTGCCACTCGGCTATCGCGGCAGCGTAGGGCACTACTGGCCACTCTCCCAGCTTCTGCTGAAGTATCCGGCCGCCGAGGGGCGACTTGAATCGATAGGCCCATCTGTGCCGCGATGGGTCGCTTCCAGACGAGGGCCTGGGAGCGCCTCGAAGCTCATGTGGGTATGCGGTTTGATCTGTTTCGCGGCGTTGGCATCAAATTGCATGATCTGCATTGGTTTTCGGCGAGCGATGGAGAAAAGCCACGCAAATGTCTCGAGTTTAGCAACTTGCAGACGACCTCTTGCGGCGCAGATTGTGGATGCAAAAAGCCCTTGTCTGAAGGGCGTTTGATGAAGAAATGCCCCTGCGTGACAAGCCTCTCGCGGGATGATGAAGGAAACGCTTAAATGCTCGCAGAACAACGTCACCAATACATCCTGGCGCAGGTTGCCAAAAACGGCGCGCTATCGGTAGCTGAACTGGTGCGCGACCTGAACGTGTCGCGCGAGACGATCCGGCGCGATCTGAATACGCTGGCGGCTCGTGGCCTCGTCGTAACGACGCATGGCGGCGCGCTTTCCAGCGAGCGGCGCGAGCC
>NZ_JBAURZ010000344.1:0-5541 GCF_049581445.1 Paraburkholderia sp. | reverse complement strand
TCGCATTCCTCATCGTCGGCTGCTACCCACAGCGTGCCGCAGCGCGAAAACGCATCGCGCTGGCGCAGTTGCGGGGCCAGTTCGAGCCACAAGTCACGCGAATACGCGCTTAACGCCAGTTCGGCCGGCGAGTCGTTCATCACGACGATATGACCCATGCCGGCAGCCGTCGCGCCGCCGCCATTCCCCTGCCGGTCGAGCACCTCGACGCGCATGCCGCGCGCGGCCAGTTCCGCCGCGCACGCCGCGCCGACAATGCCCGCGCCGATGATCACGACATCCGCCGTCATGCCGCGCGCAGACCCCATGCAAAAGGATCGCGCTCATCGAAGCAAAGACGGCTTTCGGCCATGATGTGCGCGTGTCCGGTGATAGTTGGCACCACGGTCGCGTCGTCGTCGCCGCGCTGATACGTGGCCTCGAACACGCTGCCGATGATGCTTTCCTGGCGCCATACCGCGCCTTCGGCGAGTTTGCCATCAGCAGCAAGGCACGCAACCTTCGCGCTCGTGCCAGTGCCGCAGGGCGAACGGTCGTAGGCGTTACCCGGACACAGCACGAAACTGCGGCTGTCGATACCGTCGCGCGAGCCAGCCCCAAACAGTTCGATGTGGTCGATCAGTGCACCGTCCGCGCCCGTGATGTGCTGCGCGATTAGCGCGTCGCGTATCGCCGAACTGAACGCGGTCAGTTGGGGAATTCGCGCCGCCTCCAGCGTGTTACCGTGATCGGCGACGAGAAAGAACCAGTTGCCGCCCCAGGCGATATCGCCCGTTAGCGCTCCATGTCCGGGAACCTCAACGGTCACCGCCTGACGGTAACGATAGGACGGCACGTTGCGCACAGCGACACTGCCGTCCGCATTGAGCGTCGCTTCGACGATGCCAACCGGCGTTTCGATCCGATGCTGGCCCGGCCCGATACGCCCCATGTGGGCAAGCGAGACGATCATTCCAATCGTGCCGTGTCCGCACATGCCGAGGTAGCCGACGTTATTGAAGAAGATCACGCCTGCCGCGCAATCGGGCCCGTCCGGCTCGCACAACAGCGCCCCGACCACCACGTCCGAGCCGCGTGGCTCCGTCACGATGCCGGCGCGCCAGTCGTCGAAACGGCTGCGGAATACGTCGAGCCGCTCGGCCAACGTGCCGGTGCCCAGATCCGGGCCACCTGACACAACGAGGCGGGTCGGTTCACCGCCGGTGTGCGAGTCAATCACGTTCAAGGTTTTCATGTCGCCATGGTAGAAATGCCGGGGCGGCCAGTCTTGGCGTCATTGCGCGCGGATTGTGACGATTTCGGCATAGTCTGACACGCCGCAGATCTGACAATGGATCGCCGCGCCAGATAAGGCTGTGCGGTGACTTCAGGAGCGGGTCGGGATATGCCCCTATGCCAGGAAGTTGCTCTGATGCGAGCTTGAACGATGCGAGGGCGAATCCTCATAAAAACAGGCTTTTCGCCAGCCATCCAATGTGTCATAAAGCAAATTCTCCCGTCACGGCCTATGCTGAAATCGTCATCCAGCACGCGCGAATCACGCAAGACGGCTGCTTTTTCCCTACGTACACTTCGACCAACTCAACACACTCAGGAGAGAACTCGTGGCGCATATCTGGGAAGGCGTATTACCCGCAGTCACCACCAAGTTCAACGCAGATTTCAGCATAGATCGTGCGTGGACCGGGAAGAATATCGAAGCGCAAATCGAAGCGGGTGTGAATGGGATCATCGTATGCGGCTCGCTCGGCGAAGCCTCGACCCTTTCGCTCGATGAAAAGCTCGAGGTGCTCGACATCGCCGTGGAAGCTTCCCGGGGCCGCGTGCCGGTGCTGTTGACGATCGCCGAAAACAGCACGCTCGATGCCTGCCGTCAGGCCGAAGCGGGTATCCGGCACGGCGCCGCTGGTTATATGGTGTTGCCCGGTCTGCGCTATCTGTCGGACCGCCGCGAGACGATCAACCACTTCCGCTGCGTCGCCAATGCCAGCGCGCTGCCGTTGATGATCTACAACAACCCGCTCGCCTACGGCGTGGACATGACGCCGGATATGTTTGCGGAAATCGCGGATGAGAAGAAGATTGTCGCCATCAAGGAATCGTGCGGCGACGTGCGCCGCGTAACCGATCTGATCAACGCAGTCGGCGACCGCTTCGCAATCCTGTGCGGCGTCGATAATCTCGCGATGGAAGCCATGCTGATGGGCGCGCATGGCTGGGTGGCCGGACTCGTCTGCGCGTTCCCGCATGAGACGGTGGCGATCTACAAGCTGGTCAAGGCAGGCCGCCTTGAAGAAGCGCGTGCCATCTACCGCTGGTTCGCGCCGCTGCTTGCGCTGGATGTGTCGCACAAGCTCGTGCAGAACATCAAGCTCGCCGAAACGATGGTCGGACTCGGCACGGAGCCAGTGCGGCCGCCACGCTTGCCGCTCGCCGGCGAGGAGCGCAAGCAGGTGGAGGCGCTGATTCGCCATTCACTGGAAACTCGCCCTACGCTGCCGGCGGTTTGATACCAGCGTTTTACCACCTTGGCTAGCACCGGTGGCGGCCATGCTCAGGCCGCCGCCTTCTCCAGTTCCGCCGCGTTGTGTTGCAGGCTCAGCAGGCGGTAGCCGCTCTTGTACACCGGTTGCAAGCGAAAGCCATTCTGTTGGTCGATTTCGAGCAACAGCCGCAGGCGCGACACATGGCTGTCGATGGTGCGGGTGAACTCGCGGAACTCACGCCCCCACACCATCGCGAAGATGTGATCGCGCGACAGCACGCGGCCAACATTGGCAAAAAACAGCGACGCCAGGCGGTACTGCGTGCCCGACAGTTGCACGGGCTCACCGCGCAACGTGACGATCTGCCGGTTCGCATCGAAGTGGTACGGTCCCGCATCGAAGTTCGACGCGCTGTAACGCTCGGGATAGGCACGCCGCAGCAACGCGGCGACGCGTTCGCGGAATTCCGCCGGACGCACCGGCAAGCTCACATAGTCGTCCGCGCCGGCGGCAAGCGCCCGCACCACGTTCGCCTCGGAACTATCGGTCGACGCGAACATCACCGGGATCCGGTCGCCGCCGACCGCGCGCACGGCTTTCAGGACGTCGGCGCCGGATAAGCGGACGGCGTGCCAGTCCAGCACCAGCAGGTCCACGGTCGAACGGGCGAGCGATTTCGACATGCTCAGACCGTCGTCATAGGTCACACAGCTATGATCCGCCTGGAGCAGAATCTTTTCGATCGACTGGCGCTGGACAGGGTCGCGCTGAAGGATGGCAATACGCATGGGGTGGCTCTCAACAGATGGGTCGGACGCGATTCTGTGAGTGGCGCCGCCATCCGCACATAGGAAGAGTCTGAATTTCCCCGGAATCGCATATTTCCGACAGACGCGCGCCGCGCTCCGATAGAGGCGCTGAACATTCTGCGGGCCGCCAACCGGACGGCTCACAGGCCAAGCCGTTAAATCGACCGCCAACACCGCCAACTTCGCGCCGCCGCCTGTGCCACGACAGCACGCCCGTACGAACTTGTTCAATCAAATTAAGCACTTCCCAGCGCCTGCATCTTTGATCCGGTAGAATCCCCGGCTGGTCAAAGTCGTCAGTGCGCCTGCCGTATCCCGGCAGCCGTGCCCGTGTCCTGTGCTCTACCCGGCGCCCCACACTTCTCACCCGACGACGGCCGCACTCCGCGCATCCCGCGCGGCTTCCCATTCAAGTAAAACGACACGGCAATGCAAGCAACAAACCCGGGTAGAGCACAGCAGGCAGTCACCCCACGGCCCCTCGGTCTTAGCGACTACAAGACACTCGGCCTCGCCGCCCTTGGTGGTGCGCTCGAGTTCTACGATTTCATCATCTTCGTGTTCTTCGCCCCGGCGATTGGGCAACTGTTTTTTCCGCACTCGATTCCCGACTGGCTGCGTCAATTGCAGACGTTCGGCATCTTCGCGGCCGGTTATCTGGCGCGTCCGCTTGGCGGCATCATCATGGCGCACTTTGGCGATCTGCTCGGCCGCAAGCGGATGTTTACGCTGAGCGTGCTGTTGATGTCCGTGCCCACCTTGCTGATGGGCCTGTTGCCCACCTACGCCAGCATCGGCATGCTGGCCCCAGTGCTGCTGCTGGTGTTGCGCGTGCTGCAAGGTGCGGCGGTGGGCGGCGAAGTGCCGGGTGCGTGGGTGTTTGTCTCGGAGCACGTGCACCAGCGGCATATCGGTTACGCGTGCGGCACGCTGACGGCTGGCCTCACGGCAGGCATCCTGCTCGGCTCACTGGTCGCTTCGGGCGTGAACCGGCACTTCGCGCCAGCGGAGATTGCGGATTACGCCTGGCGCATTCCGTTCCTGCTCGGCGGCGTGTTCGGGCTCTTCTCGGTCTATCTGCGCCGCTGGCTCCACGAAACACCGGTCTTCGCGGAACTCAAACAGCGTAAATCGCTTGCTGCGGAAATCCCGCTGAAGGCCGTGCTGCGCGACCATGGACGCGCGGTCATCGTGTCGATGCTGCTTACGTGGATGCTGTCCGCCGCGATCGTCGTCGTGATCCTCATGACGCCGACCCTGCTGCAAAAGCAGTTTCACATTGCCCCGGCTACCGCGCTGCTGGCGAATGGCCTGGCCACACTCTGTCTGTCGGTTGGCTGCGTGGTCGCAGGGTCGATCGCCGGTCGCATCGGCGCGGGGCGCACGCTGTTTATCGGTGGCCTCGGACTGGCCGTGTCGTACTACGTGATGTTCCAGCAACTGACTCTCGATCCGTCCAGACTGCTGCCGCTCTACGCGGTAACCGGTTTCCTCGTGGGTACGATTGGCGCGGTGCCGTTCGTGATGGTCAAGGCGTTTCCGCCCCCCGTGCGTTTTTCGGGCATTTCGTTCTCGTACAACGTCGCTTATGCGGTGTTCGGCGGCCTGACGCCGATTATCGTCTCGCTGCTGCTGAAGTCGAATCCGATGGCGCCGGCGCTCTATGTGGCCGCGGTATGCGTACTGGGTATGCTCACAACGTTCTTCATCAAGGACGCGCCGCAGGCGCGGCCGACGAGCCGCTGAGGGCCGCCGGACGGGCTTCAAGGCCGCACCAGGAAGTGGTTTTGTGCTTTGGGGGCGGGCTGTCCTGACGGGCGCCCTGCCACCCACGCTGACCGCCCGTCCAAACATCCACACTTCAGGTCAGGCCGAAACGTCGCGTACCGGAACGGTCTAGGATGTATTCCATGAAAACCTCATCCGCCCCCTTCACCCCCGACCTCGCGCGCATCATCGCGACCGTCAGCGTGGGGTTCGTCGTCACGCAACTCGACGTGACCATCGTCAATATCGCCCTCGCGAAGATCAGCACCGACCTGCGCGCGAGCGTCGCAGGCCTGCAATGGATCGTCGATGCTTACGCGCTGGCGTTCTCCGTGCTGATGCTCTCGGCCGGCGTACTCGGCGACCGGCTCGGCGCGCGTCGCATGTATGCCGCAGGCATCGTGATCTTCGCGCTCGCTTCGCTCGGCTGCGGCCTCGCGCTCAACGACGCGACGCTGGTCGCGTCCCGCGCCCTGCAA
>NZ_JBAURZ010000343.1:0-64054 GCF_049581445.1 Paraburkholderia sp. | reverse complement strand
GCCGGCGCGCTGCTCGGCGCAGCGGCAGGCAATGCTGGCGTCGGCGCAGCAATCGGCGCGGGCGCGGGCCTGTTGTTTGGTAGTGCGGTTGGCGCGAACAATGCGCAAGCTACATCGGGCAGTCTGCAGGCACGCTACGACGCCGCCTACTCGCAATGTATGGCCTCGAAGGGCAACACCATTTCCCAGCCGGCCGTCTATAGCACGGTCCCGGCTTACGCTCCGCCCCCTGTTGCGTACGCACCGGCCCCCGTGGTTTATGGCTACCCGCAACGCTTCGGCTACTGGTCTTACTGATTGTCCTGGATCGCTCCGGTCTGATTCTGACGCGCCACACACTCCCTTTCGGATCACTCCGGCCGGGCGGATCGCATCGTAATCAACCCGCCGCGCCTGCGTCTGTCACGTTGGAGTCGTCTTCACTCGGTTGCACCGGGAGCATGCCCCTTTTTCGCATGACGGAGATAACGTCCTCCACCAGCACGGCTGCGAGCAGACTGCGGCCGTCGCGCTCGCGTCGAGCGTTCGTGCGATCGATCGCACGTTGAAGGTCGGAAGTCTCGGCAGCGATGAACACGGCCAGGCCGTATCCATATCGCTCGGCGAGCGCTTTGTCGAAAAAGTATTTCATGCTATCGCTTTCGATCAACTTAACAATTCGATAAAGCAGCGTCGCAAGCCGATTCGAGGCTGGAGCGAGCTTGGCTTTGCCCATGAAGCTGTTATCGACCGCGCAACTGGAAAGCTTTAGGGACGTGCGGTGAAGCAGAACAGCGAGATTGAAACGAGGATCCTATCTGGCGGTTTTGATTTGCGGATTCCAAGCCGGTCTCACACAGGCTCTGTCGTCACCTGGCCATTTTCGACGTGATGGACGAGCACGCCGAGATGAGCAGGCAACGCCTCGGTCAACCAAGGCGCCTTTGCAATCGCCCCCTTTAGATCGGCGTAGCCTGCGTGTCGGCGCTCAGCGATTGATTCGCGTGAGAATTCTGCGTCGCTCTCGGGGATTTGATCGGGACCTGGATGATAGATGACATGCACGATGTCTAGTCGCTGGGTGCGCAGTATCGGATCATCCGGCACGGCGACGGATTCCGCAGCATTGCGCGCATTCAGCAGTTGCGCCGCCTGATCTAATCTGACCTTGTTCGCAACGGACTTGAGGTGGTAATCGGCTCGGCTGGCATACTCGATTTGCTTCATCCGCCAAAAGACCGCGTTCATGTTTCTGGGTGCCTTGCCGGCGGCGTTCCATAGATCGATCATGAACACGACGAGGTGAGCATGATTGGACTCCTTGATGATTTCGTCCAAGGGCGTATTCGATACGCAAGCGCCGTCCCAATACAACTTGCCATCCACAAGTGTCGCGGGGAAACCGGGCGGCAGGGACCCACTGGCCAACACGTGCGCGGGTCCGATAACGTCATGCGTGCTGTCGAAATAATGAATGTTGCCCGTTTCGATTTCGGTCGCACCGAGACTCAGTCGCACAGCCGTTTTTCGGTCTATGGGGAACTCCGCGAAACGCCGCAGCGTGGACATTAACGGCGTCGTGTCGTAAAAGCTCACCTCTTGCGGTGGCATGTCAGGAGCGAGTGTAGAAACAGGGTTACGGGGCATGAAGAAGTTAGGTTGCCCGAACAAAAGGGCATTTGCATAACTCGCCGCATTATGCAAAAAGCGCAATTGAAGAGCATGGGCGGGTAGACAAACGTCCGGCCATGAAATGTCGTTCCAAAGTCCCTCCAGCTTGGCGACACGGTGCTCCGGCGCATTGCCAGCGATTACCGCTGCATTGAAGGCACCGATCGAAGTACCGCACACCCAGTCAGGTAGCCAACCCTCTTCCGCAAGCGCTTCATAGGCGCCAATGTGATAAGCGCCCAGGCCGCCGCCGCCTTGCAAGGCAAGCGCTATTGCCGGTTTCGCCGCGCCGGACGTTGACACAGTACCTGTGGACATGGCGGACCTCGGGTAGCGGGGTTGATGTGGTTAAAGCGTAGTCTGACTTTTTATATTCTGCATGCTGGATCCCCGCATTTTTCGCAGCCTCCGATCACAGCAAGCGCAGCTTCGGTCTGAAGTCGCCAGCTGACCTGCCGAGGTCAAGTACGACCCAGTGAAGAACTGAAATGATCGGACCGCATCGCTCAAATCATGAGACATTCCCGGTCGGCCGGAGACACTCGCTGGCGATTCGCATCATAGTGACGCTCGCCGCTCAATCAGCATCGACGTCTCGTAGAGTTTCAAGCAGATCACAGAGGCGGCGGCCCATCTCAGCATTCAGATTCCGCATCAGTTTCGCGTCGAGGGTTGGCATCGTCGTGCGCAGATGATCGAGCGCATCCGGCGATATCTCCAGCAAAACCGTGGGCGTATCGGCCATGAGCTTTACCACGCGTCGTCGCTCCAGCATCAACGGTATTTCGCCGAGCGCCGTGCCGGCCTGATAACTGGCCGCGCGCACCGTCTTGCCGTCCTTCTCCCACAGGACACTGAGCCGCCCTCGCGCCACCAGGATCAAGCCATCACCCGCACCATCGCCTTGGGTCACGACATCACCGGCGGCAAAGGATTTGCGCATCGCCAACCGCGCAACCACCGCGCGCTCGTCATCGTCCATGTTCTGAGTCAACGGAAACGCGGCCAGCCCGATTTCCTCATCGATATCCGGCGTGACCAGCTTGTCGAGCAGTTCGTCTTCCGCCCGGGATAGCGCGGCGTCCGTGCTTTCAAATACGCGCCCCTCAGCCTCCGGTTTCGTCAGTCCCCACTCCACCAGAAACTTCCGGCGACGTCCCTCGGCAAAAAGCGGCGCAAGAAACAGACGCCTGCCGGACCTAACCAGCAATTCATCGAGGCGCTTTAACATCAATACGCCGCTGCTGTCGAAATGGCTGATGCGTTTCAGGTCGAGCAACACCCAGTCGCTGCCGGATAATTCGTCTCCCACGACTCGCTCCACCCGCTCCGCCGAGCCGAAGAAGAGCGGGCCATCAAGTTCGACGATAGCGATCCGGTGACCGTGCTGGCCAAGTGCTTCAAGCGATGCACGCGATCTTCCCGTTCTGGAGCGAAGCTGCGTTGCGTGTTGTACGCGGCGGATCATCTGGGCATTCGAGCGATAGATGAATGCGATCAACGCAGCGGCGAAACCCGCACCCAGCGCAACCAGTACGTTGGTGAAGACGACCAGCGCGGTCACGACAAACACCAGCGCCAGGTTGAGCAAAATCTCCCATCGGGTCGAAGAATGGCCGCCATAACCCACTCCGAGCAGCAGTTGATGCGTCCACTTGTCCATCGCCTCCGCGCTGGTCACGATCACCACACCGGCCATGACCGACAGTGGGATCAGGCCGACAATCCGGTTCAATCCATAGGACAGCGCCAGAAGCACGCATGCGTACGCAAGGTTCGCGAACTGTGTACGTCCGCCGCTTGCGTGGACGATTCGGGTAATGTTTGGCGATCCTCCGCTGGGGCCGCCGCCAAACAGTGCAGAGACGATGTTGGAGGCGCCTTGCACGATCAGTTCACGATTACTGCTGTGGCGCGCCCCGAAGAGCTGCTCAGTGCTCGAAATGCTCAGCAAGGACTGTATTGACGATACGAGCGCAAGCGTGATGCCGGTCGCCAGTATCACAGCGGCGTGATTGTGAAAACCCGCGGAGGTGACGAAGTTCAGGATGTCAGTGGTACGCAGGATCAGCGGTATGCCAGGCGGGAGCGCTCCGATAACCGCACCCAGGTCCTCGTGGGGAATAAACCGCAAGCACAGCATATGAAGTGCCGTACCGCCAAACAGACCAATCAATGCTGCTGGAATTGGCCCACTTCTTTTCTTCGCAAGTATGACGAATGCGCCGGATACGATGGCGAATCCCAATGCCCACCAGTTGACCGGCACAGTACCGCTCATCGCCCTCAGCAGTTCCTCCGGCCCCTCGATCGCGAGAGCGCGGGGAAGCTGATTGAGGATAATCTGGATCGCAAATCCGTTAATGAAGCCCGCGAGGACGGGATACGGAACAAACTTCACAAGCATACCCAGGCGCGACACACCCAGAATTGACTGCACGATGCCAGACACGAGTAAGGCGGCGCACGCGACAATTACGAGCGCAGCGCCACCACCACTTCCTGCTGCAAACAAGGGATCCGTGGCTACGCTCGCGATCAATCCGGACAAAATAGCCGCATGCGTTGTTTTCGGCGAATTCATGTGCAATGGCGTTCCGCCTGACAGCGCCGACACAATCGCCGCCACCACCGCCGCGACAAAGGCCGCCGATATACCGGCCGTCACCCACGCTGAACCCATGCTTTCGTACAGCACGGCGCCACAACTGAGGATGATAGGGACGACGGTCAAAGCACCCGCGAGACCGCCTGCGGCGTCCTGGGCGACCGCTCGGAGCCGAGCTGATTTCATGTTCGCCGACCCTCCTCGCAAACACAGCCCATTGTTTCCGCCTCATCGGACCGCTGCTCCGCTCGCGCTGGCACGCCGGTGAACTGCCCGGGCCTCGATTACCTCGATGGTAACGCGCCGAAAATCCGGGTCGGCGAGATCGCGCGTGAAGTACTGAGCGACTATTCTTTTGCCGCGATGATTTCGACTTCGACCAGCATCTCAGGCCAGACGAGCTGTGGAATGATCAAGAGCATCGAAGCGGGCCGAGCCCCGTTCAGGAAGCGGTTTCGCACCTGTGCGTAGCTGGGAATGTCGTCCGCGCGCGTGAGGTACTGCGTGACCTTCACGATGTCGGTCACGGTCATACCCGCCGCCTCCAGTTCGCGCAGACAATTCTCCCAGGCGAGTTCGCTCTGAGCGTTGATGCCCGTTGGAAGCTCGCCGGAGGGTGAAAGTCCAGGATTGCCGGATGTGAATAACCACCTCTGACCTGGACGTGTTTCGATCGAATCGCTATATGCGCCAATCTGACTGGCGACACCAACATCGTGGATGATATGTGCCATTTTGAAACTCCGGGTCCGAGCTTAATAACACTACACATAAGCTCGTCGCGCGGCAACATTGATTCGTTCACGTGCGCGTGATCTCAGAGCCGGTACTCACTCTCAGCGTTGTCGTGGAACAAGGTGCGTCGCTCATCGGTTGCGGGCGGCGACTCTGCGCCCGCTCATTCATGCATCCCCGGTCGATCGCTGGGCGGGAATCCGGTAGATGACAGACCTGTACTTCGGCGTCACGCGGCTTCCTATGATGACACCGCCTAACGATTCGGCGATGCGTCGGCTGGGATGGTTTTCTTCCGCAACCGGATAAACAAAGCTTTCAAAACCAATGGTTCGCGTTGCCCAATCCGCAACCAGCATCACGGCTTCCCGGCCAAAACCGTGCCGATGATGATCCTCGCGAATCCAGATACCGAGTTCCGGAGTCTCGGTCGTTGCGCGGTGAAGGCCGGTCAAGCCAAGGAAGCTTCGGTCAACGCGTCGACGTATCACGAACACATAGTCCGATCCATCGTCTATGGACGGTAGCCAGGACTGCCAAACAACATCGAATTTGTCCCGCGACGCCGGCGGCTCCCACGCCATATAACGTGTCAGTGAAGGCGTAATGCAGGAGAACGCCTCATGCGCATCGTTAGGCGTAAACGGTTTGATCGAGAGTCTGGACGATTCAATCTGAATTTCTGTCGGCAGTGGCGACATCGCGCGTCTTCCGTCGAGGTTATTCTGGATGCGTCGATTGTCGGCGAACCGGGAACCTGTGTCGAATGGCTATGCGGGGCCGAAAACCGCGTAACGAATAATCCAGCCAATCACCGCTCACTCCTCGGATTGAACTGACTCGATGAGATTGTTACGCAGCATCACGATCGCCCTCTGCACCTTCGCGAACTCGTCCGGCGACAGACCCGTCGCTTCGACGAGGTTCATAGTCATGCCTTTTTCGCGCAGCCGCCGGCCGCTTTTCGTGAGGCTGACCCGCACCTGGCGTTCGTCTTCGGCATCCCGCTGCCGGTCCACATAACCCATCGCTTCGAGCTTCTTCAAAATCGGCGTGAGCGTGTTGGATGCCAGAAACAGCTTCTCACCCAGACCGCTGACTGTCTGGTCTTCTTCCTCCCATAGCGCAATGATCGTAATGTATTGCGGATAGGTCAGCCCAAGCTGATCGAGGATAGATTTGTACGCCTTGCCGAACGCAAGATTCGCAGAGTAAACCGCGAAGCACAGGAAGTCGGAAAGCGGCGGCGTCGCGGTGGACGATTGGTCCGTGGATTTCATTGGCATCCTCGTTGGCTAAAGGCTGATGTCTGAGATGACAGCATTCTATATCGCATGCGATTGGATCGCAATAGATTAAACATGAGCCTGCCGCCGCGTCAACGTAACCCATGATGCCTCATGGAGATTCGGCGCTTTCCAAGGATGCCGCCGCAAACCTGGCGGCCTTGAACCGTGGAACATGGTTCAAGGCCGCTCGCGATCATGAGTTCGCCTTACCGGATCTGCGACTCAACCCGCTGCCTTGGCTTCACGTACCGGCAATTTCCAGCCTGGCCGGATGAAGTGACAGGTGTATCCGTTGGGAAGCCGCTCCAGATAGTCCTGATGTTCCGGCTCAGCTTCCCAGAAGGGGCCCGCGGCAACGATTTCAGTGACGACCTTGCCGGGCCAAAGGCCGGATGCGTCGGCGTCCGCCACGGTGTTCACGGCCACCTGCTTCTGCTCGTCGTTGAGATAGAAGATCGCCGAGCGATAGCTCGTCCCGATGTCGTTGCCCTGGCGGTTGACGGTTGTCGGATCGTGGATCTGGAAGAAAAATTCGAGAATCTGGCGATAGCTGATCTGGCTCGGGTCGAACACGATCTCGATGCCCTCGGCGTGCGTGCCATGATTACGATAAGTGGCATTGGGCACGTCACCACCGGTGTAGCCGACTCGCGTCGACAGCACGCCGGGGTAGCGCCGCAGCAGGTCCTGCATGCCCCAGAAACACCCGCCAGCCAGAACGGCGGTTTCAGTTTGCGTCGTCATATTCGTTTCTCTCCGTGAGTGGCGATATGCCACCAAGTACATCAATCTTCAATGCGTTAGCTCGCCGGCTCTCAGCTGATGCGCCGGCCGGAATGGCTTCGCCCACCTTGGTTGCATATGGGGGCAGCGCTGTTTACCACAATATGCATGGCAGGCCGAGAGCGGTCCAGCGCTGTCTTTGCCTCAGTCCGGCATGCGATACAAAGCGCAGAGCTTGTTGCCGTCCGGGTCGCGCAGATAGGCGAGATACAGGCCGCCCGCCTGCGCGCCGCGCACGCCGGGTGGGTCTTCGACCGATGCGCCACCCTGGGCGACCCCGGCAGCATGCCAGAGATCGACCTGGTCAGCAGACTGGCAGACAAAACCGATTGTGCCACCATTGGCGTGGGTAGCCGGCTGCTGGTCGAGCGGTTGGGTAATGATGAAAAGACCATGATCGCCGTGATAGAGATACCGCCGGCACGGACCGTAATCGCCGTTAACACCTTCCCCGTGACCGATCGCGCATCGTGAGCGATGACGCGCGTCAGCCTTGCGACGCGGTGAGCGATGCTTGCCGTGCGGGATTACGCCGTGACGACGTTCAGCGCAACCTCGATGTTGCCGTGTACAGCCTTCGAGTACGGGCAGATTTGATGGGCCGCGTGTGCGATTGCCTCGACGACGGCCTTTTCAACGCCCGGCACGCGGATGGTGAACTGGGCGCCGAGGAACCAGGCGGCGCCGGTTTGGCCCACGTCGACCTGGATATCCACGGAATAGTCGGCCGGCAGCGTGACCTTCTTCAGCGATGCGGCAATTCCGAAGGCAGTGATGTAACAGGCCGACCAGGCGCCCGCGAACAACTGCTCGGCGGTCGGGTGTGGCAGAGCCGCGATCAACTCAAGGTCGTCACCGCCGGGCGCTGACAGCTTGATGTCGAGGACGCCGTGGTCGCCGCGCTGCAGGCGGGGGTCGCGGTTGATGGTGGTGTGGGTCGTGCCGGAGAAGAGAACTTTGTCGATCTTGGTCATGATGAATTCCTTGATGGATATGAGGTGTTAATCTTCTTTACTCTCATGCGTTTGAATCGCATGCGATTTTCTATGGAAGCCGACAATCGAAAAGCGGCCTGATCCGTACCGATTTTTTTGGCATCTAAGGATCGCAGATCGGCGGCAGCCCAAAAGATCATGCGCGGGCGGACAGGCGGCTCCGAAAACGCGAGCAATGTTTCTTCTCATCGCCGCGCCAGAAGCGTCAAACCCCCGCCAATGCTGAGCCGCGCGCTAACACGAGACACCGCCTCGACGCGAGTTTTCCAATCGAGCAATTACTCGCAAAATTAGCCCTGTGGAAAGCCATCCGACCGGCATCAGTGCATAGGGGCCGGTCGGACGCCACGCTCTCCACGCCACCGTTCAACCTTTCTGCGAGATCGATGATGAATCTTCACAAAGAAGCGAAGCTGAACCACTTGAGCTTCCCCACCACCAACGTAGCCGAGACGGCTGCATTCTTTGAGAAATACCTCGGCTGCGAAATCGTCGCCGCCGGCGAGCATCGCCTGCTTAAGCGCAACGGCTTCGACATTGTTCTGGAGCACGTTACGGAAGAAGTGCCGGTCTGGCCGAAAAACTTCCATTTCGGCCTTGAAGTCGACAGTCTCGATGACGTCCACACTCTCTATCGGGAATTCCTGGAGGGCGGCGTTCGGATGGAGTCGGAGGTCTTCAACAACACACGTGGATCGCGGTTCTTTTGCCGTGCGCCGGGCGGCGTGCTGATCGAGGTCAACACACGCGCGGACATGCAGGAGCAGTGGCGGAAATTGTTCTAACAAGCGGTGCAATTTCCATCCAACGCCTCAGTCACGCGGGGACGATGGGGATAGCGGCCACGCGTCTTCAGGGTGCCAAACCCCAAACGCAGTTCTTGTAAAACTGCCGTAAGCGTTAACGTCAACCAACGCGCCAGTGAATCCGCCGCTGCGGTGTCTTTAGCGGAACCGCTGCAAAGACGGATCGGTAATCGGTTGTTCCGGCAGATTCAACATGCCCGGCAATGAGCTCAAAGGCGGCAAGCCACTGACATCTGCCCACCGGCCGCCACTTGCCTGGTAGATGATCGTCGGCGTGCCATCGAAGCCGAAGTCCTTAAACATCCTGGCATTGCCATCCAGCTTGGTTTGCGTCGCGGACGGTACATTTGCCAGCGGCTTGATCCCGCCAGACTCGTCTTTCTCAGAGAATTTCGTCTCGAGTTCGTGCATCAATGCCGGCCCGTTCTGCGCCTGTAGCAATGCGGCGGCCTTTCCCGGGGAATCCGGTTTCAGGAAGCCCATCGGAATCCAATGCACCTGCAACCCGGCAGCCTCGTAGGGTTGGAGCGCTTTCCACGCGTAGTGACAGAAGATGCAGTTCGGGTCCATAAAGACGTAGATCGTCGATTTGACGTTCTTGCCCGACGCTCCCTCGACGATCGCCGGCGCGTTCTCAAACGTCGCGGCATCTGACGCGGGCAGGTAATTGGGCGCCGGCTGCTTCGCCGCCAGTGCAAAACCAGACGACACAACTGCCACCGCGGCAACCACAAGTCTTACAGATTTGAACATCAGGCCCTCCCATTCGAAACAGGAAGAACTGTATCAGTTGCGCAGATTGCGGGCTGTCGAGGACGGCAGATCCCCACACCCGAGGATATTCGCCTACTCGACCTTGACCCAAACCAATACGGCCGAGCTTTGCTTGCCGGTCATTGGGTTCTTCGCGGGCAGCGTTCTTATGTACAAGCAGTTGCCGTCGATTCTGAACTGACGCACTTGAGTCGTCCCTGTCCACGACTGGTTCCACGAGGCCTCAATATGGTGGCTTACTTTGTCGCCCTCAATACTGTAGGTCCCTGCGTATGCGATCAGCCCGTTGTAGAGATCGACGCGTTCCGCATCGGTTGGAACGAGCGTCTCGGGCGTCCTTCGCCCCTCCTTGAGCAAGATGGCGGACATCCGGCAGTCAGGCCCATAGGAGAGATAGCCGCTGGGGTGCGCGCCGAACAAATCGGTCTTCTCGCCGGTCGCCAGGTCTTCGTCCGTGAAGGACTGTAGCTTCCAGGTGCCGAGTTGCGGGCCGGTGCAGTTCGGCTGATGTTGCGCGACAGTAGGGAGATTCATCGAGTTTGCCCTCCGATTAAATCGCCGGTCTATACGGCCCGAACCAGGGATTTATCAGGCTCCGCTAGCCGGATATCCACCGGACCGATTCCACAAATGGCGATCACTACTGGCTCCGCTTCACCACGCGGGACGCCGTCGTAATGCCAGGTTCGTGCAATGCGCCGCACGAAGGTGCCGGCCCGTACCGGGACCGTGTGTGCGGGATCGAAGTCCGCACCGCTGTTGATCCACCAGGTGCCTGACACGACGACACATAAACGATCCGTGGCATAGCTGTGTGGTCTCGCGGGTGCCTGTCGTGTCACGCAGCCCGCAGGGATATTCCATAGGTAACAGAGTTAGCATCAGATGATTGAAAATCTAACACGAGCCTGGAACGGATATCCTCCGAATACCTTGCGAAACTCTTCCGTCACCTGGCCCCTGTTGGCTGCTTTTTGTTCACACTGTCGATTTTGAACATGCCCGTTCGTCGTGATGATATCTACCGAACGCGTGGAGGCACCATGCAGCGCAGTCAGAGCGAAACGACCTCTCGAAACGCAGACGAAACGACCGGCAACTATCGGTGGGTGATCGTGATTGCGGGTGCCATCATGACCTGCGTCGCAATCGGCGCGATGTTCTCGCTAGCAATCTTTCTGCAGCCGATCTCCAGTGCGACGGACTGGTCTCGCGCGGGCATCTCCAGCGGCATGACGCTCAATTTCCTTGTGATGGGCGTGAGCGGCTTCGGGTGGGGGGCGTTGAGCGACCGGATTGGTGCACGGCCCGTCGTAACAGTTGGTGCAGTGTTGCTTGGGCTCGCGTTGGTACTCGCGAGTCGCGCCACCTCGCTGCTTCAGTTTCAACTGACTTACGGCATCCTCGTGGGACTCGCCGCCAGCGCGTTCTTCGCGCCGATGATCGCAGCGACCACCGTGTGGTTCGAGCGGCAGCGCAGCCTTGCCGTGTCGCTCGTTTCAGCAGGTATGGGCGTCGCGCCGATGACCATCTCGCCGTTCGCCCGCTGGCTGATCTCAGCGTACGACTGGCGCACCGCAATGCTGGTCATCGGTGTCATGGTCTGGCTCGTGCTGCTGCCGACGTCGCTGCTCGTGCGTCGGCCTCCCGTGCAGACGGCGACCGCTAACGGCAATGCAGCCGACAGTGCGGCAGCGCCCCCCATGCGCGTCGCGCAAGCACTGCGAACGCGCCAGTTTCTCGTGCTTGGTCTGACCTTCTTCGCATGCTGCGCCGCCCACTCGGGGCCGATCTTTCATATGGTGAGCTACGCAATCCTGTGTGGCGTTCCGCCAATGGCGGCGGTCAGCATCTATAGCGTCGAAGGGCTGTCCGGTCTCGGCGGTCGGGTGTTGCTCGGCGTGCTCGCAGACCGAGTCGGCGTCAAGCCTGTTCTCGTCACAGGACTCATGGTGCAGGCGCTCGTGATCAGCCTCTATCTGTTTGCCCGCCGTCTGGAGACTTTCTACATGCTCGCGCTCGTGTTTGGAGCGGCCTACGGCGGCGTGATGCCGCTCTATGCGGTACTCGCACGCGAGTACTTCGGCACGCGCATCCTCGGCGCGGTGCTCGGCGCGGCGACCATGCTGTCGAGCCTCGGCATGGCGCTGGGACCGGTGACCGGTGGCTGGATCTACGACATGTCGGGCCAGTACACGTGGCTGTATCTCAGTTCATCGGTCGTAGGGCTTGGCGCCATGGCAATCGCATTCGCCTTTCCGCCACTACCGGGACATCAGCCGCAAACGCCGCCGCAGCCCACATAAGGCGACCCGCGCCGCCGCATCAGCCCTAGGGTTATCCACGATCCCAATCATGCCGTCGATGATCTCGCCTGGCCCACCTTGGGTACATTGATTAACGGGCCTAACGATTTTTTTCGCGTCTTCTGCATCCGTAATAAACGAAAGGACGTAAACGAGGAAAGCGCGAAAGCGCTCAGCGTGTAACACCCCCGAAAGTAATCGCAGAGCGCGATTTTCCCGACGATTTCGGCGGGTACCTGAGAGACTGCGCGGCTCTGACGCCCGCATGCTGCTCCCTCTCTCAGGTTCTAGCACGCCCTCGGAAATAGCTAGAACCTTTCAGCCTGCTTTCGCCGGCTTCTTTTTGCGCGCGGTCGACCCTTAAGACCGGACGCTCTTCCGTGCGACATCGCACCGACGGTAGTACTTAGCGATCCGTTCAATACAAACAATCCTGGAGTGGGGCCGTCCGCTACCGGGTCAAAAGGGGGGGACGCTCCGGATGTGTCAGCGCATGCGAGCGGACCGGCCGCCCCGCCTGCGCGTTCGCAATGAGAGTGATGCAACAGCGGGCTAACGAGAAAAACCTGAGGGACACTTCTCCATGAAAACAGTACTGAGGCGCATCCTTTCCGAATCGGCTTGTCTCGACGTGCCGATGGACACCGTCGCAGACGACGCAGATCTCTATGCAGCCGGCCTGACATCGCTTGCAACCGTGCAGGTGATACTGGCGATCGAAGGCGAATTTGGCTTTGAGATCCCCGACCGCATGCTCACTCGCCGCCTCTTTTCGAGTGTCGATTCGATCGCCGCAGCAGTCAACGAACTGCTACCGGTAAAGGCGTCAGCATGAACAACCCACTCGAGCATGACGCCATCGCCCGCAGCGGCACACCCGCGTCGACCGCTCCCACCGCGTCCAGATCCCAGCCCGGCTGGCGTGCAGCCGCTCAACGCGCCGCAGCCGTCGCCGCGCAATTCGCGAATGATGTCGACAGGGACGCGCGCTTCCCTGCTGAAGCAGTCGATGCACTGCGCCGCGAACGGTTGCTCTCGGCGATGGTGCCCAAGGCGTTTGGCGGTCCCGGACTAGGCGTCGTGGAAATCGGGGCGATCTGCGAAACGCTGGCGCAAGCTTGTGCATCGACCGCCATGATCTATGCGATGCACCAGATCGAGATTGCATGCATCGACAAATACGGCAGCAGTTTGCCTTGGCAACGGGCGTTGCTCGCTAAGGTTGTCGAGCATCAGTTGCTGCTGGCGTCAGCGACTTCCGAAGAAAACATTGGCGGCAATTTACGCACCAGTTCCTGCGCGATCCAGATCGACGGCGCGCGTTTTCGAATCGAAAAGCTGGCGCCGACGATCTCCTACGGCGCAAACGCCGACGGTATTCTGGTCACCGCCCGGCGCACGCCGGAGTCCCCTGCCGGCGACCAGGTGCTGATTGTCGTGCTCAAGGCGGAAACGCAACTCGAAAAGCGCGGCGAATGGGATTCGATGGGAATGCGCGGCACCTGCAGCGAAGGATTTCGCCTCGTCGCCACGGGCGTGGAGCAACAGATACTACCCACACCCTTTGCCGAGATCGCCGACCAGACCATGCTGCCTCTCTCGCACACGCTGTGGGCATCCGTGTGGACCGGTGTCGCCAGCGACGCGGTGAATCGGGCGAGTGCATTCTTTCGCGCCCAGGCGCGCTCGAAGCCCGGCTCCGCCCCACCGGCCGGGCCACGGCTCGCAGAGGCAGTGGGGCTGCTGCGTATGATGCAGGCACGCCTTGCCGCCGGTCTAGAGGCAGCGCAGCGCGTACATGAGACTGTAGACGACGCATGCCGGGCCGACACGCCGCTCTCTGCCATCTTGGGCTTCGCCACCGACATGAATACATTGAAAACCAGCCTCTCCAACACCGCGCTGCAAGTGGTGCAGGAAGTGCTGATGATCTGCGGCATGGCGGGCTACAAGAACGGCACCGAATACAGTGTCGGGCGCCATCTTCGTGATCTGTATTCCGCACCGCTAATGATCAGCAACGACCGGATCGCACAGAACACCGCGAATCTGCTGGCTGTACAGCGTTCGGTTGTATCGGGGGACAACTGAGTATGCTGAACTCGGGTGCGCCGGCGGCGGCAGATCTTGCACAACCAGGTTATGTTCGTGCCCTCACTGCCGCGGTGGACAATTGGCTCATACCGTTGAACTGGCGCGCGACGCCCGCGAATATGCACGTGAGTATGCGCAGTTCAGTCACTGGATGCTCAATGAAGGCTATCGGGCCTCGAGTGTATGAACGAGCAGCCACTCACGCACAGTGGAACCAATGACATCTGGATGATCTCCCTGCAAGTAGTGAATGCCGTGGCCAAGCTCCACCACTTTGCATTCCTGAATATTTTTCACAACGCGTCTGGCGACAGCGGGTGATGCCAAGGCGCCTGGATTCGCTGTGAAAAGCAGCTTCGGGTAAGAGGACTGCGCTAGCGCAATATGTGCCTGCTCCAAGCAGGGAATACACATCAGCGGGTTCTCCCGCGATCGGTAGTTCGTTCGGGAAACGCCAGGTGGGTCGCCGCGACTCGGGAGTAGGAAGCGGCGCTCGATAAACCGACATTTCCTCATCTGAGAGCTTTCGTATCGTTGCGCCGGGTAGAACCTGCTCAACGAATGCATTGCCCTGCAGAATCATCTCTTCACCTAGCCCGGGCGTTCTGAACGCCTGGAAGGTTTCGCGTGCATCCGGGTGAAAATCGTTTTTTTATGCGCAGAGAGTGCTGTTGCATCTAGCGCCGCGCCGTCATGCGACTTAAATCAGACCCAGCGTTGACGCTTTCAACGTAGCGGCCGCCCGCGTCGAACATTCGAGTTTGCGGAACACGCTTTCCACATGCGTGCGAACCGTGCTCGGACTCATACTGAGCGTTTTGGCGACTTCCTTGTTACTGGCGCCCTGGCTGATGTGCCACAAGACCTCGGCCTCACGCGGCGACAGGAGCGCACCTCGCCCCGGCTTGATGCGCTCAGCGCCCACTTCATAACCGTCCTTCTCGCAGGACAACAGGGCATGGACCGAGTCGGCGTCGAATAAGCCCGCCGCCGCCTGTTCATTCAGCAAGGCCGCAGCCTCGTCCGGGGGGAAAGCCGCGCGCCACGGACGCGGTGACAGCAACGCCACCCAGCTAGCAGCCGCAGCCAGCACGCGAGCCTCGCGGCCGAGCATGTTGCCCGTGGCGCCGCGAAAATAGCCCGCTCCGTCAAGCCGCTCATACGCCTGCGACGCAATTTCGGATTCGCGAGCGAGCGCGCCAATCTGCTTGCCAGCGCGTGCGGTCCAGTAAGGCACGAGGCGCACCTTTTCCCATGCCGCGGGAGACAGCCGCCCCGGCGTATTCCAGATCGCATTCGACACCGCCATGCGCCCCATGCCGTGAATCAAGCCGGCAAGATACGTGGTGCGACGAACCTCGTCGTCGAATCCTAGGCGCGCGCAACATCGCGCCGCCGCCTCGGCCACGCGCCGCGAGTAACCGGCCATCCACGGCAGTTTCAGGTCGATGACGTCGGCGATGATTTCGGGCGCGGTGACCTGTTGCATGGGTAGCGCGTCCAGCGGTTCGTCCCGCCCTGCCGCGCTTTGCTGATCGAGTTCGGTGAGCCATTCTCCCGCTTGCGCGCAGGCGATACGCGCAAGCAAGTCGGGATAGTAGCGGCCCGCTTTCTGCGCGATCAGTTTTTGCGCCGATTCCAGCCCATACACACGACTCAAGATTTCCAGGTCGCCTGCAAGCGCAACCATAAAAACCGCCTCAGGCACTCGTGCGCCTTCAACCCGCAGCGGCTGCCCACCGCCATCCCACTTCTCGAAGATGTTCCGCAAGGCGCTTTGGGTAGCACCCTCGAGACCAAGCATGCGCGCAATCTCCCCCGACACTTCGCAGTGGATCTCCGCCAGCAGCGTAATCGTAGCGTCAAGACGTCCCTGCGCTTCCGCCGCGCCGCCCCAGCCCGGCCGCATGGCAAGCATCGCTTCGCGTCCGCCGATATCGTCGCCCAGCATTTCCGAAAAGCCGGCCGCGTTCGCCGTGCAGCCTGACCAGCGCAGCAGTGAGACTTCTTTGACGACGCCGCATTGCGCATCGTCGTGGCCCGCTTCGGCCGCAAGCCGCCCGGCAAGCCAGCTGGTGCGCAGCGAATGATCCGTCGGCTGCCCCATGCTGAGGTCGCCGATGAACGCCAGCGCCTTCACGGCGTTGAGCGCCCGGATTGTTGAAACATCTGCCATGTAGGTGTCGACCTGTTTTAGTCCTGTCCGCCATTCCTCGGGAATCGGATGGGCATCCCAAAAGCGTTGCCGGCGCCTCGGTCATTTGACCGATACAGCAAGCCGCCGCATCAAGGCATCCTTCAATCCGCAATCTGACCCACTTATCCACGAGGACCCATAGTATGAACACCCTGCTCAAAAAGTGCCTGGCCGCTACCGTCATGTTCGGCAGCCTCCTGTCAATCAGCGCGATGACGCCGGCAAGCGCCGCCGCCAACGACGACCTGAAAGGCAAGAACGTTGTGCTCGTGCACGGCGCGTTCGCCGATGGATCGAGCTGGGACAAGGTTATCCCGCTCCTGGAGGCAAAAGGGCTGCACGTCGTTGCGGTACAGAATCCGCTCAGCTCTCTTGATGGCGACGTGGCCGCCACGCACCGCGTAATCGAGCAGCAGAACGGCCCTGTCATCCTGGTTGGCCATTCGTGGGCAGGCGCCGTGATCACCCAGGCCGGCAACGACGACAAGGTCAAGGCGCTCGTCTACGTGGCCGCATTCGCGCCGCAGAAAGACCAGTCGATCAACGATATCCTGAAGGGCAAGCCGGCGCCGTCGTGGGCGTCCGCCTTGCAGAAGGACTCGGCGGGCTATCTGACGCTGTCCACCGACGCAATTATCAACGACTTTGCGCAGGATCTGCCGGTCGCCCAGGCGCGCCTCGTCGCTGCGACCCAAGGCCCGTGGTTTGCCGGTTGTACCGACGACAAGGTGACGCAGCCCGCATGGCAAAGCAAGCCGTCATGGTTCGTCGTGACCGAGAAGGATCGCATGATTCCGCCAGCGTTGCAGGACGCGATGGCGCATCAGATTGGCGCGACGGAAATCAAGGTTGACGCGAGCCATGTGGCCATGTTGTCGAAGCCGACGGAAGTTGCAGCGGCGATCGAGGAAGCAGCGCGCGCGGCTAAGTAAGCGCATTGAGGGTCGTCGTCCGTAATCACGGCACGCCGACCCCTCGGGTTTGGCGACCTGACCTGGCCAGGTCGTCTTCTTTTACGTCGCGCCTTATCGCACGCTACACGGCTCCTGTCAGGTACGCGTAATCGACGCGCCACCGTCAACCAGCGATGCGGTGCCGGTCACGAACGAGGAATCATCGGATGCAAGATACAGGACCGAGCGCGCGAGTTCTTCCGGTTGTGCAACGCGCTTGAGCGCATGCAGATTGGTGACGAACGCTTGCGATTCGGCCGTGTCATTCATGCCGCGATACATCTCCGTGTCCACGGCACCCGGCAAGATCGCATTGACACGCACACCTTGCGCTCCGTACTCGGCCGCGAGCGCCTGAGTCAGCCCAATCAGCCCCGCTTTGCTCGCTGCATACGCTGCGGTGCCGGGGAAGGCAAACGAGTAACCAACGAAGGTCGATGTAAAAATGATCGATCCTGCGCCGTGCTTCACCATCTCGGGAATCTGATGCTTCGCCCCGAGGAAGGCGCTGGTCAGATTGGTCGCCAGGGTCGACGACCAACCTTGTTCGGATACGCCCGTTGTCGGCCCCATTTCGCCCAACGTACCGGCATTGTTATAGGCAATGTCGAGGCAGCCAAAGCGGCTGACGGCGAGTGCCACCAGCGCTTTCGCGAAGTCCTCTGATTGCACGTCACCCGCCAGCGACACAACTTCCCCGCCGTCGCGCGTGATCTCGGAGACAAGGGTCTGAAGTTCGGCTTCGCGGCGTGCCGCGACCACTACTTTTGCTCCTTCCTTGGCGAACAGTTTGGCGGTGGCGCGGCCAATTCCCGCACTGGCGCCGGTTACGATCGCGACTTTTCCTGTTAAGCGCTGCATGGTCAATCTCCTGACTACAGTGGTGGACCGGTGCACGATGCCCGGGTCCTTGAGGAGCAATATAGCCATCACCTTCAGTTAATGAAACATCAAAAGGATTGACCTATCATTCAGCTTTTATGAACGTTGGGGACGCGCATGGACAGGCTGCGAGCGTTTGAAGTCTTTGTGACTGTGGTGAGCCGCGGCAGCTTTACGCGTGCAGCGGATGCACTGGATACCTCGCCCGCCAACGTGACGCGTTACGTCAATGAACTCGAAGCGCATCTCGGGACGCGCCTGCTCAATCGCACTTCCCGCAAGCTGTCGCTTACCGCCAGCGGCGAAACCCTATTCGAGCGGAGCAAATCCATCCTCGACGACATCGCGGAAACTGAAGGGCTCGTGTCGTCCACGTCGGTCGAGCCACGCGGACGGTTGCGCATCAACGCGCCGGTGAGCTTCGGGATTCGACATCTTGCGCCGCTATGGCCCGAGTTCATGCGCAAATTTCCACGGGTAGAACTTGAAGTCGCACTGATCGATCGGGTCGTCGATATCGTCGATGAAGGCTTCGATCTCGCGATCCGGATCTCGCGCGCCGGTTCGACCAGCCACGCGGCCCGCAAACTGGCGAAGTCGCGCAACATCCTGTGTGCGTCGCCCGACTACGTGGCGCGCCGTGGGCAGCCGCGAACGCCAGCGGAACTCGCCGACCATCTCTGCGTTGGCTACACCTATGCGGCCACGGGTGATGAATGGCAGTTCATCGACCAGGACGGCAAGGTTCACCCGGTAAAGGTCCAGTGTCAGATGCACACCAACAACGGCGACACGGCGCGGGCCGCCGCGCTCGCTGGCCAAGGCGTGATCTGGCAGCCCACCTTTCTGATTGGCGACGATCTGCGTGCCGGCAATCTCGTGCCATTACTACCCGGTTATCGCTTACCCGACATCGAGGTTCTGGCGATTTACCCCAGTCGCCGTCACCTCAGTGCAAAGGTGCGAGTGATGGTGGATTTCCTCGTCGATGCAATGGGTGGGGTGCCGCCTTGGGATCGCGATGGCGAAAAACTCCATGGGAGTCCTCACGTTTGACATACGGAGATCAGGCAATGGAGCACCCGGCTGGCCTCTTTCCGTTCTGCACGTCTGTTTTCGAATGCGATGAGACCTCAATGTTCTGATAAACCGTGAGAGCAGGCACACGGATTGCGTCTTCCGTATGCGGTTGCAACGCGCGGTCACGCCATGATTTTTTACGCGAACGTTCTAACGTGTGTCTGTGGTACTCTATTTTTCAGTTTCGCCTCAGCACACTGAACGTCGTCATGCATCAATGGTTGCTAGTCGTTCACCGCAACCAAGCATGTCGAACCCGACCCCAATCCCATCCAATTGTCTGCACACTCCGGGATATGCTCGATGAACCCCATTTGACCGACGGCAGTGGCATCCGGCAAGGCGTCGGTCCGACCAGTCGTTCACCGTACGCGCCGCAGCAAGAGCACGAGCGCGCGGAACGTCGCGACCCAATGGCTGAACAGCGTAGTTGGCAGAAGCCGCCACACATAGCGTGGCGAAAATTCCGCGCGCTCTTCACGCAGTCCGGCAACGAAGCTGACGGCGCTTATGGATCGCCACCGCGGTACGAATACGAGCGAAATACCGCGCCTGCCGGTTGGATGTATGGCGTCTCGATCCTGCTCGCGTTATTGGCGCTGATATGTGTAACGCTGAGTTCTGGCCTCTTCAGCAAACGCGACGACAGGGTCGCGCTTGCCTTGCAAAGCGCGGAAGGAACCATTACGAGCGCTGAACCGGTTTCATCGCTACAACCAACGTTCCCTTCGCCTGCGGCGATACCATCGACACCGATGCCGCCAACGTCACCTTCGCCGTCGTCCATTTCATCAGCGCCTTCGCCTTCGCCTTCGCCTTCGCTTTCACCCTCGCCATCGCCATCGCCTTCACAGCCGTTATCAACCACCGGGCAAGCTCGCCCCATCGCGCGCGTTGCGGCACGGCCGAAGACCGAAATTCCCGCCGCAATGCAACACCCACGTGCAGAAGTCGATCTGCAGATTGCTCGCGTGAATATGGACAAGAACAACCTGACTACCGCGCGAGCGGCTCTATCGAGAGTCCTCATTGAAGAGCCCAACAACATCAGCGCCATCAAACTGAATGCAGATCTTCAGGACCGCGAATTCAGACGAAATTCGATCCTGCTAGCCGCACGGACTTGCGCCGTGCGTGATCAGTGGACCTGCGTGTGGCGCAACGCTGGCGACGCCCTCGTGATCGATCCCTCGAATCCTGAAGCAAAGCAATTGCTCACGCAGGCAAGGTGGCAATCGGAACTCGACTCACGAACCGGCGTAACGCCGCCGCTGGGTATCAAGCGCGCCCCTTAGCGTTAAGTGCGAAAATTCGCAGTCGATAGCATCGTCGAATGCATCGCATTCGAAAATATCCTGACCTATACTGGTTTTCGCGACGCAATCTTAATGCGTAGCCGACTCACGAAGTCACCCACGCGCGGACTTTCGTGCAACCCTTCAGCACGTATCCGCCCATACCAGGCGCAAAATAAGCGCTTGGCGTATTCCTTCGTTATCCATAACGTTTTCCCATAGTGAGGCTTTCGCACCTCGCGTTTCCGAACTGACGGCCGCGTCGGCGGTTCTTCGTTCGCTTATCGGTGGCTCCGCAAACGGCGATCGCCGGGCATAACTGCGGCTGTTTTACTTTCATTTCTCTGAGTGGCGCGCCCAATTCAGCCAGGCAATGCGAACCCTTGCGCCTTCGGCAGCTAATCGCCTCATTCGCTGACAAGGAGATGATCATGAAAAGTTTGAGCGTTTTGTCGACAACGGCAGTTGCGCTTCTAGCGCTCAGCAGTTCGGCACAGGCCGGTGGCCTATGCTCGGACGCCACGCTAAAGGGACCGTATGGGTTTAGCGGTCACGGACAAATTCTTGGATTGCTCGATCCAGGTAATGTGCTGCATAAGTTCGCCGCCCCGTCGATCCTTGATGACGTCGCCCTGGTGGCGTTCGATGGCGCAGGCCATTTTTCGCGCACCGACTTCGGGATTATCAACGGGGTGCCCAAGGGAGGGCAGACGACATTCAATCCGAACCAGAGCGGCACCTACACGGTGAACTCCGATTGCACCGGCACCATGAATATCGTCTATAGCGCAGGCCCCGTGCCGGCCGGCGTCGAGACTGACTTGCAAATCGTCGTCGCTGACGACGGGACGCTCATCGAATCCATTGTCTCCAGGGCAATTACTACATCATCCGCGCCGACCGTCGACGGCACGACGTGCCCACCGTATTGCGAGCAAGGTGTGCAGGAAAGCTTTGAGGGGAAAAAGGTGCTGATGTACGGCTTCCGCTAGTCAAATCTCACCTTGATTCATGCTGCTTTTCACTATGGCGCTTTGCATGCGGCGGCACCGAGCGAGCCCTGCGCTCGGCCTGGGTCGCCGCCCTTTCATTGAGCCTCGCCTGATTCGCGTCAATTATCTGTGGTACGGATCGCTTGCACGAAACGTGCACCGAAAAGGCCAGGATTGATATCAATGTAATAGGAGCGCGAATGCAGGTTCTCGCGATAATGGACATCGCTGCACGCAATTGGCAGCCGCCCAACGTATGTGCCAGCCACAATCCGCGCCGATGGTTCGTCAAGAACGAGTGTGCAACTGGTATGTTTCCCGCGCGTGATGACAATGATGCCCGACGCCGTCAACCCCTCCGGCTGCAAAAACCGTTCTCCAACGTAAGTGTTCGCAATAAGCGCGCTTGCGGAGCCGAGGCAAATCGAACCCATCACTGCCGCGCCGACGACGGTTGATGCAACCGGGCCACCGAGCGCCTGCTTGCGCAGGTGAATAGGAATGACAAGCAGCAACATCAAACACGCCAGCACCAAAGTCAGCGCCAAGGCGCACTCGGCAATTCGCAACGGCATCAGCGATTGCCTCGAAAATGCGAACCCCAAGCCCAAAGCGATTCCTGAGGCGTACGAAAGCACAACGTAGGGTAAGGACAGCTGACCGATGTTGGCCGACTCGTTCGCGCTCGCACCGATGAGGGACTCGAGTCGCGTGGCCACCACCGTCAAATAGCGGCAAATTTCATCTTTCGAATCACGCGCTTTCGCATTGCCGACAGTGATGGAAAGCCAATTCTTTCCCAGCGAGACGCGCGATCCCGACTTAAGCAACGGGCGGACAGCGTCAATAAATTCCTCGTCACGCCTGAGCCCATTGAGTGTCGAACCGTCGATCCCAAACACGACAACGTCGTCACTAATTTTTTCAGGTGGCACGAGTCGAAACGCCGCGACGAAACGCGAACCCTGACCATCGGGGCCGGGGCGCATGAAGCAGACTGAACCGCCGACACTGCAGGGCACACTGATCGTCGTCGTCTGTTTCCCTTTGCGGACCCGTACATCGCGGGGAGAACGGCCTGCGTTTATGTCCGAATCAGCGAATGGAGTGAACCCGCTCATGCGCGCTACCTTTTATTCTGAATTGTGGGTTATGTAAGCGAACGGCTAACCGGGTTATCGGCGTATTTTACGGGGGCTTTAACGATCGTTCGTCGCCATCGCGTCGATGCATGCATGGTGCGTGGTCTTTCGCCGTGAACCGCCTGGTGGCAAACGATTGCGAGGTAGTAACCGACGTATCCGTGACCTATTGCGCGAGCTGCGCACCATGCATGCGAAAGGCGTTTGGCGCTTCTCCGTATTCCTTCTTGAATTCCCGACCTAGATGCGATGCGTCTGCGAAGCCACATGAAGATGCGATTTCGGTAACGGTGCGGTCAGAACTCGTCAGCAACCAGGCAGCGGTACGCAGACGAAGCTGCCGGGCATAGGTCAGCGGCGCAGTCTCCATTTCGCTGCTGAACAAGCGTTCAAGTTGTCGAACAGACATTTCCAGGCGATGTGCAAGCTCGCTCAAGCTTAACGGCTGCCCGATGTGTTGCTCCATCAGCAAGATCGCTCGCTTTACTTTTGGATGCGTGGCGGGCCGAAGGCCAGGTGGGTGAGGTTGAGGCGCGTTTCGGCGTGACCTGGATACCGCAGCTTGCACGGACTGGCGTAAGCAATTCGCCGATGATGCTCCACGCGCAACGAACCGGCCGGCTAAGGTCGCCTTCGTCACTGGCGAGGCGCAGCACGTCGACGAATCCGGAGAAGGCCGTCAAGGTGAAGTTGGGAAGCAGCACGATTCCGAACCGGACCGGCGCCGCCTGCCCATTGCGAGACTCACCCTGCGGGGTCGCTGTCATGCTTTGCATATCAAACTCGAATTGTGATGGTCGTCGCCGGTAGTCGTTGCTCTCGAAAGGCTCGCCCGGCACATAGCGGTCCGAACCATCGCCTTGCTGAAACCAGTTTCGCCATACGCGCCACCTGATCAAAGGTTTTCTGGCGTGCGCCGACGCGGCGCTCGAAACCGAGCGCGAGTAACGGCGAGTCGAGCGCCACTAAAACAGGTCAAGCGTCGCCGAGAATCGGTGCCTCGAGCAGACAACCAAACTCGCGCGCAAACTCGACGGACACGCGCGCGTGGACAGCGCCCTGCTTGTCAAAGAAGCGCTGTGTTCCTTCAAGCGTGAACACGCCTTCATGCCAGATGCTCGGATGGATGTAGAGACCCTGCCGTCCATCGAAGCGAAAACACACGAACTTCTCTGGCGTAATGTCGTCTCCCGGCAACGCCAACGGAATGTAGAAGGGACGATGGTCGAGAGGGAAGAACAGTTGTCCGCCGTCGGGGTGGTAGTTCGCATGCCAAAGCAACATGCGTTCTGGGGCATTGGCGTTGTCGTCACGGGCCGCGTCAGGCTCCGTTGCATACGCCAGGACGTAGTGACCGCCCACGGCCTCGTTTCGACCATAGAGAATGTCGCCGCGCCATTCGCTGACGAAGATGCCTTCCGTCGTGCCTGCCTGATCACCGGTGTCAGGGTCGATGGGTCTTGATCCCACCGCCGGCCACCGCACGATCTCAATCGGGCACTCGCTCGGATCCGCTACAAGCCGGCCAAAGCCTTCGAGCGTAGTTGGGGTTGCGTCGACCACGGGCATCGGCACGCGCCGGAGACCGGAAGGAAGAGCGGGGTTGAGGTAATCGATGTGTGAGGACATCGGCACAGTTTACACGAGTCGCATTTAATGACTGTGCTCAGTGCGCTGATGCTCACGCCGTGCGGGAAAATTTTCCGTCGTGCCGGCCCCAAATTTTACGGACGGCAGCTGATCTGATTGGACGAAGTCGAGGATCTTTGCGAATCGGGTGAGCGGCTTAAACGCTCCCGTTTTCGACAACGCGTCCTTCTGCACGCCAGCGGAGCATACCGCCGGCGAGATTAGCAACCGCCTCGAATCCCGACCGCCGCAGTATGGCCGTGGCTTGCGCTGAACGTCCGCCGGCACGGCAGACCGTCACGATCGGGCGATCTTGCCCGAGTTCACCGGCGCGCTGGGCCAACTCGCCGAGTGAAATGAGTCTGGCCTCCGGAATCCGCCCCAGCGGCCCGTTGAACTCGTCAGGCTCGCGAACGTCGACAATCTGGACAGCGCGCAGATTTTCTTCCAGCCATTGAGCATTGATTTCCCAGATGCCCGCAAAAGTGTAGGACAGTGGCGCCCAACTCGGCTCAGCCATCCGCGAGGGGTCACACGCGGCGAAGCCGCATTTGAGGTTGGCCGGTACCGCGATGTCGATCTGCTTCGGATGCGGCAGGCCCAGGTTCGTCATGTATCCGGTGAAATCGTCTTCGCACAGTTCACCACCGAGGCGCGGATTGAAGCGCCGCTCCTCGCCGACACTCGTGACAGTCAAACCGCGGTAGTCGTGCGCCGGATAAAGCAGGCATGTTTCGGGCAAAGTGAAAATCTGATGGTGGATCGCCCGGAACATTGCGTGCGGGTCACCGTGCTGGAAATCCGTCCGGCCAGTGCCTCTGATCAACAGGCAATCGCCGGTAAACGCCATGCTCTCGTCATCAAGTACCAGGCAAATGCATCCACTTGTATGACCAGGTGTTGCGCGCACGGACAGATATCGCGCGCCGAACGGACAAAAGTCGCCATGGGTCAGATAGCGGTCTGCGCCTTCGGCGCCGCTCGCGGCCGATATCGCAATCTGACTGCCTGCGCGCTGTTTGTGCATCCACGCGCCAGTCACGTGATCGGCATGGACATGTGTGTCGATTGTATAAAGCAGGCGCAATTGCAGCTCTTCGATCAACGCGGTGTCCCGGCGCACCTGCTCGAAAACCGGATCGATCAGCACTGCCTCTCCTGTTGCCCCATCGGCAAGAAGATACGTGTACGTGGACGATTGCTGGTCGAATAGTTGCCGGAAGATCAGCACGGTCTGTCTCCATGGCCCGCATCTACGAGCCTTTTATGATGCTGACGGACCCGCCGCGAGCACCGAGTTGCGAAATTCCCGGTGCGCGCGCTTTCCGTCAACTAGAACCTCATCTCGGTTGCGCCACGTACCGCAGGTAGGGCTTCAAGGTTTTGAAACCCTGAGGATACTTCTGCATCGCCTGGTCATTGGTAACGGACGTCGGAATGATAACGTCTTCGCCTGGCTTCCAGTTCACAGGCGTCGCCACCGTGTGTTTAGCGTTCAGCTGCAGCGAATCTAGCAGACGCATCACTTCGTCGAAATTGCGGCCTGCGCTCATCGGATAGACGAGCATCGCTTTGACCTTCTTGTCCGGTCCGATAAGAAACACGGAGCGTACCGTCGCGTTGTCCACCGCAGTGCGCGTGCCGCCGCTTGCGTTCGGATGAATCATGTCGTAGAGCTTCGCGACACTCAGGTCCGCGTCGCCGATCAGCGGGTAGTTGACCGCGTGTCCCTGCGTCTCTTCAATATCCTTCAGCCACTTCTGGTGGTCGCTGACAGGATCCACGCTAAGCCCGATGACCTTCGTGTTGCGCTTATCGAATTCCGGCTTCAGCCCTGCCATGTATCCGAGCTCAGTCGTGCAAACCGGCGTGAAGTCCTTTGGATGCGAGAACAGAATTGCCCAATGGTCGCCAATCCATTCGTGAAATCGGATCGTTCCTTCGGTGGTTTCAGCCGTGAAATCCGGTGCTTCTTCTCCTAATCGAATTGACATCTTCATCCTCCATGAGGTCAGCGCGCCAAGGTCGGGAAAACGATCTACGGGCGCGGCGAATTCACAAGCATTTCCCTATAGCCGCGACGCTGGACAAACACCGGGAACCACTGTGCGTCGCGCTTATAGAGTAGAACAAAATGAACCGTTCACCGTGGCTATCATGCAAACAGAACCAATCCGCCGTGGCGAAAAAATTCGCTTTCAAGCTGAAGATAGCGGGCTTTCCCATTGCCTCGGCCGCGCAAAGATCGCTGCTTCGATGTTGGCACTTTCGCTGCGCTGCAACGTGGCCTGCAATCATCGTTACATCCGATCATTGCGCCCAGGGCGAACCTGTTACCGTCCAGCGCCAAAGGAGCGTGAATCTGCGCGACGTCTTAGATCTTCTGTCGTATCCCCTTGATTATCGGGCCGCCAGCCGGGCGGCTTGACTACGTAGCTAAATACCGCACGTATGGAACGCGCGGACAGTAGATCGCGCCATAGCGCACGCCATTGGTCGAACTCGATCTTGAGCAGGTTATAGGTCGTCACCGGCCGCACCAGACCATAGCGGCATGGCAGACCGCGCCGCTCCGCGATATAGGTGTTGAATAGTCGATCAAACACGATCAGCACACCGCCATAGTTTCCATCCAGGTACTCGAGGTTGGACGCATGATGCACGCGGTGTGCGGAAGGCGTGTTGAAGAGCCATTCAAGCGGCCCGAGGCGTGGAATCCACGTTACGTGTAGCCAGAATTGATAGAGCAGGTTCAGCGAAAGTAGCATCAGCACGATCTGGGGTGGCATGCCGAATAGCGGCGCGAGTACGAAAAACAGCGTCGAGCCAGTAAGACGGTCAGTCCAGCCAATCCGATACGCGGCGCAAAGATTGAGTTGATCAGGTGAATGGTGAACAGCATGGGTGCACCAGAACCAACGTGTCCGATGGGCCGCGCGGTGATACCAGTAGTAGCAGAATTACTGGCCCACGAAGCACGTCAGCCAACCACTCCAATGGTTCATCGGCAACGTCCAGAGCCTGTGCTGCCAGAACCAGTTCATTGCGTCACTCCAGAAGGCCAGTGGCAGCAACCAGCGCAACGGATATTCACGAACGAGAAAGTCCGTCACCGACACACCCGCTGCCTTCCAGTCGTAGCCGCGCGAGCTGCGTCTTACGGCAAGTATCAGAGCCTCGACCATTGAGGAGACGAAAATCACGCCGTTGGCGTATTTGAGTACAGTGCGCAACACGGCCATGGCTGGACCATCCGAAGGGTGATATCAGCCAGCGTAGTTTGAGGCCTGCCGTGGGGCGGATCGGGCGGATCGAGTGGTGGTTTGTCGAACAGAGAGCTAGTGTTCATTTGGCTGGCTCATTCATGTTCATCCCAGGCGCAGGTTTTACGTCCACGTGTCACATTTCGACCATGCCTGAAAGCGGCGCCCTTCTCACCCAACTCCGGCAAGCGCGGACTATGTTAGTCGTAAAGACGCATTCTGGTCTAGGCGGGACTCCAGCCCTTCGTCGACAAACTTTCATAGTCGACTCAATATGGATCAACTGGATCCCACGCGACTGGAACGATCGTTCCAGTCTGGAATTTTCCGGCGCCTGCGGCCACCCTGGAATCAGGACCTTGGCAAGTCCGAAAGGCACTATAGTGAAGACAGCCTCCACTTCGAGGAAAGGAGTCTTCCATGACCGCATGCAAACGTCGCACCTGGGCCAGTGGGTTCCTGATCGCTGCCCTGCTATCTGTTCCCGCCGCCCACGCCCAACTCGGCAGCCTTCTCAATCAGAGTGGAAACAGCGGTGCCGCTGGCGGACTTAGCAGCCTCGGCGGTTTAGGCAGCGGATTGTCGGCGCAGTCGCTAACCTCCAGCAGTACCGGCAACGTTGCTGGCGTACTCCAATACTGCATCAAGAACAACTATCTCGGCGGCGATGCATCGTCGGTCAAGGACGGCCTGATGAGCAAACTACCGGGCGGTTCCTCGTCGAGCGACAGCGGGTACACCAGTGGTGCCAAGGGGATCCTGACTAGCGGTGACGGTAAGCAGGTTGACCTGAGCGGCGGCGGTTTGAAGGAGCAGGTCACGAAGCAGGTCTGCGACAAGATTCTCGCCCAAGGCAAATCCCTGCTGTAGGCAGGTGATCGCCTGCGCCCCATGTAGGAGACGCCCCGAGCGCGGGCCCAAATCCCCTTTTTTGGTAGCCGGCAAGGAATCGCGGCAGTCCACCTGAAGCGAGTGCAAGTCAAATGTAAATGCGGATGATTGTTATTTGCATTTCTATTGACCAATGAACGCCACATGGATACGATCTGACACTCGTCGGACCGTTGGCGCGGCACGCGTTGAGCGCGTAACGGCCTCGCCGAACAACCAGCAATGTGTGGCGCACACCGGCGCATCGAATCCGCTTAACAGGCTTGGACGTGAACGTGCATATGAACCAGATGCCGCAAACGGCATCACATAGCCGAATCGGCACTGGGGAGGCGCAAGCCGCTATCATTCAGAGCGATTGCCTTGACGAGCGCATTGCACGTCAGTTGATGAAGCGCGGGCGCGATCTGGATCATTACGATGGCGTCGCGAGGTTTTTCCATTGGGTATTCGCCGCCGGAATTATTTACGCCAGTGTTGCTGGCTACGCGCTAGCCGAGCTTCCGGGTGGACCCGAACGGGATTTCCTTTCGCGACTAAATATGTCAGTCGCTACGGTGCTGATCGCGCTCTTCCCGCTACGAGTGTGGTGGAAGTTCGTGCGAAATGAGCCACGCGCACTTGCCGGCGTATCCGACGCGCAGAACGCGCTGGCGCACCGAGTGCACATTTTGATCTACGTTACGGTCTTTGCGGTGTTGGCCAGCGGATTCTTGATGGTCCCGAACGGCTATTCATTTTTTGGTCTGGTCGAGATTCACACACCATTCGTGAAAGGCGCGCTCACCGACGAACTCTTCGTGATACACCGCGCAAGTTGCGCGCTGCTGGCAGGCCTGGTTGTGCTGCACGTGCTCGCGGTAGTCAAACATCAATTGATCAACCGTAACAACGTGCTGCGAAGAATGCTTTGATCTGGCGGTTCGCCACGGGCGATTGATCGATTCCTCGCTGACGGCAAGGAAGCTCTCTGAGACAGATTTTTTGCTCGTGGCGAGCCCCGGCTATGTTGCAGCGAAGGGTGTACCGGGCCGGCTTGCGGACCTCGACAAGCACACCTGTATCGTCTTCGCGAAAGGGCGAGAGCGCTACCCCTGGTCACTCAGGGTCGGGAAGGATGCAGTCTCCTATGTGCCGCACGGCTCGCTGTTGACCGGTGATGCAGAGCATATTCGCGCGGCTGTGCTTTGCGGCCTTGGCATTGCTCAGGCGCCGTACTGGCTAATGGCGGAAGAGATCCATTCCGGCCAGGCCCAAGTGCTACTACCCGATTTGCAACCCGAGCGCGTTCCCATTCATCTTGTCTATCCGGCGGGCCGTCGAGTGCCGAAGCGAGTGAAGGTGTTCATCGAATATCTTGTTTCGGCATTCGCGCGTACCGAATGTTGAGGCGACGTCAGTCGCGCGGATGGCGGTAAGCCGTTCCTGCGCGGTCGTATATCAGCAACCTGTTAAGGCGCAAACGAGCAGACGTAGAGCGAGACCTGTACACCGTCAAGCGACACGGCCAGCGCGCCTCGCGCCTGCGGACGGAGGTCAAAGTCGACGCACGTCCATCCTGACGTTACGACTGTGCGGTTATATAAAGCGCGCCAGTGGCCACCGCCCAGTCGCGAATCGTCTTCCGTGGTGTAGGCCGTTAGATCACCGCTGTATAGACCGGTGCCTAGCGCTTTTAACAGCGCTTCCTTCCGGACCCAGATCGAAAAGAACGTATCGACCGAAACGGAGCGGTTGGCCTCGAGCGTTTTCAGTTCCGTTGAAGAAAAAATCTGACTGGCCACGCCGGCGACGTCGAAGCCACCGACCGGCCGCTCGACGTCTACGCCGATATGGCAATTCCACGCAAAAGCGAGCAGCGCAATCCCGTCACTCTGGGAAACGTTGAAGGCAAGCTGTGCAGCGCCCTCGCGTTGCAAGAACGGCTTGCCGAAATCGGCAACGCCGAAGCTCAGGCATTCCGGCCGGCAGTCGAGGTAGTATCCGAGCAACGTGCGGAGCATGCCTCGCCGGGCGATGACTCGATCGCGATCTCTTGCCCGCTTGCAGGCGTGCGCCCGCTTTCGTTCATCCGGTGAAAGTGTCTGGACGAACGTCGCGCTTGCCTGGCCGACATCCGAATCGTTGAGCACCCACACGTGGACCGTATCCTTGGTCAATGACAGGCCGCACGCATTCGATAGCGAACAACACTCGATACGTCGCGCGTTTTCCATAGTGACGGGATCGTGCCACATGCCATCTAGTCCGCAATAAATATTCAGGCATACTTGCCATCGATGTCAGACTTGCGCCAACGCATGGTCGAGTGCGGCTGCAACGGTAAGTACGTTCGGTTCGGTGATCATATCGGGATGGCCACCAGGCACCTGGACGACTATCAACCCCGCGCGGGCCACCCGTTTCCATAGTGGAAGCGGGTCACCAAGTTCTCGCTCCGGGATGACCGCTCGCAAATAAACGATGGGCCCCGCGCGATAAGGCAGTGGCCGATAGGCAGTCATCGCTGCGCGCAGTGCCGCGCGCACGCGACGCAACGTCGGCGGCATTCCCTCGGTATTGGGATCCGGCCGCAGCGCAAGACGCCCGGCACGCATCCGCACGCGATCGACCGCGCCCACGAACTTCGTCGTCAAATAGCGCAGACGTTGTGACGCGGGCAGTTCGCGCAGCGCGCGCCCATGTCCTGCCATGTAGCGACATTGATAGCGAATCCACGCACTCAACGGCAAACAGCGCTCATTGACGTAAGTGTCAAGCAGACACAGAACCTCCACTTGCTCGCCGGCAACTAAAAGCTGCTGCGCTACCTCCAGCGCAACCAGCCCACCGAACGAATAGCCAGCCAACGCGTACGGCCCGCTCGGTTGGACGCTGCGCATCTGTTCGATATATCCACGAGCCATGTCCTCCACGCGCTGCTGCACCGGCTCATCACCGTCGAGGCCGAGTGCCTGCAGCCCATACACCGGGCGCGAAGTACGCAGCGCGGCAACCAGCGCCCAGCACTCCATCACCGATCCGCTCAAGCTGTGCATCAAAAATAGCGGGTTGCCGATACCGCTGCGTACCGGCACGAGGATCGGCGAGGATGCCGGCAGCGCGCTCCCGTCGATCACTTCAGCGAGGCGTGCAATCGTCGACGCAGTCAGCAGCGTAGCAAGCGGAATCGTCCGTCTGGTCAAAGCGGAGAGGTCGCTCAGCAACCGGACTCCGAGCAGTGAATGTCCGCCCAACTCGAAGAAATTGTCGTCCCGGGATATCGGCCCGAACCCTAGCAGATTCTCCCATTGCGCCTGCAAATGCTGTTCGAGTTGTTGGCGCGACCCGCCCGCTGGCGGCAACTCACGGGCCGCATAATTTAACGCAGGGTGGTTGCGAATTGCGTCGAGACACTCGGGGTTACGCAACGCCGCCGTATTGAAGACAGGTAGCCCGTTGACCGCGTTGCGCGCTGCCGCTTCGGACAGTTTGCCGTTGTGCGTCGCCGGTAGCGCATCGACTGCGATGATCCGGTCCGGCACATGCGCCGCCGACGCACGGCGCGCGAGGTCACGGCGCACTTGAGCAACCAGTGCGCTGCTCAACGCAACTCCCTCTTGCAAGACCACGAGCAATACCACGCGCGTGTCGAATCGCTCCCCATGTGTGGATGGATTTTCGGTCGGCGTTTCGCGCGATCGCTGTTCGACCACCATTGCTTCGCGGATACCCGGTATGTCGTTCAGGACTCGGTAGATCTCGCCCGGTCCCACGTTGATACCACGCACATTAAGTACGCCATCGGACCGGCCATGCAGCCGTGCAGAGCCTTGTGCCGAAAACTCGATGAGATCGCCATGGGTCCAGGCACCAGGGTTGGCCGCGAAATAGGCGGCGTGAAACGCGGCGCCGTCGGCATCACCAAAAAAACCGATCGGACGGGACGGAAAAGAATTGACGCAGACCAGTTGACCGATGCCGTCCGCGCGAGTCCCGCCCGTCCATGACTGAACATCGAGCGCGAGGCTCCTGCACTGCGCTTCGCCCGCGTAGACCGGCAAGTTCGGATTCCCCAGCACGAAGCAACCAAGTATGTCAGTGCCCCCGGAGATCGACTGCAACGGTAGCGGTTTGACATGGTCACGCACCCACTCGAACTGCGAGTCGAACAGCACAGCGCCGGTCGAAAACATTGCGCGCAGTGCGCTGAGATCAAATTGATTGCCGGGGATCAGACCCGTCTCTTCGCACATCTTCAGATAAGCGGGGCTCGTGCCGAATACAGTCACGCGCTCGTCCGCCACTAAACGCCACAACGTGTCGACCGAGGAAATCGGACCGTCGTAGGTCACAATCTCGACGCCAGACGCGAGCGCGGACAGTTGCCAGTTCCACATCATCCATGAGCAACTGGTGTGAAAGTACATCCGATCGCCCGGCCGCAGGTCGCAGTGAAGGCGATGCTCCTTCAGGTGCTCGATCAATGTGCCGCCGGCGCCGTGCACGATGCACTTCGGCTTGCCAGTCGTGCCCGACGAGAACATGACGAAAAGCGGATGGCTGAATGGGAAACGACGCCATGCGAAGCGCCCGGCGTCGCCGCCGTCGATCAACGCGTCGAGGGAATAGACCGGCTGTTTGATGGTGTCCGGCAAGTGTCCTTCGTCAAGACAGACGATGCCCTGCACCGAGGGTAAGGCCGCCGCCAGAGCGGCAACGTTGCCCGCTAACGGAGCGCCTGTATCGAAAGCCCGCGTCGCCGCGTGCGCAAACAGCAGGCGCGGTGCGAGTGGCGCAAAGCGGTCGACGATTGTCTCGACGCCCATCTCGGGCGCTGCGGTCGACAGCGTAGCGCCTATCGCGGCAACAGCCAGCGCGGCCACAATGGCGTCCGTGTCGTTGCGCATCACGCCGACGACCCGATCGCCCTCATTAAGTCCCAGCTCCGACAGCGCATGCGCAAGACGCGCCACCCGCTCGCGCAGTTCGCCACGGGTCAGGCGCGCGCGTCGGCCGTCAGCGTAACATCCGATCACGGCTGGTGCGTCGGCCCCAGCCACGGATAAACTGAGCACGTCATTCGCATAGTTCAGTTCGAGATGCGGAAAGAAGCGCGCATGCTCGCAGTCGTCGCCGACACAGACAGGCTCAGCATCCCCAGACCAATCGAGCCCCCGTGCCCACTGCACGAAGCATCGCCAGAACGTTCGGTACTCTCGCACAGAGAAATCGTGCAATGCCGCGTAGTCTGCAAAGACGCGACCCGTATGCGCCTCGAGCGCCACGGTGAACGCAGTCATTTGCGACGCGGCGATGCGCTCAGGCGCGCAGTCATAAATTGGTAATCGCGCGCCAGTCTCACCTGACTGGCGCCCGCTGTCGAGCAGGCGAAGGACATCCATCTAAAGCTCCCTATAGCGAGCGCGCGTATCGATCAGGTCCGATCGCGCGGCGGAGTCTTTGCTTTTTTGACGGACTTCCTGAAATTCCTTCAAGTGATCGGAACCTGAATCGCGGAATCCATGAAGCACCCCCGTGTCGATTTCCGACCACCTAGGCTAGTTGTTCACGTATTTTTTCGACTGTGCGCAATCGCACAAACGCTCTTTCGCAAGCCAGACCTGCCGGCTCGCCTCTCAGTTCGCAGCCTTCGCCGGTAGCGGTTCCAGCCCGCTCCCCTCAATCGAGGGGGCCGCGTCCGGCGATGACAGAAAACGGATCAGTGCCTCTGCGCCCGCCGGATTTTTCGCATTGGTGACGATACCCCCGGAAAACACCGTGTACCTTTGTACCTCCGCGGGCAAACTGCCGGCCACCGTCACCCCGTCCACCGGCAACAGCTCGACGATCTGCTGAAATCCGATCTCCGCTTCGCCGTTCGCGACAACACGGGCGACCCGCTCGGCCGGGATCATGCGGCTCTTGCTCTCCACCTGGCCCTCGATACCGAGACGCCGGAACAGTTCGCCGCGGATATAGAGCCCAATCGCGTCGTCCGGATAGACGATCGACTTCGCTGCGAGCAGCGTGCGCCGCAACGCGTCGACCGAGCTGAGGTCCGGCTTCGGCGCTCCCTCGCGAACCGCCACGCCGATTGGCGAGCGTGCGAAGTCCACCTTGCTGTCAGGTACGACCTTGCCAGCGTTGATCTGATCGTCGAGCGCATAGCCGACCTCGATCAGCACATCGGCCCATTCGCCGCGTGCGAGTCGTACAGGAATGGCATTCGCAGCGGTGCCCGCAGCGGGCCCCCAGACGGGAACCAGCGTATCGCCGGTCGACTCCTCGTATTGCGGGCCCAGTTCGCGATAGGCTGACGCAAATCCGCCCGAAATCATCACCTTGACTTCATCTGCTGATGCCGCGCCGCTGCCCAGTAATGCGCCCGCGAAGCAGAATACGAGTGCGTGAAACGTCAGCTTGCGGCAAGTCACGGTCTTCCCCCATGCCCGATTCCGCCGGGTTTTGTCGCGGTAGTGATCAAGGCGAGCATTAGATCGATATGCAATGTACTGCTTATATTGCGAGCTCGTGAAATTGATCAGCGGTGATTTTTGCTGAGATACGCAGCGACCGCCTCTGTCACCGCCATGCCGTCCAACTCTTCCGGCGACACCAACTGCGCACCGATAATCTCACGGTTATCAAGCCGCAAATCGGGTAGCTGATCGAGGTGCAGTTCAAAGAAATGTACCCGGTCTCTTCGCCCGTCCCAGATGCCGCTCGCGCTGCCAGCGGCAACCAACGGATGCGACGAGAGACCGATCTCCTCGTCCATTTCGCGTTGCGCGGCTTCCTCAGGCGTCTCACCGGGGTGGACACTACCGCCCGGGAAATTCCACTCGGCCCGGTACGATGACCTCACCAGCAAAAGCCCCTGCCCGACATAGATGGCTACAAGCGCGCCCTCATGGTGTGGCCGTCGAAGGGACCACCAGATGCGGGCGAGGCGGAAGCCGAGGCGAAGCACCAAACGCCAGACAGAGTCGATAAACCTGGTCGGTTGCGCTCGCTCGAGGGTTGGCATAGGGTCGCGTTTCCTTTCATGGTCAGAGGATCATCCGGACCACCGCGTTCGTGCGGCCTAAGTCCTTCAGCGTCAGTCAGAGCACCGCTCTCGAAGCCTTAGTCTACCGCGAGACCCGACGCGTGGTTGACAGAAGGGAACAATTGAATTTCCACCGCCCTGGATGTTTTCGCGTCGAAACTCGTCCAGAATCCAGCCATCGTCAATCATGACTGAGACGTCTCAAGGACAAGTTGGTTGATAGGGCATCATCATCGGTAAAGCAACCAGACAACCGGTCAGAATCGATTTTGTCCTTGATGTAGCGTGCTCGTTTTCAACTGACGCGTCAGTCAAGCTTTCGCGCATTTTGTCGGCGCGGTGCGGCCACCTATGCGCACGTAATCAAATCGTAATGCGCTGCGCGTTTATCGGAACGCAGAGTAATGCAGCTTCGAACACATTGCTGGACGCGAATGTAGACCTCATTCGCACGCTCCGCGCTGTCTGGACCGAGGGTGATTTTGAAACGGCCGAAGCATCGGAGCGGCGCGGTGCATTTATAAAGGAATACTAATTTAAAGAATCGAAGACTGTTTTAACTGGGCAGGAACCACGGTTATCAACGGAGAAGCCAAATGAGTCTGATCGAACACGCAATCACTTCAAGTCAAGCAAGTGCAAAGCATCATGATGCATCGCTGGCGGGAAAGCCGGCCCCAAAGGTTGCGATCATCACGTGCATGGACCCACGTATGAATGGGCTGTTAGAACGATTCGATATCAAACCCGCCGACGCGGACGTAATTCGGAATGTTGGAACAGTCGTTACCGAAGATGTTGTGCGATCACTCATGTTTTCGATTCACGTTCTGGGCGTGACGGAAATCATGATTGTTGGGCACACGGGATGTGGGATGGAGATGTTTACGGACGGCACGTTTGAGACGCATCTGCACGAACGCACTGGCTCGCTGGCTGTGACGCCCGCAGTGTTCCACTTCTATACGGACGTCAATGAAGCCACGAAAAAGCAGATGTTGAAGCTTCGCTCTCATCCGTGGGTGCCGTCAGATATCGTCATCCGCGGCTTTGTTCTGAATCTCGCAAACGGGGAACTGAAAGAAGTTAAGGCGGAAGCGAGCTGACAGGTCGGGCGACACAAGGAGAATGCCATGCACGGCCGACCCAGCGCACCGGTTAGTCCACCTACGCACGCGGTAGCATCGCGTGGCAAGATCGTCATGATGGCAATCATCGCCGGCGCGGTGATCACCAACATCTATTGCACCCAGCCGATCCTGCCGCTGATCAAAGCGGGCTTGGGGGTCGACCTCGCGATGGTCGATCTCGTCGCCGCCGCGGCGCTGCTTGGCTTCTCGACCGGGCTCGCGTTGCTGTTGCCGCTTGGCGACCGCTTCGACCGCCGCAAACTCGTGCTCGCGCAGATCGCACTCGCCTTCGTGTTCGCTATCGCGGCAGCGGTCTCACCCGGCATCTGGGCGCTGATCGCGGCCTCCTTTGGTCTTGGCATCGTCAGTTGCGTGCCACAGCAACTCGTGCCCTTCGCGGCCGTCATGTCGCCCCCCCATCAGCGCGGGCGTAATGTCGGGACAGTCGTCAGCGGCATTATGGTCGGCATTCTGGTCGGCCGCACGATTGCGGGCGTGGTCGGCGCGACTTTTGGCTGGCGCGCCGTGTACGGGCTCGAAGCGGTGTTCATGGTGCCGGTCTTTATCGCCGCCGCTTCGCTCCTGCCGCAAGGTGTGCCGAGCACGGATCTCTCCTACGGACGCCTGCTCGCTTCGCTCTGGCCACTGGCGCGGCAGCATCGCCCGATTCGTGAATCCATGATGATCCAGGCGTTGTTGTGGGCCTGTTTCAACGCCTTCTGGGTCAATCTGGCGGCGCTCCTTGTGACCGGACCATGGCACCTTGGCAGCGCATGGGCAGGCGGCTTCGGCATCATCGGTGCGGCTGGCGCGTTTGCCGCATCACTCGGAGGCCATTACTCCGACCGGCACGGCACCCGCCATGTCATTGGAATCAGTATCGGCATCGTGACGCTTGCCTACCTGATTCTCGCCGGCGCGAACTCTTCGCTCGCGTTCCTCGTGATCGGCGTCATTGTGCTGGATATCGGCGTGCAGGCCGGCTTGGTATCCAACCAGACGCGCGCCTTCGCGGTCGATCATAAAGCGCAGGGCCGCATCAACAGCCTCTATATGACTGCCACCTTCTTCGGCGGGGCCATCGGCACCGTCATCAGTGGCTGGCTGATGTCGCGCTTCGGCTGGACGGGCATCGTCGCGTTCGGTATCACGCTCGGGCTCGTCGCTTCTGCCATCCACTGGATCGGCGCTCCTGGCAGTACAAGAGCAGCGCACACTCCGCATCCCGACGCGCCACACAAGGCGAGCGTCATCTCACCGGACCCAGATTGAGGTAAGCCATAGCGAATCTGGTAGCCGTAGGGACTTGTGAGTTGGGTTTCCGCCGGCTTTGAAGCAATGGGGTTTTTATGATTGCGATCGTGCGCATTGCGCTAAAGAGTCCTTATACCTTCGTCGTACTGGCCATCTTTATTCTTATCGTCGGACCGCTGTCCGCGCTTCGTACCCCTACGGATATCTTTCCAAGTATCGATATCCCCGTTGTTAGCGTGGTGTGGCAATACACGGGTCTTTCACCCGACCAGATGGAAGGGCGCATCATGGCGCCGTTCCAGCGCGTGTTGACCACCACGGTCAACAGCGTCGAACACATCGAAGGCACCTCGCTTAACGGCTATGGCGTCGTCAAGATCTTCTTCCAGCCGGGCACCAATATCGGCACGGCGAATGCGCAGGTCACAGCGATTTCACAGGAAATCCTGAAACAGCTGCCACCGGGCGAGACGCCGCCATTTATTCTCAATTACAACGCCTCGACGGTGCCTGTCATCCAGCTCGCGCTTTCTGGAAAGGGCCTCTCCGAGCAGAATCTGGCCGATCTGGGCCTGAATCTGCTACGCCCAATGTTGACGTCGGTAGCCGGGGCCGCGATCCCTTTCCCATTCGGTGGCAAAACCCGCCAGGTTCAGCTCAACGTTAAACCGTCTGCACTCGAGTCTCGCGGACTGTCTGCCGAGGACGTCGAGAACGCGTTAGCGTCACAGAATCTGATCACGCCTGTTGGTACCGAAAAGATCGGCAACTATGAGTACACGGTGCAACTGAATGACGCACCGTCGACGATCGCCGCGATTGCCAATATGCCCGTCAAATCAGCCAACGGCACCACCGTCTATCTGCGCGATGTCGCCGATGTGATCGACGGTGCTCCGCCGCAACCGAACATTGTTCACGTGGAGGGCAAGCGTTCGGTGCTGCTCACCGTGTTCAAGAATGGTTCGGCATCGACCCTGTCCATCATCGCCGGGATCAGGCAGAAGGCGATCGACGCCAAAGCCTCGCTGCCAGATAACCTTCGGATCGATCCGATTGGTGACCAGTCTTTGTTCGTTCGCTCAGCCATTTCAGGCGTCGCCCGTGAGGGTGTAATCGCCGCGCTGCTGACGAGCGTGATGATCCTGCTGTTTCTTGGCAGTTGGCGCTCAACCGTCATCATCGCGACGTCCATTCCGCTCGCGATTCTGGGGTCGATTTCAATCCTCTCTGCCCTGGGAGAGACGCTGAACATCATGACCCTCGGGGGGCTCGCGCTGGCGGTGGGGATTCTCGTCGACGACGCGACAGTGACCATAGAGAACATCAACTGGCACCTGGAGCAAGGCAAGGAAGTCGAACCCGCCATTCTCGACGGTGCCGCACAGATCGTCACACCGGCATTTGTCTCGCTGCTTTGTATCTGTATCGTGTTTGTGCCGATGTTCTTCCTGGGCGGCGTGGCGGGATTCCTGTTCGTGCCGATGGCCGAAGCGGTGATCTTCGCGATGATCTCATCGTTCATCCTGTCACGGACCCTCGTGCCCACGATGGCCAAGTACCTGCTGAAGCCCCACGCTCAGGAACAGCACGGGGACCAGGGACAGGAACACGAGCACGCACGTCCCGTTTCTACGAACCCACTGGTGCGGTTTCAACGCAGCTTCGAGCGCGGTTTCGAGCGCATCCGCTCGAACTACAGCGGGATACTCGAGCTACTGTTGAATCATCGGCGAGTTTTTGTCATCGGGTTCTTCGGATTCGTCGTCCTGTCGTTCGCACTAGTGCCGTTTCTCGGGCGCAACTTCTTCCCCGATGTCGACGCCGGCCAGATTCTGCTGCACGTCCGTGCGCCGATCGGTACGCGTATCGAGAGAACGGCTGAAGTCTTCGCGGACGTGGAAGGCGGCGTGCGGGCGACGATTCCGCGATCCGAGTTGGGGACCGTGGTCGACAACATGGGACTTTCGACCAGCTCCATCAATACCGCCTACAACAACACCGGAACGATTGGTCCGCAAGACGGCGATATCCAGATCTCGCTGAACGAAAACCATCACCCCACAGCGGATTACGTTCGCAAGTTACGCGAGCAGTTGCCGCGCGAGTTTCCCGGCGTCACGTTCTCGTTCCCGCCTGCGGACATCGTGGGACAGATCCTGAACTTCGGCTCGCCTGCACCGATTGACCTGCAGATTCGTGGCAGGAGTTTGCCGGCCGACTTTGCCTACGCCAACCTGATGTTGCGTCAGATCCGGCATGTTCCCGGCGTGGTCGACGCCCGCATCGAGCAATCGCAAGAGAGTCCGCAATTCAATGTCGACGTCGACCGTATCCATGCGGAGCTTCAGGGAATCACCGAACGCGATGTCACCAATAGCCTGGTCGTACACCTGGCGGGATCCGGTCAGATCGCCCCGACCTACTGGCTCAATCCGGCCAATGGCGTTGAATATCCAATTGTGGTGCAGACGCCGCAATACGGTCTCGATACGCTGCCGGCCCTGAAGAATCTGCCCCTGAGCGGGGGCACCACGGAAAACAGCGGACAGATCCTCTCGGGCGTGGCCAGTATCCATCGCACCGTCAGCAACGAAGTCGTCAGCGACTACGACGTTCAACCGATGGTCGAGATCTTCGCCACGACCCAGGGGCGCGATCTGGGTGGCGTTTCCGCTGACATCCGTCAGATCGTGGCCGTGAACGCCCACAGTTTGCCGAAGGGCGCGAGGGTTGTCCTGCGCGGCCAGGTGCAGACCATGAACAACGCCTTCAGCGGTCTGCTCTTTGGCCTGCTCGGCGCAGTGGTGCTGATTTATCTGCTGATCGTCATCAACTTCCAGTCGTGGACTGATCCGCTGGTGATCGTCTCTGCTTTGCCTGGCGCGCTGGCCGGCATCGTGTGGATGCTGTTCGCGACACACACCACGCTGTCGGTTCCCGCGTTGACCGGCGCCATCATGTGCATGGGCGTTGCAACAGCCAATTCCATTCTCGTGGTGAGCTTTTGCCGCGAACGTCTGGCCGAACACGGCGACGCGTTCAAGGCAGCACTGGAAGCCGGTTCGAGCCGTTTCCGCCCCGTTCTGATGACGGCTCTCTCGATGATTATCGGCATGTCGCCGATGGCACTCGCACTCGGCGAAGGCGGCGAACAGAACGCGCCACTAGGCCGTGCGGTGATTGGCGGCCTGATGTTCGCCACGACCGCCACGCTGTTCCTCGTGCCGGCCGTCTTTTGCATATTCCATTCGCACCGGGGTCCCCCTGCGACCGCCGCGATTTCCGGAGATTCGAATCATGTCGTTTGAACCCACACCACGTGAGGCGGTGCCGCAACGCCAGCTTTCGTTTGCAGGAATTGTCGGTGGTGTGCTCGCCATCATCATTGTTGTGGTCGGCATCACACTGCGCGTCAAAGATGCGCATCAGCTCAAAGACTGGACTGAAACGCAGGCCGTACCGTCGGTGAATGTGGTTGTGCCAGCCAAAGAGGCACCTGGCGGTGCGCTGGACCTGCCTGGTCGGCTGGAGGCCTTCGAGAGCGCGCCGATCTATGCGCGGGTCGACGGCTACCTGAAATCGTGGCGTGTCGATATCGGCAGTCAGGTGAAGGCAGGCGAAGAATTGGCCGTGATCGATACGCCAGAACTCGACCAGCAGTTGAATCAGGCCAAGGCCGACCTGGCAAGCGCGAAAGCCGATGCCTCTCTGGCCAAGACGACCGCGGATCGCTGGCAGGGACTGCTGGACTCCGATTCCGTGTCGCGTCAGGAAGTCGATGACCGTACACAGGACTATGTGGCGAAGCAGGCCCGCGTGGTGGCGGCCCAAGCGAACCTCGACAGGCTCGTCGCGACCAAGGTATTCGCCAGGATCGTCGCGCCGTTCGACGGCATGATCACCGCACGCGACACCGACGTCGGCGCATTGATCCATGCCGGCGGCGGCACCGGGCCGCAGCTCTTCTCGGTAGCGAGCGTGGACAAGCTGCGTCTGTACGTGCATGTGCCGCAGGAAGACGCACCGATTATCAAACCTGGCGGGACCGCCACCTTCACCGTCCCGGAGTATGCCGGCAAGAGCTTTACGGCCACGGTTATTGGTCTGGCTGACTCCGTGAACGCAGCATCAGGAACGACGCTCGTCCAGTTGATGGTCGACAACTCCGGTCACCTGCTGCTCCCCGGCGGCTTCGTGAATCTCCACTTCACGCTGCCGGCACGCGACGGCGCATTGCGCGTGCCGGCCAGCGCGCTGATCTTCGACAACAAGGGGCTACGACTTGCGACCGTCGATAGCAACAGCGCGGTCCACTTCAAGTCCGTTGCGATCATGCAGGACCTGGGCAGCGCGGTAGATATCGGCTCGGGACTAGCCGACAGTGACCGTGTGATCGACACGCCGCCCGATGGACTGGTCGAAGGTGACCATGTTGAAGTGATCAGCCCGGGGGCCAAGGCCGCACATCATGGCTAAGTATCGGACATTGCCCTCACTCGTGAGTGTTATGGCGCTTACCGGGTGCTCACTCGCGCCGCACTACGAGGTTCCGGACGTACCTGTCGCGGCACAGTATCAGTCTCAGGGACCGTGGATCACGGCCAGCCCGGCTGATCAGCTTGACCGCACGGGATGGTGGAAACTCTATCAGGAGCCCGGACTCGATGACCTCGAGCAACGCCTGATAGCGAATAACCCCGACCTGAGCGCCGCGTATTTCCACTATGTGCAAGCCGAGGCATATATCAAGCAGGTCAGCTCGCAACTGTATCCGCAGGTATCCGCGGCAGGCAATATCCAGCGTGACCGTGAGTCAGACACGCGGCCGTTGCGCCCCGCCGGTGCGCCAAGCGACTACACCTCAGCCACGTTAGGCGTCGAAGTCGACTACGAAGTCGACCTCTGGGGACGCGTACGCGATTCCGTTGCTGCAAGCAAGTACGAGGGGCTGGCTTCACAGGCGGACTTGGCGTCGACGCAGTTGAGCCTCGAAATCCAGCTGGCACGAAGCTACATCGATCTGCGCGGCCTTGATCAGCAGATCAAGCTCATCGAGGGTACCGACGAGGACTATCAGAAGGCACTCGACCTGACCCGCAGGCGGCATGGCGGTGGAATTGTGTCAGGGTTAGATGTGGCGCGTGCAACCAACCAGTTGTCGGCGGCCGAATCCGAGCTTACGCAGGTTCAGGCCAGGCGGGCCGTACTGGAACACGCGATTGCTGTGCTGGTTGCATCGTCGCCGTCGGACTTCAAAATTGAGCCGAGTACCCAGCCCATCCCATTGCCCGCTATCCCGGTTGGCGTGCCATCGGTGCTGCTGCAAAGACGGCCGGACGTTGCCGCAGCCGAGCGGCGCGTAGCCGAAGCGAACAAACGGATTGGTGTCGCACGTTCCGCATACTTCCCGACACTGACGCTGAGTGCGGCGGGTGGCGTACAAAGCTCGGTGTTGGGAGATCTGCTCAGCGCCCCGAGTTCCTTCTGGACGCTCGGGCCAACGCTTGCGGTGTACCTCTTTGACGGCGGTAGACGGGCGGCACAGGTGGAGTCCGCGAAGGCGGCAATGTCCGAGGCGGGAGCCCACTATCGTAGCGTGGTGTTGGCGTCATTCAGGCAGGTGGAAGACGACCTCTCGTTGCTCACCGATCTGGGCACCGCAACGGATCAGCAGCAAGCGGCCGCAACCGCAGCTGACACCTCCGTCAACCTGTCGCTCGCGCTCTATCGGCGCGGTGCAGTCAGCTATCTGGACGTGGTCGAATCACAATCCGCCGCGCTTGAATCGGAACGCAGCGTGATCGAACTTCGAACTCAGCAGCTAGACGCGAATGTAGACCTCATCCGCGCGCTCGGCGGCGGCTGGACCAAGGATGACCTGGCTTCGGATTATCAACAACCCGAAACCGTCGCGGGCAACGTGAAGTGAAACGTTGCGCCGCCCTGCCCGGCGGGGAGATCGGTGACCCACAAGCGCCCGCCATGCGACTCCACGATCGAGCGGCTGATGCGAAGTCCCATGCCGATGCCGTCACTTCCGCAAAGCACCGCCGAGATGCTCGGCAAGGAACGCGTCCATCGCTTCATAGAACTCGAACTGGTTCTCTTCGTTTTGAAACCCGTGTCCTTCATTCTCCTTGAGCATGTATTTGACATCGACACCGCGCGCCCGCAAAGCGTCGACGATCTGATCGCTCTCGGCCTGTTTGACTCTCGGATCGTTGGCGCCTTGCGCAACGAAGAGCGGTGTCACGATCCGGTCCACGAAGAACAGCGGCGACGCATCGTGCAGTGTCTGCTTGCCTTCCTCGGTCTGCGGATTGCCGATCATCTCGTACATCATGTCGAGCAACGGCTTCCAGTACGGAGGCATGGATTCGAGCAAAGTAAAGAGGTTCGATACGCCGACATAGTCAACCGCAGCCGCATATCGGTCCGGCGTGAATGCGACGCCCGCCAGGGTCGCGTAGCCTCCATAACTTGCCCCGTAGATTCCGACGCGCGCGGGGTCGACGACCCCTTGCGACACGAGCCAGTCGATACCGTCGTCGATATCATTCTGCATCGCGCGGCCCCATTGCCCGAAACTGGCTTCCCAGAAAGCCCTTCCGTATCCCGTCGAGCCACGGAAATTGAGTTGCAGTACCGCATACCCGCGGTTTGCAAGCAGTTGCGCTTCGGCATTGAAGCCCCACATGTCTCTCGCCCAAGGACCACCGTGCGGATTGACGATCAACGGCAACGGTTCGGCGAATTTTTGCTTGAGATCGAAGCCCGCAGGCAACGTCAGATATCCGTTGATTTGCAAACCGTCGCGTGCCGTGAAGCGAACCGGCAACATCGGCACCAGATCAGCCGGATCGAGCCAGGGCATCATGTCCGCGAGCCTCGCAAGTTGTCGGCGCTCGATGTCGTAAATCCAGACCGAGCCGGCCGACCGATCGCTCTCGGCACGCACGATCGCACGCGACTCATCGCGTGTAAAGCTCGTAAGGGTCACCTCCTGATCCGCAAACTGGCGCTCAAGATCGGCCCTGATGCCCTGAGCACGACTGTCGAAGTAATGGCGATGAAGCCGATCGTCAACGTATGACGCAAGCGTCAGCACACGTCGATGTTTCGAATACGCGAGTCCGCTCACGTCGACATGCGCGGTCTCGAACAGTAACGCGCCCTCCTCGCCCGTCGCGGGATCGAATTCGAAGATTGCGGTTTTGTCTCGACCTCGATTCGACAAAACGTACAGCCGTTTGTCATCGAAGGTAAAGAACAACGGCGAGACCGTCTCACGGAAGTCCGTTGTCAGAACCGCCCGGAAAGGGTCGGTCTCGGCGTCCCGGTAGAGCAGCGTGCGGTTGACGCCATCCGACGCAACCGCGACACGCAGCCGCCCTTCGTGATCCGTCATCCATTCCATGACATTGCCTGGATTCTCGGCGATCGGCGCCAGTTCGCCGGTTAGGACGTCAACGCGGAACACGTCGAAGACTTGCGGGTCGCGACGATTCATCTGGATCAACACGTGGCGGTCGTCGTCCCTGAGGTCGTCGACAATGCTGGCCTTGACGCCGTCGTACGGCGTCAGATCGCGCGGCTCGCTACCATCGATCGGAACCGAAAGCACGTGGAAGTTCTCATCGCCTCCAAAATCCTTGACGAACAGAATCTGATCGTTGCCCTTCCAGGCGTGGCCGGGCACGTCGCGTTCTGTCTCGTTGGTCAAGGGGCGCGGCTCGCCTACGGGAGCGCCATCGGCGTCGATCCCCTGCACGAAAACGTTCTCGCGGCCAGAGTGCCGCGCGAGAAACGAAAGGTGCCGACCATCCGGAGCGATTGTGAACGAATGCTTGTCCGGCCTGCGGAAGAAGTCTCGCACTGCATACTGTTTGACGACACCACCGCTACTCTTATCCGTTTGTTGACGATTCGCGACCATGCGTGCCTCCATGAAAGCTGCATTTGAACATGAGCGGCGCTTTCGTGCGTGCCGATACTCAAGAATACTAAAGCAATTGTCAGTCGAGGCTATGCAGGCTGGAATCGCCGATCGGCGCAATTCGAATGGCGGCTCAGTCACGTGGTTGTCATCCAACGTTGTTTGAATCCTGACACCAATAAGGGGCGACCAAGCCGCTCCATTTTTTATTTAATTCAGGGGAAAAGCAATGAAGAATGCGTTGGCCGTTTTGTCCGCTGCCGTCCTGCTGTGCGCTTCTGGCGCACACGCCCAGACTTCGCGTACCAGTTGGGTAGTGACGCAAATCTACGATTACAACCATCCCTTTGCGGCCACCGACAGCACCGACCTGGCCACCAAGATGGCAACCATGGCGGGTGACGCTTTCGATTTCTATCGCGGCACCGACCATATTTTCTACCTGGACATGCTGACGTTGCCCGCATCGAGCTATACCACGACGCAGACTGGCTATACCTGGATCGGCGGCGACGCCCACATCGGCAATTTCGGCGCCTGGCAGGACAGCAGCGGCAACAATGTGTTCTCCGTCGATGACTTCGATGAGGGCTATCTCGGCCAGTACGTTTGGGATCTGCGCCGCCTGGCTACCAGCATGGTCCTCGCGGGTCGCGCCAACGGAATTGCCGATAGCGACATCACCACCGCCATCAAGACCATGGTGGGTGCCTATGTCAGCGAGATGAACACTTTCATGGGTAGCAACGCCGAACTCAGTTTTCAGCTCAAGAATGGCAATACGTCCGGTGTTGTGCAGACGACGATCAGCGACTCCAGCGGCGATAGTCGTTCCAGTCTGCTGAGCAAGTACACACAGGTAACGAGCGGTGTGCGCAGCTTCCAGACCATTGCCAACACGTTGATCCCGGTAGACAGCACGACGTACAACAACATTGCCGCAGCGATGAGCAGCTACATCAGCAGCATCGCTTCATCCAAGCAGTACGCCGCCAGTTACTACCAGGTGAAGGATATCCACCAGAAACTAGGCTCCGGCGTCGGTAGTCTGGGCAAGCTGCGCTACTACATCCTGATCGAAGGGCCGTCCACGTCCACTTCGGATGACGTGATTCTCGAGATCAAGCAGGAAACCACCAGCGCCGTGGCCGAAGCGAGCAGCAATGGGCAGACGTTGTCGTCCGCGGACAACAGCGACGACGGCACCCGCGTAGCCCTGACCAACAAGGCTCAGACGCTCAATGCCGACGTGCTGGCTGGTTACGCCACGATCAACGGCATGACCTTCTACTTCCATGAGAAGTCGCCGTATGAGGAAGATTTCGACTACACGCAATTGACCAGCGCAGGCAAGCTTAATACGGCTGCCACCTATCTTGGCCAAGCGTTGGCATCGGCCCACGCTATCTCCGACCAGGACTACAACAGTGCAATCGTCTCGTATAGCATCGACAAGCAGGTAAGCAATGCTGTCACAAGCACGAGCGGACTAGAGTCGGAAATCTCGACGTTCGCCTTCAACTATGCGGCCCAGGTCAATCTTGACTGGCAGTCCTTTGTCGGCGCTTATAACTCCGGAACGCCCCTCTATTAAGACGCTATCAGCGAAATTATGATCATGTAGCCGGCTACGTTGCCGTCGCTCGCGCCGGATCCCGTCTTTTCGAGGAACTCCTGCGCGAGGCGAATATTTTCGTGCTCGTTCATCGTATTTTCCTGATTGTGTCTTTGTGCGAGGGGATGGAAGCGGCGTGCCGATGCGTCAGACCTGCGCGCGTCCACCGTCGACAAACAGTTCAGCCGACCAGAACGTCTTTCAGATAGACACTGTGTGAAAGACCCGCCATTTCCTTCGTCAGATGCAGCTTCCCGGTCCTTGTTGTCGCAACCCAAGAGTGCCAACAGCATCGGGCGGATGAAAGCGCTGCTTACGGCCAAAGTTGGTTCCGATGTTGCTTCTTGATGCTTCGCCGTCTGCACCAGAAACGGGAGCAAAGTCGGAATGGTTGCGTGGCGTCTCCCTCACACCATCGGGTCCTGGTGAAAAGAAACAGCGGCTATGTCGATGGCAACCAGTAACGGTTCGTCAATCTTATGGCCATCAGCATCATAAGCGTACACGCGCCGAGTCGTCGGCACCATGATGCCGTCGAAGTCCTGATAGTTCGACGCATAGTTCGCGCCGGTAGCGCCGCCCATGATGTCCACGGTGTAATCATGGCGCCGCAACAAGCCGTCCGGGCCGAAGTATGAAACCTGCTCGCGTGAATGCGTCTCGATGGATTCTGGAAACGTCACCTTCAACCGGCGCCACTGCTCACCGTCTTCTTGCCACGGCGACAACTCCTCTGTGACGACGCCCGGGTAGGTATAGAGAAACGGCGTGCTCAAATACGTCCACAGCGCATAACTGCAGAAGTACGCCGCATGAAGATCGTCCCAAGGTGTCTGCACACTGTGTCCGGCGAAGGAGGAGCGTGGGTCGTTACGGCTCTCAAGCACGCTTCCGTCCGACGATCCGATGGCCATGCGACCTGGAGTAAATGAAGAATGTCGGTCAGGCGCTGTGAACGGCCGCATTTCGACACGTTGGGCTTGCGTATCCATTGCAACGACAACGTGTCTGAAAATATCCGGCTTCTGCTTGACATGCCATATACCGCCCGTAATCGACATTTCGGCTTCGAGCGCTCTGTACGCGTTCCAGTTCTTAAGACCTCCATGAGCCTCAATAGCCAGATTCAAAAGATCATTCATCGTAAGGTATCCTATGTTGTAGAGGTTGAAGCGCCGGTATCCGATCAGTATTCGAACCACTGCTTGAGCGCCTCGGTCTTTTCCTTGGTGTAGGGTGGAGAAAGATGGTCAGGCAGGAAATCGGTCGCCGAACATCGGCAGGCCGCTCGCCGACTCGGCCGTGGTGGCTTCGTCCTGAAGGACGTCCCAGTGCTCGGCGAGCTTGCCATCTTCAAAGCGGACGACGTCGGCTGCAATCCACGCTGCAGGCCTGCCGAGTCCCGAGAATCGACCATGTGCGATGACGTGATCTCCCTCGGCCAGGATCAGCTGGTTCTCATAGCGCAACGTGTCAGGCAGCGTGCGGATCAGGTCGAACAGGCCGTCGCGTCCCGGCGCAATGTGGGCGCTATGTTGAATGTAGCGGTCCGACCAGAAGCGTGCAGCAGCAACGTAGTCGCGCTTGTTGAACAGGGTGTCGAAGGCTTCCAGCACGAGCGCCTTGTTCTGTTCAGGGGTTGTCTTCGTCATGTTGAGGCCCTCTTTAGATTCCATTGATGACGCAATCGAGCGTCAAATCGCTGTTGTGTCCCTGCTGCCTGAAGCTTCAGGCAAAGCAGGCTATACTCAAGACAATGGTGAATGACATTGTCGATGGAACGGATTGTCGGCGCACGTCCCGGCAATGTCAATGGTGATCAACATTGTATTTTTCGATGGACTAATTAGGCCGCGGTCGGCCGAAGAGAGGGGAAATGGGTGTTTCCAGGCAGCAGGCGGCAGAAAACCGGAACGCGATTGTGGCAGCCGCCGAGAAGCTGTTTCGCGAGCGCGGCGTCGATGGGGTCGGACTGGCTGAGTTGATGAAGGCGGCGGGTTTCACGCAGGGCGGTTTCTACAACCACTTCGCATCAAAAGACGCGCTCGTCGCCGCAGTGCTGGAAAAGGCGATGGAAGACGGTGGAAACGTTTTTGCCTCCATAGTCGAAGGCGCCAGGTCAGCTAATGCCGACCCAGTTAAACAACGCATTCAGTGGTACCTGTCCCCCGAGCATCGCGGGAATATCAATGAGGGTTGCCCCTTGTCGGGTTTTGTGGGGGACGCTCGCCGATTCGACGACGTGGCGCGGGGCACTTACGTGGATGGTCTCGCGACGAACCTCGAACATTTCGCCAAGGTCATCGAAGAAACGGACGGGGTCAGCGAAGGTAGTCGCAGGAAGGCGATCACTCTGTTCAGTCAAATGATCGGTACGCTGCTGCTCTCGCGTGCCGTTGCAGACGTTGACCCGGCGCTCGCCGATGAAATTCTTGATGAGGGCCGCCAGCATCTTCTTACCGCCGTGGACAGGCAACCCGAAATTCAATCACGGGGACACTCACGTCGACGGTAGCTCAATGTTCTTGTTGAGTTCGGGGGCGCGGGATCGAGGCTCCCGATAAGGTACACGGGGCGGATGTTCGGATTCGCGATGCTTGCGGCCACTGGTTGATGAGGTAGGTGGTCAGCGGCAGCCAGTCGCTGGACGGTATCTGGTAAGTCGTATAGGCGCGGCACAGCCACGGACCGATACCAGGGCCTGCGGACGCGTTACGCGGTTGCGGACAGTTGTAGGTGTGCACGAAGATCGGTATGCCCTTCGACTGGCTGTTGGGGTCATCGCGCCTGGCGATCATCGCTTCAAAGCATTTCGTGATCATGTCGAGGAATGCCGTCCACGCACCCGGCCGGACATACTTGGACATCGATGTGCCAACAGGCACGTTCGCCGGGGTTTGTAGCAGGCGCAGCGCGGCTTTGGCCGGGTCAGGGGTATCGGCGGGCGTCAGGATCGTGTCGAAGAGGTCGTTGCCGACAGGAGAATCGCGTCCCACTTGTAGGCGAGCGGCCCACCGGCGACCGAAAGGTCTCCAATGTCGGGGTCCAGACCGGCAAATATCCGCAACACTATGGGGCGGCAGCGCGCGAGGCCCCTCGAGGTGCTACGCATTTGAGATGCGCCGCGCCGGGCGCTGTGGAGCGGGTTGATGCTGTGGCGACGCCGGCCGACGCCAATCGAAAAAGACCGCCGATGCCTAGGCCAGCGCGTTTTGCCGATACCGAGTAAGTCTTGCACCGTGCAACACACCCGGCGCCCCTGAACCCACCAGACGTAGGCCAGGAGTGCGTTCCTCAGGCCGTTACGCCGTCAGGTTGCGAGAGCGAGCGGGGTCTCGTTGATTGGCATAGCACCGGGCCTCGACCACTCGGGCAAGGTCTTGCTTGAGCAGGTAGACAGAGACCACCAGCAAAACGAGATCCTTCAAGAGGAAGCCCGAAACTATTGTCATCGCTGGAAACCCTCCAGCGGCAGCATCCCACGCGCCAGGAGCAAATGGCATGATCGTGAAGGTAGCCAGGAACGTCAAGGTAGAACCGAAAGCACCCAGCGCTCCCAATCTCTTATTCCAGAATCCCAAGAGCAGTAACGAGCCATAAGTCCATTCTGACGCTCCTAAAAAAATGCTTGTACCTTTAATGCCTAACAACGGAAGCACCCAAAAGATAAGCGGCCCGTGCTTGATTAAAGGAATCAGGTCTATGATTTCGGTCTGAAACCATTTGTCGTACCCGAACCAGGCGAAGATAATCACCATCGAGGCGCGGAGCAGATGGTAGTCGAAGTCTCGTTTCAGAAGACCTGAACGACCCAGTATATCGACGAAGTAATTCATGATTTCCTCCATGTCGGAGCTGTGAGCACTTCGGCGCCGGTGACGACCTCAAGTGCGGGGATTTCGATGTGAAACATTTTGCACTCCTTTCATTAGTTACCTTTCGCTAGTGAGTTCATTGTATGTGTCAGAATTGATACTTGCGATGCTTAATTTGCTCAATGGCATGCTTAAACGTATCAAACCACAGGTGCAATACTCGACCAAATCGATTGATTGAGCCGCCTCCTTAACCGCCCAGCCGGATCGCAGATAGGACCTGCCCGGCCGCGAGCAGCAGCAACGCCGGGTCTGCTGCTTCGGCAACAACGGCAAGTTGATACCAGCGCGGCGACGCTCTTTTGTGCGGGGTCGACGAAATGGGTCCATTGCCCACTGAACATGGACACGTAGCCTCTGTGAATCGGCTCCGCGATGGAAACGTATCCTCAATGGACCAGCTGACTTTCAACTTGGCTTTTACATATCGGGTTCACAACAATCATATTTATGATAAATTTAGTAATTCTGAATATATTCGAGCCATTCGTCGCGCATCGACCGGTTCGAGCGAACGCGGTCTGGTAGCCGCCTATACTCTCTGCCTACGAGCAAACAAAACCTGAACTGCCTTAGCTGCCGTACCCAGCGGGGTGTCCTCTCCCCCCGGACTTTCTACATACTTCTCAGCACGCTACTCGGCATTGAAGGGGTGGAAACGGGCCGCGCGAAGTCCGCCGAGCTGCCATCGCGCAAGCTTGCCATTGTTCGCGGCAATCTCGGTTCAACATCTTTCCCTGGCGTACCGGCAATGACCATATCGTCTGCGCGTATCGCGTCGGTTATCCATTTTCGGGCGAACTGGATCCACGTCCTGATCTTTGCATCGAGATATTGCCGGGAAGCGTAGACCGCGTAGACATTGAACTCCTGCAGGTGATAGTCGGGCAACACCCTGACCAGCGATCCCGTTTGCAGAGCGGAATGGATGGCGAGCGTTGGAAGAGTTCCGATGCCCATGCCTTCGTGCAATGCCACCGCCATCGCGTCGGACATATTTACCTTGAACCGGCTGGCGGGGAGCTGGAATTCGCGCTCTCCGTCCTGACCCATGAGCAGCCATCGGTTTGACGCAAACGCGGGCAGCGCCAGTTGCAGACACGAGTGGCTGGCAAGATCTTCCACGGTGCGAGGCATCCCATGGACCTCCAGATAGCGCGGCGCGGCGCACAGGACCGTGCGGATAGACCCCAGATGAAGCGACACGAAGTTCGAATCCGGCAGCGCATCGGGCGACAACCGGATTGCCACGTCGTAGCCTTCTTCCAGGAGGTCCGGCACGTGCTGCGACAGCGTCAGGTCAACGGTGACTCCCGGATAGCGCGCTTGATAGGCGGCAATCGCAGGTATGACGTAGTTCTGGCCGACACTCGACATCGCATGAATCCTGAGTGTCCCTGCCGGAATGGCGTGGGCGTCCGAAGCCTCCGCCTCGGCTGCAGCGACGGATGCCAGAATCTCGCGGCAACGCTCTAAGTACCGCTGGCCAGCTTCGGTCAGTGCGACTCGACGCGTCGTGCGGTTCAGGAGCCGGGTGCGCAGATGGCCTTCGAGTTCGGTCACCACGCGCGATATCACAGGCAGCGTCGCTGACAGCTGATGTGCCGCTTTCGTAAAGCTGCCCGTGTCCGCCACTGCGACAAAGGCTTTCATGTTTCTGATGGTATCCATACTCGGCGTCCGCCTGCAAAGAGGGATGGTTTCGGCGATGAAGCAAGGCAACTAGTCGGTAGCGGTGCCGGATGCCAGCGCGTCCTTGCGCTGCCAGCCGCCGCCAAGCGCCTTGATAAGCGAGACGTCGGCGGTCATCCGGCGCGTCGTGATGTCGACCTGCGTCAGCCGCGCGGTAAGTTCGATGTTCTGCGCCTCGATGACGTTGTAGTAGTTGGCCAGCCCTCCGGAATAGAGATGCGTCGCCTGTGCTGTCGAATCGGCGGCGGCGGTCACGGCGGCCTGCTGGCTGGTGGCCTCGCGAGCGAGGAGGCGCAGCGACGCGAGACTATCCTCGACCTCGCCGTACGCATCGAGCACAGTCTGGCGGTATTGCGCCGCCTCCTCCTCATAGGAGGCACGGGCGCGGTCATTGAGCGCGCGACGCTTGCCGCCGTCGAGGAGGTTCACGACGGCGGAAGGGCCCAGTGACCACGCTTCTGCAGGCGCCGTGAAGAGGTGGTTTGGCATGGCGGCCTCGACACCGAGAAGCGCGTTCAGATTGAAGGCCGGGTAATAGGCGGCCTTGGCGACGCCGATGTCCGCATTGGCGGCCGCGACCCGGCGTTCCGCCGCCGCGACATCGGGACGCCGCTCGAGCAGAGCGGCCGGCAGTACCGGCGCGATGTCAGGCGGCGTTGCATCGAGCTTGTTTTCAGGCAACGCGAAGCCCGCCGGCGGCTGTCCCGTGAGGATCGCGATGGCGTGTTCGAGGTTCGTGCGCTTCAGCCGGATTTCGGTGGCCTGCGTCGTGGCGCTTTCGAATTGCGCCTCTGCAGCGGAGACGTCCGGCTTTGCCGCGTACCCGATGTTGAACCTTGCCTGCGTAAGCTCCAGCGCTTTGCGATAGTTTTCGACCGTCCGGTCGAGCACGTCCTGTTCGGCATCGTCGCCGCGCAGGATCAAGTAGTCGCTGGCGAGCTCGGCATGGAGGCTCAGATCCACCGTTGCGAGATCGGCGGCGCTGGCCTGTTCCCGGTCCACGCCGGCCTTGGCCTGGTTGCGCACGCGGCCCCAGACGTCGATTTCGTAATCGAAGTCGAGTCCGAGGCTGTAGTTCTTGAAGGATCGGTTCGGCAACGGATTCGCCACCTCGCGCGACAGGCCCTCGCGCGATGCGGACCCGCTCGCGTCGAGCGTGGGGTAATAGTCGGCCCGCGCCGTCCTTGCGTCGGCGCGTGCTTCGTCGTACTGGGCGACGGCAACCTTCAGGTTCTGGTTCGCGGCGCTCACCTGGTCTTCCAGACGGTCGAGCGCCGGGTCCTGAAAGATCCGCCACCATTGACCGCGTGGCGCCGAATCCTTTGGCGCCGCAAGCGTCCAGCCCGCGGACTCCTTGAAGTCGATCGGCGTCGCCACGGGTGGCGGCACGTACGTCGGCGCGAAATCACAGGCGCAGAGCAGGCACGCGACGAGCGGTACGCTGAATTTCAGAAGTCGCTTCATGAACGGCCTCCTGGCGCCGGATTGCGATCGATCTGCTCCCGCACGCGCTCGCCGTCAGCGAGTGAAGCAGGAGGGTTGAGAATGATCTTCTCGCCTGGCGCCACCCCGGTCGTGACTTCGACTGTCGGACCGAAATCGCGGCCTAGCGTGACCGTATGCAGCGTGACGAGGCCACTGCTACTTGCGAGGCTTGCCACGCGCACCCCTTCGGCGCGAAACAGCAGCGCGTTGGCCGGAATGTTCACGCCGCGCTGCGCGACCGGCACCTTGAAGTGGACCTCGGTATAGCCGCCTGGAAACAGCTCACCGCCCGCGTTGTCGGCTTCGAGCTCGACGAGCAGGGTCCGCGCTCCCGGATTGATTGCGTCGGCGGAGCGCGTGAAGTTCGCCGGGAAAGTCCGTCCCGGATATTCCGGGAACTGCAGCGTAGCCGTGACGCCGGGCTTCACGAGCGCCGCGTAACTCTGCGGCACCTGGACATAGACCCTGAGCTTGCTGGTGTCGGCAACGCGGAACAGCTCTGGCCCGCTGCCGCTGCCGGCATTGATGAGGTTGCCGACGTCGGTTTCGCGCGCCGTGACGACGCCGTCATAGGGCGCCACGACCCGCTCGAACCCGACCAGTTGAGTCAGACGCTCGACGTTCGCCTCAGCGGCGGCCACGAGCGCGGCCTTGGCCGTGGCATCGCTGGTAGCCTGATCATCCTGCTCGGCTGAGACCGATTGCGTCGGCAGCAACGCGTGGACGCGTTTCGCCGTTTGCTGCGCAATGAGGTTGTTCGCGTTTGCTGTTGTCAGGTCAGCCTTGGCCTGGCGGAGCTGCTGGTCGACTTCGGGCGAGTCGATCTCGGCCAGGAGCGTCCCGGCCTTCACGCGCGTACCGATGTCGGTGTACCAGCGCTTCAGGTAGCCGCTAGTGCGCGCGTAGATCGGCGTCTCGGATTCGGCCTGCACCGTGCCGGGCAGCACGAGCGCTTCGTCGGCGGGGCCGGCGGCGGCCGTGATCACGGAGACGGTCGGCAGCGCCTCGTCGTCGGTTACCTTGACGAGCGCCGCCTCGGCACTGTTACGCGACCAGATGCCCCAGGCGATCGTGCCGATCACGAGGAACGCGCCGCACAGCGGCAGCAGCTTGCGCCCCTGCAGTTGATTTTCACTCATGTTCAAACTCCCTATCCAATACTCGTTGTTGCGTGGAGCCAGGTGCCCTCGCCTTCTTCTCACCGCCGTGGATCAGGCTGAACACAGCGGGCACGAGAAACAGCGTGGCAACGGTGGCGAAAGCAAGGCCGCCGATGACAGCGCGGCCAAGCGGCGCGTTCTGTTCGCCGCCGTCGCCGAGGCCCAGTGCCATCGGCACCATGCCGATGACCATCGCGAGTGCCGTCATCAGCACGGGGCGAAAGCGGGCGAAGCCGGCGTCCGTCGCTGCCCTCGACGCGTCGCCGCCCACCTCAAGCAGACGATCGCGGGCGAAGCTCACCACCAGGATGCTGTTTGCGGTCGCGACGCCGACGCTCATGATTGCGCCGGTGAGCGCCGGCACGGAGAGCGGCGTGCGGGTCAGGAACAACATCCAGACGATGCCTGCCAGCGCGGCGGGCAGCGCCGTGATGATGATGAAGGCGTCGGTCCAGGACTGGAAATTGATGACGATCAGCAGATAGACGAGCAGGATCGCGAAAGCGAGACCGCCGTAGAGGCCCGTGAAGGACGTCTTCATCGTCTGTACCTGGCCGCGCACCACGATGGACGAGCCGCGCGGCAGATTCGTTTTCGCCGCTTCGACGATCTTGTTGACGTCGGTTGCAACACCACCGAGATCGCGGTCCTGCACGGCCGCGTAGATGTCGATCGTCGGCTTCACGTTGTAGTGCGAGACCACAGCCGGTCCCACGCTGCGCGTGATCGTGCTCACTGCCCCCAGGATATTCGGCTGGCCGCCAGCGGCCGTGAGCGGCACGTTGCGAAGCGTGTCCAGGGAATCGAGCTGCGGCTGCGGCGTCTGGGTGACGATCGGATACGAGACGCCGTTTTTCGGATCGAGCCAGAACGTCGGGTTGGTCTGGAAGCTGCCCGTCAGCGTGAACAGCAGGTCGTTGGCCACCTCGCGCTGGGACAGGCCCACATCCTGCGCGCGGCTGCGGTCGACCTTGACGTCGAACTCCGGATAGTCGAGGTCCTGCTGGATGCGCACATCGGCAATGCCCGACACGTGCCGCACCTGCGCCAGCAGTTGCTGCGCGAACGCGTTGTTGGCCTCAACGTTGAATCCGCTGACCTGGATATCGATAGGCGCCGGGGCACCGAAGTTCAGGATCTGGCTGACGATGTCGGCCGGCAGGAAAGCGAAGCTCACGCCCGGATACGCCTGCGGCAACGATGCCCGCAACTGACGCACATAGTCCGCGGTCGGACGATGCTTCTCTTTCAGCGTGATAAGAATGTCGGCATCGGCGGCGGTAGTCGGCGCGGAGTTGCTGTAGGAGAGGTTGAGGGCGCTCACCGGCAGGCCGATATTGTCGACGACACTAGATATTTCGGATCCCGGAATGGTTTTTCGAACGGTCGCCTCGACCTCATCAGTGAGTCGCGCGGTTTCCTCGACCCGCAGGCCGGCATGGCCGCGCAGGTGCAGCTTGATCTGACCGCTGTCGACCGACGGAAAGAAGTTGTTGCCGAGCCACGGAACGAGCGCAAGTGATGCCAGCATGCAGCCGAGAAACACTGGGATGAAGACGCGGCGCCGTGCAATCATGCGCGCCAGGAGCTGGTGGTAGCGCAACCGCAGTGCCTCGAAGCCACGCTGGAAGGCATCCTGCAGTCTGACGAACGCATTGCGCGAGCCGTGCTCCGCGTCGTGCCTCTCGTGCATCCGCAGCCAGTACTTCGCGAGGGTGGGGATCAGCGTGCGGGAGAGCACATAGGACGCGAGCATGGCGAAGACGATCGCCTCCGCCAGCGGCACGAAGAGATAGCGCGCGACGCCGGGCAGGAAGAACATCGGGGCAAAAACTATGCATATGCACAGTGTAGCGACCAACGCCGGCACGGCGATTTCCTGAGCGCCTGACAGGATGGCAGTCTCGACTTCAGCGCCACGCTCGAGATGGGCATTGATGCTTTCGATGGCGACCGTGGCATCGTCGACCAGAATCCCGACGGCGAGCGCCAGCCCCCCCAGCGTCATGATGTTGATCGTCTCGCCGAGAAGCGACAGCCCGATCAGCGAGCACAGCACCGACAGCGGGATCGAAATGGTGATGATGAGCGTCGAGCGCCAGCTTCCGAGGAACAGTAGGATCATGAGCGCGGTCAACGCCGCGGCTATCACTCCTTCACGGACCACGCCGCTGATGGCCGACTTGACGAATACCGATTGATCGCCGATCGGCTGGATGTCGAGCGCGGACGGTGACGCGTTTCGCACGGATGGCAGCAACGCCTTGATCTGGCCGATGATATCGAGGGTCGACGCGGTGCCTGTCTTCTGGATCGTCATTAGCGACGCGTGCTGGCCGTCGACGCGGACGATGTTGGTCTGCGGGGCCGCCCCGTCGCGCACATGCGCCACGTCGTGGACGTAGACGAGCGTACCGTTGACCGTTTTGATCGGCAGGTCGTTGAGGTCCCGAACAGCAACCGGGCTACCGTTCAGTTTGATGTTGTACTCGAATTCGCCTACCTTCTCGGTGCCGGCCGGAATGATCAGGTTCTGCGCGTTGATCGCGTTGACGACGTCATCGGCCGAAACGCCGCGCGCCTGCAGCAGCCGCTGGTCGAGATCGACCTGCACCTGGCGTGTACGTCCCCCGTACGGATACGGAATGGATGCGCCCGCAACGCCAACGAGCTGAGTCCTGACGAAATTGTTGGCGAGGTCGAAAAGACCCTGCTCCGGAATCGTCTTACTGGAAAGCGCCAGCTGGATGATGGGGACGCTGGAGGCGTTATAGGAGACGATAAGCGGCGGCGTGATGCCAGGCGGCAACTGCTTGAGCCACGTTTGTGCACCCGCCGTCAACTGACTCACCGGCAGATCGATGTTCGTGCCGGGACGAAAAAAGTACTTAATAACCGCAACACCCGAGAGCGACTGCGATTCGATATGCTCGATATTATTAACCGTGATGAGCGTGAACCGCTCGAAGTTGCCGGTGATTCGGTTGCCCATCTCGTTCGGTGGCAGGCCGCTATAGTTCCAGATGACGCTGACGACCGGAATGTTGATATTGGGAAAGATATCCGTCGGCGTACGGAGCACGGTGAGCGGCCCGATTATGCCGAGCAGCAGCGCGAGGACGATAAAGGTATAGGGTCTTCTGAGTGCGATCCTGACGATCCACATAGTGACAGTCCAATTGGGTGCAGATGCACTTGATTACAGGTTTCGTTGCTGACGGACGACCTGACGGTCGAACCGTCGAACGCACTCAGCTTCGTTGCGTCGCCCTCTACATCAATCCGCGTACGGCACGTCTAGCGTCGTGTCGTTGATACGATTGAAGGTATTGGTAAACACCGTCAGTGCGATCGCGAGCGCAATTTCAACCAGTTGCTCATGGCTGTAACCGGCCGCCCTGACTGCCGCCAACTGCTCAACAGTGATCGTGCCGCTGCTCTGCTGAATGAGCCGCACAAACTGCACTAGCGCATCACGCTTTGCGTCCCCCGTGGGATTGCATGCGCGGATTTGCTTGATCGATTCTGGCGAAAGGCCCACCATTTTCCCCAGCATGACGTGCGCGCCAACGCAATAGTCGCAGCCGTTCAGTTCGCTGACGATAACCTTGATCGTTTCGGTATCCTTATCGCCAATCGTGCCTGCACCAAGAACCATTTCAGCATTCATATAGGCCTTGAGGACATCGGGGGACAGAGCCCCGACCGCGGCAAACAGATTCGGAACAACTCCACCCGTCAGTTTTTTGGTCACGGCATGGGCTTCGGCAACGGCACCAGTGGCGGATGCGACGTCGGGTACGGAGATACGGCTCATTTTGGATTACTTCCGTGCGTGGTTAGGAGTCGAAACTTTAAATTAAGGCATTACGTTCGCCGAGTCGTGAATGCATCAAAGGCGTGCTCGTAAGGATCAATCTCAGGCTGCAACCAGCATCCACCTCCCGACAATTCGCCTGCCGCAAAGGCGCACGCCCCCTTCGACGTCCAGCGGCGCGCGGCATTGGGGCAGACACTCAATGCAAGACAACGTTCAAGGGGACGAAATGGCGCATCGCCGCCAGGCGTGGAAAGACCAGGGCGATACGTGGCGGAGGGCGCACATAAGGTCCGTTCGACTTAGGCTCTCTTCGAAGAGACACGGCCCCGCTCGAGATCCTGCTTCAGTAAAAAAACTGATGCAGCGACCAGCACGACGTCCTTCATCAGGAACGGGACGTTGCCCCCACAGCCACCCCGAACCCGGACGCTCGCCGGGTGGTCCCACATTCACTCGCTCGCGCGATCGCGATCCCCAACTCCGCCTGACTCGTCATCCGATAAATGCGGTGCGCCACCCTTAAGCGCGTGCTGCCGCCAGTCGCCCGGCGTCATCCCCATCCGCTCAGTAAACACGCGCCGAAACGCAGACACCGACTGGTACCCGACGAGATCAGCAACTGCCTCGGTGGACGATGTAGATTTTCGCAGGGCGTTCGCAGCGGCGCTTATTCGGATATCGGTCAGCAGATCCATCACGGAGTGGCCAAGACTGGCCTGAAACTGCCGCATGAGCGTGGCGCGCGACATGCAGCATATTTCGGCCAGTTCGGGAAGCGTCCACGCTCGAGCTGGGTCGTTAAACATTGCAGCGGCCGCAGGCGCGAGCCTTGGATGAGCGGCGAGCGCCAGCATCCCGGTACGTGCCTGACCGGCCTCACCGGCCGCCCGCAGCGTCAACGCAAACAGCGCAGACGAAAGCGCGTTAAGGATCGCGCCGCCGCCCACTGCGTTGTCCATCGCCTCGGCGCGCATGAGCGCGACGAGCCGACTCAGACGTTCGGCCTGTGGCAGGCTCTGTGCAGCGGTGCCGATGTCTTCGGTGCGTACCACGAGTTCCGACGGAAGATAGCTGCGGATTAACCGGTCATGAGGCGGCGCGACGAAAAATCGCCCGCACAACATGTCCAGCGCCTCGCCAGTGCCACCATTTTCGCTAACAAGGAAACTGCCCGAAGCACGTTCCTTGGACGGAACCGGTGCCACGCCGCTACCGTCGTGCAACACATGCGCCGAACCGTGCGGCAGTAACACGATGTCGCCCGCCCGTAATTCATAGGTTGCACCATCATCCGAATTCTCGAGTATGGCCTTGCCGGCCAAGATGATGTGATACGGTATTTCCTGAGCTCCGGCCTGGGTGTATTTTTTTGCCCACGGTGCTCCCAACGCACACCGAGTTTGCAGTTTCCCGGTGACGGTCACGAGTTCCATGAACCGGGTGAGCCAGTCAGTCTGGTATTCCATGTCGGACATCCCCATTCATAGCCGCAATACGAGCGTTAAGCGCTCTTTCGCCGTTTTGGACTGAGTTAATAAGATTGTCCCGCAGCGCCACGATCGCCTTCTGCACTATAGCGAATTTGTCTGGCGCGAGGCCAGTCGCCTCAGAGAGATCCATAGTCAGGGCTTTTTCGCGCAGCCGTCGACCGTCTTTCGTGAGCTTGACCCGCACTTGACGCTCGTCTGCGGGATCGCGCTGCCTTTCCAGATAACCCATCAACTCGAGCTTCTTCAGGATCGGCGTAAGCGTGTTGGATTCGAGAAAAAGCTTCTCGCCCAGACCGCCGACGGTCTGGTTGCCTCCCTCCCAAAGCGCAACAATCGTGATGTATTGCGTGTAAGTGAGCCCAAGCACTTCTAGTATCGGCTTGTATCCCTTGCCGAACGCCAGGTTCGCGGAGTAAACCGCAAAACACAGGTAGTCGGCGAGCGTCGGATTTGTGGGTGCCGGTTGATCCTTGGATTTCATCTGTATCCTCTTTGGCCGGTGCCTGGCATCCGATGCTGTGCCCGACGTGCATGAAGAGCGACGATGCGCGACGGCCCGGCGACGGAGCGATGCACAATCACCGATGTGAAACGATGTCTGATGAGACGCGCGTGCCTTATCCGATCACACCGTGACGATATTCATGCTGATCTCGATGTTGCCGTGCACAGCCTTCGAATACGGGCAGTTCTGGTGGGTCAGCTGTGCGAGCTCCTCGACGACTTCCGTTGCCAGACCCGGCACGCGGACGGTGAACTCGGCTCCCAGGCAATACCCGCCACCGGCCGACCCAATGCTTACGTCGATGTCCACGGAATAGTCGGACGGTAGCGTGACCTTCTTCATCGCGGCCACCCTGCCGAAATTTGTGATGTAACAGCCCGCCCACGCGCCCGAAAACAGCTGCTCGGCTCTTGGGTGCAGGTCGGCGGCCAGGAACTCCATGCTTTCAACGCCCGGACCCGACAGCTTGAGGTCGAGGGCGCCGGGCTTGACATTGGGGTCACGATTGACCGTGGCGTGGGTGTCGCCTGAGGCGAGAACTTTTTCGATCTTTTCCATGATGAATTCCTTCGATGGGTGAATAGGAACCCAAACTTTAAATTGAGGCGTTACGCTCGACGAGTCGTGAATGGATCAAAGGCGCGCTCAAAAGGAGCAATCTCTGCCTGTAGCCGACATCCGTTTCCCGACGATCCGCGCTCGGCGGTTCGCGGCGTACTCGGTGTGGTTACCGATGTATCGGTTTTGCCGTAAGAGGACTAAAGCGATCCCGCTGCTTCAGCAAATGAACCGATGCGGCGATCAGCAGGAACGGGACGTAGCGCCACAGCCACCCCGGGCCTGAAGCCAATCCACGTCGGTCAGTAACTCAGGATAAACAGCCCGGTGTCGGTAATATAGACATAGCGCCGCCGCTTTTCGTTGTTATCGCTGAGACCTTCACAATGGCTGCGCGCGCCCAGCACCGCATCGTAGAAAAGTTTTGCTTTTTCCAGGTCGTTGGTGCCGATCACTAAATGACTGAACATTGCTTCCATCCTCTTTTAGTAACTCAACCACGACCCATCCGACGCTGTGGCCGGCGCATGAAGAGCGACGATGCACGACAGCCCAGCGACGGAGGGATGCACAGTCACCGACGTTAAAAGACGTAGGTGGCACGCGCGCCTTATCGAATCACACCGTGACGATGCGCGTGCTGACCTCGATGTTGTCTCGCACGGACTTCGAGTACGGGCAGATCTGATGAGTCAGGTGCGCGAGTTCCTCGACGACGTCCTGAGCCAGACCCGGCACACGAACGGTAAACTCGGCGCCGAGGAACCACGCGGCACCGGTCTGCCCAATGTTGACCGTGATGTCCACGGAGTAGTCGACCGGTAGCGTAACCTTCTTCATCGAGGCCACAATCCCAAACACGGTGGTGTAACAGGCCGACCAGGCGCCAGCAAACAACTTCTCTGCTGTCGGGTGCGGTTCGGTGGCGATGAACTCGACGTCTTCAACGCCGGGTGCTGTCAGCTTGAGGTCAAAGACGCCAAACTCGCCGCGCTGGAGCTTGGGGTCGCGATTGACCGTAGAGTGGGTGTTGCCTGAGGCGAGAACTTTTTCGATCTTTTCCACGATGAATTCCTTCGTTAATAAGGGTATTAAGCGTCTTTAAAGCGCATGCCATGTGCTCGCACGCGTTGCATGGGGCGGTAAATATCCCCGGTTATACATCGGATACGATGTCATCGCATGCGATATTAAATGGGCGTGACTAACAGGCTTGCGGTGTCCAGATTCTCCAAAAGCTATTTGGCGAAATCCGCATGGCTTATCCGATCACACCGTAATAACGTTCAGGCCGACCTCGATGTTGCCGCGCACAGCCTTCGAGTACGGGCAGAGTTGATGGGCCTGGTGCGCGAGTGACTCGACGACTTCCTTGGCCAGACCCGGCGCGCGGATGGTGAACTGGGCACCAAGGCAATGGCCTGCCCCAACCGACCCAATGCTCACCTGGATGTCCAAGGAGTAGTCGGACGGCAGCGTGACCTTCTTCATTGAGGCTGCAATCTCGAACGCGCTGATGTAACAGGCCGACCACGCGCCCGAAAACAGTTGCTCGGCTCTCGGGTGCAGTCCGGTGCCGATGAACTCGCGATCTTCATTGCTGGACGCTGACAGCTTGAGGTCAAGGGCGCCGTACTCACCGCGCGGGACGTTGGGGTCACGATTAACCGTGGCGTGACTGTTGCCTGACTGGAGGACTTGATCGATCTTCGTCATGAAGGGTTCCTTCGATGTGTGGATAGGAGCCGCAACTTTAAGTTGAGGCGTTACGTTCTCCCAGTCCCGAATGGATCAAAGGTGAGCGCAAAAGGATCAATCTCTGACAGGTGGCGTCAGTTCACGACGCTTTACCAAGGGGGACCGGTGCTGCGGGTTCGCAGGGGTCGGTCCACCCTTCTACCCAGCACCGCTCTACCCGTTTCGTCCAGCCCAGCGGAATTCGTTACGCGTAAAGGCTCCCCGGTGCAGAAGCGGGCACGCCGCTCATCTTCCTGTGCCATTTCCGTGGCGGGCACCGCCACCGGGATCCCTTTGTAACGGACGAGCTACCGCACATCAGGCTCGGCGTTCAAACACTGTGACGGGTCGAGCGCCCCCGGCGGACCCACAGTAGCAGTTGCCCCTTTGGTAAAGCGTG
>NZ_JBAURZ010000342.1:0-11288 GCF_049581445.1 Paraburkholderia sp. | reverse complement strand
TTGCGAGGCCAGGCGTTGCGCCGCATCGCGGCAACGCGCCAACAGCCCCGGTACGTCAGTCACGGCGCCCGACTGCAATTGCCGCAGGAACCACAGTGCCGCACTTTCGACGAGGCGGGCCACGTCGACGAACATGCGTGCCTGCACATCGTCGGCAACGCGATTATCGAGCGCGTCGATGCTGCGCCAGATCTGGTCCAGATCGAACACATCGCGCGCCATGATGCAGGCCCGCACGATCTCACCAGGCTGCGCGTCGGTCTCCTCCATCAACCGATGCACAAATTCACAGCCCACGCGGTTAACCAGCGCATTCGTCAGATACGTCGCGAGGATTTCACGCCGCAGCGGGTGACGCTGCATCGGTTCACTGAAGCGCTCGCGCAGCGGTTTCGGGAAATACTCGATCAGCATGTCGCTCACCAGCGGATCTTCCGGCATGCTGGAGTCGAGCAACGCATCGTATAGCCACATCTTGCTGTAGGCGAGCAGCACCGCGCGCTCAGGCGAGGTCAGTCCCTGCTTCGCCGCCAGTCGTTCCGCGATCTCTTCGTCAGTCGGCAAGAATTCGATCACACGATTCAACCGGCCCGCCCGTTCGAGCCAGCGCATGAAGCGCGTCTCCGCATCGAACAGCTCCACGCTATAACGTCCTGCAATCGAGAGCGCCTGCGTCTGATAGTAGTTGTCCTGCAGCACCAGCAGACCCACCTCATCAGTCATTTCGGCCAGTTGTGCGTTGCGCTGCTTCTCGGTCATTTCGCCGTCCGTCACCACCAGACCGAGCAGAATCTTGATGTTGACCTCATGATCAGAGCAATCGACACCGGCTGAATTATCGATGGCATCCGTATTGATCCGGCCACCGCGTAGCGCGAATTCAATGCGTCCAAGGTGCGTGAGACCGAGATTGCCGCCCTCGGCCACCACCTTGCAGCGCAGATCCGCGCCGTTCACGCGTACAGCATCATTGGCGCGATCGCCGACCTGCAAGTGTGTCTCGCGGCTCGCCTTCACATACGTGCCAATGCCACCGTTGTAGAGCAGATCCACAGGAGCCTGCAAAATGGCGCGGATCAGTTCAGTGGGCGCGAGCGCCGCCGCGCTGATACCCAGCACCGCCTGCATGGCAGCCGAGACCGGCACTGTCTTGGCGGTGCGCGGAAATATGCCGCCACCCGCAGAAATGACGGACGGATCGTAGTCCGCCCAACTGGAGCGTTCGAGCAGGAACAGTCGGCCGCGTTCGGTCAGACTTGCTGCGGTGTCTGGATTCGGATCGAGGAAGATATGCCGGTGGTCGAAGGCCGCAACCAGCCTGATATGCGGCGACAGCAGCATGCCGTTGCCGAACACGTCGCCGGACATATCGCCCACACCCACTACCGTGAAATCCATCGTCTGCGTATCGACGCCCATCTCGCGGAAATGTCGCTTCACCGACTCCCACGCGCCGCGTGCGGTGATCGCCATTTTTTTGTGGTCGTAGCCAACCGAGCCACCGGACGCAAACGCATCGTCGAGCCAGAAACCGTATTCCTGGGAGATCGCGTTCGCATAGTCGGAAAACGTCGCGGTGCCCTTATCGGCGGCGACCACCAGATACGGATCGTCGGGATCGTGACGCACCACGTCGGGCGGCGGCACGATCTCGTTGCCGGACAGGTTATCCGTCACATCGAGCAAGCCGCGCAGGAAGGTCTGATAGCAGGCAATGCCTTCGCGCATCCACGCTTCGCGATCGCTGGGCTGCGGCGGGTTCTTCACCACGAAACCACCCTTCGAACCCACCGGTACGATCACGACGTTCTTCACCATTTGCGCTTTCATCAGGCCCAGCACTTCCGTGCGGAAGTCTTCGCGCCGGTCCGACCAGCGCAGGCCGCCCCGCGCTACACGTCCACCGCGCAAATGCACCCCTTCCACGCGCGGCGAGTACACCCAGATCTCAAACATCGGCTTCGGCTCCGGCAAGCCAGGCACGCGCGCCGGATTGAATTTGAACGACAGGTAGGGCTTTGGATGTCCGTGCTGATCCAGCCGGTAGTAATTGGTCCGCTGGGTCGCGTTGATGACGCCGAGGAACTGTCGCAGAATGCGGTCCTCGTCGAGGTTCGGCACCTCGTCGAGCGCAGCGTCGATCCATTTGAGCAGGAGTTCGACCCGCGCTTCACGTGTATCACCGAGCACCGGATCGAAGCGCGCGACGAAGAGTTCGACGAGCTTGCGCGCAATCGCAGGATTGCCCGTCACGGCGCGTTCGATATACGCGTCGCTAAACGTCGAACCCACCTGGCGAAGATACTTCGCATACGCCCTCAGGATCGTCACTTCACGCGCACCGAGTTGTGCCCGCAGGACAAGCCGGTTGAAATCGTCGCTTTCGATCTCGCCGGTCCAGACCTGCTCGAAGGCATCCTCAAAGAGGTTTTTCGCGTGCTCGATGTCGAATTCCGTATCGTCCGCGAGTTCCAGCCCGAAATCGTGAATCCATGCCGGCGTCGCGTCGAGCGCTTCGATCAGATACGGCCGCTCCTCGTCGACACGCACGCCCAGATGTTCGAGCATCGGCAAGCTGCGCGAGAGTGCGATCGGCAGCCCCGCCCGGTACACCTTGAAGCGAAACGCACGCGGCCCGGATTCGATGGGCCGATACAGATTCATCGCGATGCGATCGCCGCCCTGCAGGCGTTCGATCAATTCGATGTCACGCACCGCCGTGCGTGCTGGATAGTCGTCACGATAACCCGCAGGAAACGAATCAGCGTAGTGCTGCAGCAAACGGTTGCCTTGCTCTTCGCCAAACGCATCGAGTAGCGCGTCGGCCAGATCGTCCTGCCAGCGGCGCGTTACTTGCACGAGACGCGCTTCGAGTTCGCGCGTGTCGACATCCGGCATCGCACCGGGCTCGGCATGCACGACGAAATGAATGCGAGCCAATGCAGATTCGGACAGAAGCGGCGTGAACTCCACACTGGCACCGTTGAATGCGCTCGTCAGCAACCTGGCAATGCGCCGCCGCAGATCGGTGTTGTACTTGTCGCGCGGCACGAACACCAGGCACGAAACAAAGCGGTCGAAGCGATCACGCCGTACGAAGAGTCGCGTGCGTTGATGTTCCTGAAGACGCAGCACACCGAGGGCGACGTCATAGAGCTGATCTTCTTCGGCCTGAAACAGTTCGTCCCGTGGATACGTTTCCAGCACCGTCACCAGCGATTTCGCCAGATGTCCCTTGGGCAAAAAACCCGCGCGCCGCACGATATTCGCGCATTTGCGCCGCACAATCGGAATCTCAGCGGCTGAAACCAGATACGCGGTCGACGTGTAAAGCCCAATGAAGCGCCGCTCGCCAATGGTCTTGCCGTCCGCGCTGGTCAGCTTGATGCCCACGTAATCCAGATACCCAGGCCGATGGACTGTGGCCCGCGAATTCGCTTTGGTCAGGAAGATCGGCGAGGCGCCCGTAATGATCTGCGCGGCGGCTGGCGGTAAAGGCGTGACCTCCGCTGCGCCGACCGGCCGCAACGTATCGCGCAGAATGCCGAGGCCCGACTCAGGCACCGCGCGCAGACCGAAGCCCCCGTCACGGGAAACCAGTTCGTAGTCGCGCTGGCCGAGAAACGTGAAGTGGTTATCGACCATCCATTCGAGAAAGGCACGCGCTTCGATACCTTCCACGCCCGTATCGCGCGCTTTCATGTCCTTGATCGTGGCACGCGCCATGTCGACGATTTTCGGCCAATCCTCCACCGCCGCACGCACGTCGCCTAACACTTTGGCGATATCGTCCCTGAGCGCGGTGAGTTTTGCGGCATCGCCGCATCGATCGACTTCGAAATGAATGAACGAAGTAAGTTGCGACTGGCCATCGTCCGCAGCTTCGGCACCCTGCCCTACCCGCACGATGCTGCCATCGGCGCCACGCCAGATTCGAAACACCGGATGCACGACCGAATGCAGCGCGAGGCCCAGCCCGTTGACCGCCATCGAAACCGAATCGACCAGAAACGGCATGTCGTCATTCACGATCTCTATGACCGTATGGTCCGAATGCCAGCCGTGCTGCTCAAGAATGGGGTTGTAGACCCTTAGCCGTTCGCTGCCGGGCACGAAGTGCTGGGCGGTTTGCCAATGCGCGAGCGCGGCGCCGTAGAGGTCGGCGATCGCACGGCTTTGCAGATCGTCGGCATCGACGAAATCGTAGTAATGCAGCAAAAAGGGTTCAACGATAGCGAACGCCGGTTCCGGCAATCGCTCACGCGCGAATTCGATGACATCGTTTAGCAGGTGCGCGACGGATTCTTCGTTCTTCGCTTGCATGATCTCCTCCACGACGGGCGGCAATCGACTGCATCGTCAGAATGGAATTATGCGCCCGATAATCGAAAGTCGATGTGCACCCGCACATCGACCTTGTTGCGCGGTATGCCTTCTGAATAAACGGCCGGCCTGTTCAAGGTCCGGTTAGACGCGGCTGCGTTCATTCAAGGAACAGGTATTCCGCCAGATAAGGGCTACGCCCCTCCTCGCCTTCCTGCGTACAGGGGCTGCCTGGTGCGAGGCCGCCTCGCGTATCGAGTCGCTGCACATAGCGCACTGTCGCGAGCAGGCCGGGACCGCCGGCATTGGTCGCCTGCAGCAGCAACAGCGGGATACTGTCTGACTGATCCGGATTCGGCGCCTGTTGCAGAACCTTTCCGGTGATCTTGCTGCCATCGGTGGCCTGCCATGTCGGTCCTGCACTGTGCTTCACGACCAGTTGCCCGGAAGCGTCATACAGGTCCGCGCTCGGCGCCTTGAACACCCAAGCGAGCTGTTGATTCGCATCGCGTTTGCAGACGTAGATTTGTGTGCCGCTCGCCTTGAGCGCCGCCACCACATGAGTCGTTTCAGCTGGCGTCAGCGCGGCAGACACGGCAGTTTGCGCATGGGCCGCGCTCAACGACAGCGCACTGCAAACGAGGGCAACCGATACGCCTCTAAGGACGTGCGCCAATCTGCGGCGCACAGCAAAACGTAAATCCATGCAGTTTTCTCCTGATCAATGTCGATGTCACCACTGACGGCCGCTTGATATCTGCGTATCGTGCAAGGCCCAGCGCTTACAGATCGTTTTCGCCAACGCTGCCAAAATACGCACCTCTGCTGCGACAGACGCCACTCGAAACTCTGGCTGTCAAAACGTGTTCTGTTCCGTATCAGCGACCTGCGGCAACCACTCGGCCACCGCTTCGCTTGTCCACACTGGATCGTCATGCGGCAGATCATGACCCGCCCACGGATGCTGGCGATGCGTCGCACCCCACGCCGCTGCCAGTTTCGCCGAGCACACCGGATTGACTAGCCGGTCCTGCGCGGCGGAGAGAATCAGTGTCGCGCAGCGCGGCACCACTGTCCCCGCATCGAAGCGGGCCGCCGCCCACAACTGGCGCAATGCGTTGGCGTGGCTCACGGGTGCGCTGTCGCGGATCGCCACCCAGGCAGCGAGATCACTTTCACGCTCTTCATGGTTGTTGCAGGTCAACCAATGAACTTTTGCCTCGGCCTGCTGCGAGCGACGCCAGTTTGCCGCCACGCTTAACAAACGTGGCCACGCTTGCGGACGCAGACGTTCCGGCGCACGGCTAAACGGCCGCATACTGGTGTTGATCAGCACAAGCCGTTCAATCTCGGCGGGATACTGCTGAGCCCACGCGGTCGCGACCATGCCGCCCAGCGACATCGCCAGCACACGGTAGGGGCCTGGCACACTGCTTTGCAATACCGCGAGCCGCACGGCCGTCACGACCCGCGCGACTTCGCCGGGCGCCCGCAGACTCACAAGCGCGCCGTTACCCGGCAGATCCAGTTGCAACAGACTATCCGTTTGCACCGCGTCGCGCAGAATAGCCGGAAACCGTCCCCAGTGACGGGTCTCACGCGTAAGCCCACGCAGCAGAATCCACGTGCTCATGCCGGTTTGGTCCGATACCAGTGTTCAATCGCGGTCTGCAACAGTTGCAGACGCTGGCTGCCTTGCGGTAGCCAGCGCTGCGATGCAAAAGCCGCACGGGTCAGGAAGTCGAGCAGGTTCGCGTGGCGCCGCAATACACGTGCCGTACGATGCGCCTTCACCGGATTGAACATACCCTGGCGCGAAAACAGCTGGCGCGGATTTTTCTTGATCCATAACCACGAACCCAGTTCGAGCGTCATGGGCAAAAAGACGTTTGGCGAGGGGGTGCGATCGTACGCGCAGTCCCATAGATCGCCATGCAGCAGATATTGATGGCTTTGCGGCTCAAAAGCGTAACCGTGGTGTGGATGCGCGCGTTCGAACATGGTCTTGAGCGCGTACATCTCTGGCAGATGCGGCATCAGCTTGCGCGTCCTCGCATAAGGAAACCAGATGCTGTCGCTCCAGCCATAGCCCGAGTGACAATCGAGCGCAAAGCTAAGCGGCCGCGAGGCGAGTTCCTCGTCGACCAGTCGTAACAATGCTGCGGCTTCGACCTCCATTGGCGCGCCAAGCCGCCCCCGGTACCACGGCAGCCACGCGCCGACACGTTGGCCGCCCGCGAGAGGAGGCACGCGTTCATCGGCGTCCTGTGGCGCGTTGCGCATCAGGTCGACGCCGTTCGGATTGGCTCGCGTGGCAGCCCACATGCCGCCCGGATTGCAGATGGGCATAAAGATCAGACGAATCGATTGCAGTTGCCGCATCAGCACTTCGTCCCATTCGAGTCGCGACAACAACGCCCGCATATAGTCGAGCACGAGTTGCGTGCCGATGCGCTCAAGTCCGTGGATGCCGCCAAAGAAGCCGATTGCCGGCGCCAGCGGATCATTCGAACCGATGCTCGCCGTCAGCACCGGAAAGGTCCTGCCGTGTACGTGCGCCTCGCATAAGGTGCGGACCTCGAAGCTCGCGCTGCCGGCGTCGAGAATCATCTTGAGTTCCTCGTACTCCGCAAAGGTGTCGGGGAGAAGACTGAGAGCCTTGGCCTGCATGGCGACGCCGAATGTGTTTGCAAGGTTATTGGGGACGGCACACGCGTTCTTTTCGACAATATAGCGTGTTCGCGGCGCATATTAGACGACGACATGCCTGACACGCATGATGTGTCACACGGCTGACACATCGACCCTTGACCTATGGGCTGAAGTAGCCGCGTGATTGCCGCCTAAAAGATATAGTCGTCTAGACGTTGAGATACCTTCACTCAACCGTCACAGAGGCTTCCTAGAATGTGCCACACGTTCCGGCAATTGCCGGATGCATTGACGGGGTACGCATGGAAGCAATCCGCATCGAACGCCTGAGCAAGACGTTCACTAACGGCCGCAAGGCACTCGACGAAATCGATCTGCGCGTCGCATCTGGAGAAATGGTGGCGCTGATCGGCGCCTCGGGCTCTGGCAAATCGACCTTGCTGCGGCATATCGCGGGCTTTACCGTCTCCGATCCGCAACCGTCACAAATCTCGATCCTGGGTCGGCCGATCCAGCAAAACGGCCGCCTCGTGCGAGAGGTACGGCGGATTCGCCGTGATATCGGTTTCGTGTTCCAGCAGTTCAATCTGGTAAACCGGCTTTCGGTGCAATCCAACGTCCTGATTGGCGCCCTCTCACGCCTTCCGTTATGGCGGCGCGTGACTGGCCGTTTTCCACGTGACGAACGCGCCCTCTCACTCGCCGCGCTCGGCGAAGTCGGAATCGCAGAACACGCGCAGGAACGCGCAGCAACGCTTTCCGGGGGACAACAGCAACGTGCCGCGCTGGCGCGTGCGCTGGTGCAGCGTGCGCGCATTGTGCTCGCAGACGAACCGATTGCCTCGCTCGACCCCGAATCATCGCGCCGCGTAATGGACATGCTGCGCGCGCTCAATCGCGATCACGGCCTGACGGTGCTGGTGTCGCTGCATCAGGTGGACATCGCGATGCAATACTGCGCGCGCACCGTTGCGCTGCGACGCGGCAAGATTGTCTATGACGGCCCATCCGCCGCGCTCACGCCGGTACTGCTGCAAAAACTTTACGGCGACGACGCTCGCGAATTGCTCGAAGAAACAGTAAGCAGCGCCAAGCCACCCCATGAGGATGCGCCCACGTCGCAACAACGTTACGCGTTCGCGCTCGATCCCGCGCATTCTGCCTGACACGCCGCGACGCCCTTTTTCACTTCAGCCACTGGATTGACCACCATGAAATTCCTGCGCTCACTGATCGCCGGTGCGGCGGCGTTTGCCTGCATCGCTGCCCATGCCGAAGACCTCAATCTCGGCATCATCTCGACCGATTCCTCCGCGATACTCTCGCAACGCTGGCAACCGCTGGTCGACGACATGAGCAAGCAAACCGGCCTGCACGTAAAGGCGTTTTTCGCCACGGACTACGCCGGCATCATCGAAGGCATGCGTTTTAACAAGGTGCAGGTGGCCTACCTGGGCAACGCCTCAGCGATAGAAGCCGTGGATCGCTCCAACGCCGAGGTGTTTGCCAAGGTCGTGTATGCAAATGGCGGCTCCTCCTACGAGTCGATTCTGATCACCAACGTCAACAGCCGCTTCAAGACGCTCGACGATGTCTTCAAGAATACCAAGGACGTAACGCTCGGCTTCGGCGATCCGAATTCCACCTCGGGCACGCTAATTCCTGGCTACTACCTGTTCGCCAAACACAACGCGCCGGTCAACACGTCGTTCAAGGCCGTCTTGCCGTCGAGCCACGAGGCAAACATGCTCGCCATCGTGAACAACAAGATCGACATCGCGACCACCAACACCGACACGCTCGACACGCTGAAGCGAGTGCATCCGGACAAGTTCGCCCAGGTTCGCGTGCTGTGGACTTCGGCGCCGATCGCATCGGACCCGATCGTGTGGCGCAAGGATCTGCCGCAGGCTACCAAGGATAAGGTGCGCACGTTCTTCCTGAATTACGCCAAGACCGATCCGCATGAAAAGGCTGTAATGGCGACGATCACCGGTTACGGCGGTTTTGCCGCTTCGTCCGATGCACAGTTGCTGCCGATCCGTGCGGTCGCACTGTTCCAGCAGAAGCAGAAGGTCGAGGCGGATACGCACTTGTCCGCCGACGATCGCAAGACGCAACTGGCCGCACTTGACGCGAAGCTGAGCGCGTTGAACGCCGCCACGTCGAAGCAATGAGCGCCGCCAACTACTCGAGCGCGAGTTCGACGCCCCCTGTCGGCGCGCCGGTAGCCGCCAAAACAGGCAAGCGCAGCTGGATGTCGCTGCTCGGATGGATTGCTGTGTTCGCCGTGCTCGGCTTCGGCTGGCACGGTGCTGATATGCGGCCGCTCGATCTGTTGTCGGATGGCGGCAATATGGGCCAGTTTGCCAAAGACTTTTTCCCGCCTGATTTCACCGAGTGGCGCTCGTATGTGCATGAAATGTACGTGACGTTGTCGGTGGCGGTGTGGGGAACGGTGTTGTCGCTGGTTTGTGCAGTGCCATGCGGTCTGATGTGCGCGCACAACATGGCGCCGCAATGGGTCGTGCAACCGGTACGCCGCCTGATGGACGCCTGTCGCGCCATCAACGAAATGGTGTTTGCGATGCTGTTCATCGTCGCGGTCGGGCTTGGTCCGTTCGCGGGTGTGCTGGCGTTGTGGGTACATACCACCGGCGTGCTGGCGAAACTGTTTGCCGAAGCGGTCGAAGCCATTGATCCGCGCCCCGCGGAAGGCGTGCGCGCCACGGGCGCCACGAGTCTCGACGAAATCATCTATGCGGTGCTGCCGCAAGTCTTGCCGTTGTGGATCTCGTATGCGCTCTATCGCTTCGAATCGAACGTGCGCTCGGCGATGGTGGTGGGCATGGTGGGTGCGGGCGGGATCGGCGTGGTGCTATATGAGGCCATCCGTTCGTTCGACTATGCGTCTACGGCTGCTGTGCTGATTATGGTGATCGTTGTCGTCACTGCCATCGATCTGGCCTCTTCCTGGCTGCGTGCAAAGGTGATCTGAGCGTTGGCGAAAGCGTGCCGTTCGCTCTGCTCACGGGGCTCTTTATTGCGGCCTGGTCGGTAGTGGACGGCATCGGCGCGCGTGTCGCGGGCAACGGCATGAGCTGGCCTTCAGTCTTCACGCGAACTCAGGGAGCGTCGCGTCGATCGCGTCCGCGAGCGTATTGAAGGCCGGCACGATCTCCTCATCCGGCACGCACGCGTAACCAATCAATAATCCCGACGGTGCGCGCGCCGGTTGCGCGTAATAGCCCGACAATGCCCGCACGACGATATTGCGCTCCAGCGCCGCCGCCGCGACCGCACGATCGTCGGCGCCCTCGGGCAGTTGCATCACCACGTGCAGGCCCGCGTCGCCGCCTACTGCGGGCATCGCGTCGCCATAGCGATGCAATGCGGCGTCGAGCACCGCCTGACGACGCTGCCCATACAGCGTGCGCATCTTGCGAATGTGCGACGTGAAATGCCCTTCCGCGATGAATTCCGCGAGCACGGCCTGCTGCAACAGTTGCCCTTCGCGGTACAGCTCAGCACTGGCGGTGGCAAAACTCTCGGCCAACCCCTCGGGCACGACGAGATAGCCGATCCGCAAACCCGGAAACAGCGTCTTGCCGAAGCTGCCTACATAGATCACCTGACCTGCCGTATCGAGTCCTTGCAGCGACGCCAACGGACGGCTGCCATAACGAAACTCGCTGTCGTAGTCATCCTCAATGATCCAGCATTGATGCTGGCGCGCATATTCGAGCAGCATGCGCCGACGCGCGAGACTCATCACCATGCCGAGCGGGTACTGGTGCGAGGGCGTTACCAGCATCAGCTTCGGAGGATGGGCGAGATCATCGGTAGAGGGGTTGATGCCCTCGGCATCCACCGCGATGGGACGCGACTCCAGACCCGACACGTGCAGCACACTTCGCACTCCCCAATAGCAGGGGTCTTCGGTCCAGATGACGTCGCCCGGATCCGACAGCAAACGCACGGCCAGATCCACCGATTGATGAATCCCCGTGGTGATGATGATCTGCTCCGGCGTGCAGCGCACCGAGCGCGACGTGCGCAGATAGTCCGCCAACGCGTGTCGCAGCAGCGCGAGGCCACCACCGGGCGCGTAAGTCAGCAGATCGGGCCGCAAGCGGCGCCAGTACTTGTTATGCAGGCGGCTCCAGACACGCGCCGGAAACTTCGAGACGTCCGGCACGCCAGGCATAAAGGCGCCCCACTGCCGCTTGGACACCCCAGCCCCGGCGATGAGTCGCGAGCCGCGATTCGATAGCGCCCGTCCCGCGGAAAGCGGCAGCGGCTGCGGCTGCGGC